>NZ_JBSGTG010000014.1:49829-254228 GCF_053607285.1 Streptomyces sp. NPDC055140 | reverse complement strand
TTTGGTGTGGTGGTGGTTGGGGGGGGGGGGGGTGTTTTTTGGGGGGGCCACGCCCCAACCTGTGGGGGGTGGGGGTGAGGGGGGGGGGGCGGGGGGGGGCTGGCCCCCGGCGCCCCAGGCCCGCAGGATGCGCGGCCCCGACGAGCTGGAGATCGTGGCCTTCGAGCGGGGGCACTTCTCCTCGTACTCGGCGTGCGGCATCCCCTACTGGGTCGGCGGCGAGGTGGCCGGGCCCGACGAGCTGGTCGCGCGCACGCCCGAGGAGCACCGGGAGCGGTCCATCGACCTGCGCATGCGCACGGAGGTGACAGAACTCGACGTCGTGGGCGGGCGGGTGAGGTCACGCGCGCTCGACACGGGGACGGAGGCCTGGACCTCGTACGACAAACTCGTGATCGCTACGGGTGCCCGGCCGGTGCGGCCGCGGATTCCCGGGATCGACGCGCCGGGCGTGCACGGCGTGCAGACCCTCGACGACGGCCAGGCGCTGCTCGACTCGCTCGCCGCGACACAGGGGCGGCGGGCCGTCGTCGTCGGCGCGGGCTACATCGGCGTCGAGATGGCGGAGGCGCTGATCCGCCGCGGATACGAGGTCACGGTCGTCAACCGCGGGCCGGAGCCGATGTCGACGCTCGACCCGGACATGGGCCGCCTGGTGCACGAGTCGATGACCGGCTTGGGCATCACCATGGTCGACGACGCCGAGGTCACCAAGATCCTCACGGGCGACGACGGGCGGGCACGGGCGGTCGCGACGACGTCCGACGAGTATCCGGCGGACGTCGTCGTCCTCGGCATCGGCGTCCGCCCGGAGACCTCGCTGGCGCGCGCCGCGGGGCTCCCCCTGGGCGAGCACGGCGGGCTCCGCACCGACCTCGCCATGCGGGTGCGCGGCCACGAGAACATCTGGGCGGGCGGCGACTGCGTGGAGGTCCTGGACCTGGTCTCGGGACGCGAGCGCCACATCGCGCTCGGCACGCACGCCAACAAGCACGGGCAGGTCATCGGCACGAACGCGGGCGGCGGTTACGCGACGTTCCCGGGCGTCGTCGGGACAGCCGTGAGCAAGGTGTGCGACCTGGAGATCGCGCGCACCGGCCTGCGCGAGAAGGACGCACGGCGGGCCGGCCTGCAGTTCGTGTCCGCCACGATCGAGTCGACGAGCCGTGCGGGCTACTACCCGGGCGCGGCCCCGATGACGGTGAAGATGATCGCCGAGCGCCGCACGGGCCGCCTGCTCGGTGTGCAGATCGTCGGCCGCGAGGGCGCCGCGAAGCGGGTCGACATCGCGGCGGTCGCGCTGACCGCGGGCATGACGGTGGACCAGATGACGGCCCTCGACCTCGGCTACGCACCGCCGTTCTCACCGGTGTGGGACCCGGTCCTGGTGGCGGCCCGCAAGTCGAGCGCGGCGGTGCGCAGGGGCTAGGGGATCCGCCGGACACCCCCTAGGGCGTGTCCGGGCCCGAGGTGGGCGGCATCGGGGTGGACGTGCCGTTGATCTGCTCTATGGCCTGGCGCGCCTGGTCGCCGGGGGTGCGGGGCGTGGCCGCGCTCAGGGCGGAAGCGGCCGTGGGCTGCGGGGGTTTGGCGTGGGCCGCGGGCAGGCGGGTGCGCAGGCGGTGGCTGACGGCCTCGTCGAGCGTGACCGGGCGGTGCGTGCGGGCGGCGATACGGCCCGCCTCCTGACCGAGCGCGGCCAGGTCCTCCCAGGTGAGGCGCAGCACGACGGCGAGCTGGGCCTCACCGTCCGGCAGGGCGGTGAGGGGAGGGACGGGGGCACCCGGCTGATGGTCGGTCATGGGCTGGTCTCCTCGCTTGGGGCGGCGGGACACTGCTCGGCATGACGTACGCGCGGCGGGCGGCTTTCGTTCAGCGGGCGCTGTTCGTCCAGCGGGGTGGGGGCGGGCACGCGCCCGCCCTCACCACCCCTAGCGGGCGGTCTGCGTGTGGACGTACTCGACGAGACGCGTCAGGGAGTCCGGGTCGGTGGTGGGCAGCACGCCGTGACCGAGGTTGAAGACGTGGCCCTCCAGGTCGGCCGCCGCGTCGAGCACCTCGCGGGCCTTGGCCTCCACCGCGTCCGGCGTGGAGAAGAGGACCGCCGGGTCGAGGTTGCCCTGGAGCGCCTTGCCGGGGCCGACGCGGCGGGCGGCCTCGTCGAGCGGGACGCGCCAGTCGACGCCGACCACGTCGGCGCCGGCCTCGCCCATGAGACCGAGGAGCTCACCGGTGCCGACGCCGAAGTGGATGCGCGGCACGCCGTACTCCTCGACGGCCTTGAACACCTTGGACGACGCGGGCATCACGGAGCGCCGGTAGTCGGCGGGGGCGAGCGCGCCGACCCACGAGTCGAAGAGCTGGACGGCGGAGGCGCCGGCCTCGATCTGGACCTTGAGGAACGCAGAGGTGATCTCGGCGAGGCGGTCGAGCAGGTCGGCCCACAGCTGCGGGTCGCCGTACATGAGCGCCTTGGTGTGCTCGTGGTTCTTGGACGGGCCGCCCTCCACGAGGTAGCTCGCGAGGGTGAAAGGCGCGCCGGCGAAACCGATGAGCGGGGTGGAGCCGAGCTCGGCCGTCAGGAGGCCGATCGCCTCGGTGACGTACCAGACGTCCTCGGGCGTGAGGTCGCGCAGCCGCGCGAGGTCGGCGCGCGAGCGGAACGGCTGCTCGACGACGGGACCGACGCCCGGCTTGATGTCGAGGTCGATGCCGATGGCCTTGAGCGGTACGACGATGTCGCTGAAGTAGACGGCCGCGTCGACGTGGTGGCGGCGCACGGGCTGCATCGTGATCTCGGCGGCGAGCTCGGGCATCATGCAGGACTCGAGCATCGGAATGCCCTCGCGCACCTTGAGGTACTCGGGCAGCGAGCGACCGGCCTGCCGCATGAACCACACCGGGGTGTGCGGCACCGGCTCACGCCGGCACGCCTTGAGGAAGGCGGATTCGTACGTCGCTGTCGGCTGCTGGCCCGTGGGGCGGAGGTTGGCGCTCACGTCGGAAAGTCTCGCACGGGTGCGTACCCCGCCTGGCGCCGGGACATCGAGGTGAGGGGTGCCGGGTGTCTCTCCCTGCGCGAAGGCCGCGTTCCCCTTAATCTTCCCCGCATGGCTGCGGCTGAGGGACGACTGTCGGACGGCGCTGAGGGAATGAGTGAATCGGAGCGGGAGGGGCGTAAGACGAAGGATCCGGTGGACTCGGCTCCGCCGCCGTTCCGGGCGGCGGTCGAGGCCTTGCGGGGGGCGCGGCTGCGTCCGGAGATCGAGGTGGACCCGACCAAGCCGCCGCAGCGCCTCGCGCCTTACGCGTACGCGCTGGAGGCCGCGGTGGTGGACGGCGACGACGACCTCGCGGACGGCCGCCTCGTTCTGCTGCACGACCCGGCGGGGCACGACGCGTGGCACGGGACGTTCCGCCTGGTGACGCTGGTGCGGGCGGAGCTGGAGCCTGAGATGGCGGCGGACCCGCTGCTCCCCGAGGTCTGCTGGTCGTGGCTCACGGGCGCGCTCCAGGCGCGGGGCCTCGCGTACGGGGAGGCGAGCGGCACGGTGACGCGGGCGAGTTCGCACTACTTCGGCGGGCTCGGTGAGCGTGCGCCGGCGTCGCAGATCGAGATCCGCGCCTCGTGGACGCCGCGTGAAGGGCTCGGCGGGGTGCCGGACACGGCCTCTCACCTGGTGGCCTGG
The DNA here is from genome assembly GCF_053607285.1 of Streptomyces sp. NPDC055140. Lineage (NCBI taxonomy): Bacteria > Bacillati > Actinomycetota > Actinomycetes > Kitasatosporales > Streptomycetaceae > Streptomyces > Streptomyces sp. NPDC055140. The sequence continues at coordinate 250,539 of NZ_JBSGTG010000014.1, read as the reverse complement.
TGCGATCTGCTCAGCCAGATCGCGGGCCTGCCGCCTGCCGGTCCCGGGGACGCGTCCGTGGTGACGCTGCCTCAGCGCCGGGGCCCGCAGAAGTCCTGAACAGCGACGCGAGAGCCATGAACGGCGACGCGGAAGTCCTGGCGGGCGACGAGGAACAGCCATCGGCAGGCGATTTTCGGCCTTCCGCCGCCGGTGACGAGGGGCAGCGACAGCACCGATCGGGACCGGACCTCGAAGAGTTCCGGTCCCGATGTGATTCGTTTCGATCTTCGGATGATCGATCGCGTGTCCGAATTGCACGAATTGTTACTCACTAAATCGTGATCTTTCTCTAAAGGCGAGCGGGTTTATTGCCGAAGAGGTCTGTGACCTTGAAAGCACGGTTCGCCCCGGCTTCATCCCCGAGCCGGTCCCGTCCCGCACCCCAGGAGGCCTGGTGTCCGTTCTCCTCGAGCAGCCCGCAAGCCTGGTCGCCTACCGCCCGAACAAGCCGACCGCCATGGTGGTCGTGGCCGACCCCCGCGTCCGTTCCACCGTCACCCGCCACCTGTGGGCGCTCGGTGTACGTGACGTCATCGAGGCCTCGTCCGTCGCGGAGGCTCGTCCCCGCATCGGCAACCCCCGCGACATCTGCGTCGCCGACGTCCACCTTCCCGACGGCTCCGGCCTGACCCTTCTGTCCGAAACCCGTGCCGCGGGCTGGCCCAACGGGCTCGCCCTCTCCGCAGCCGACGACATCGGTGCCGTACGCAACGCCCTCGCGGGCGGCGTCAAGGGCTACGTCGTCACCGGCACCCGTACCAACGTCGGGCTGCCCTCCCGCCCCGGCGCCGCCCCCATCGGGTCCGCCGCGGCCCGTATGCACCGCCGCCCCCCGGGTGCTCCGAGCCACCCGGGCGGCTACCGCGAACTGTCAGGCCGTGAGGTCGAGGTGCTCCGGCTCGTCGCCGAGGGCCAGTCGAACAAGGCCATCGGAGTCTCGATGGGCCTGTCCGCACTGACCGTCAAGAGCCACCTCGCCCGCATCGCGCGCAAGCTCGGCACGGGAGACCGCGCCGGAATGGTGGCCGTGGCCCTGCGCACCGGAATCATCCACTGACCCTGACTGGTTTACGTACCTTCATCGCCCGTCGACGGAACGTTCCGTCGACGGGCGCTGTACATACACAGATACCCTTGACAGGTGACCGACGCCCAAGAGACCGCAGCAGACAGTTCACTGCGAACCACCGGGGGCGCACCTCCGGACGACGGCGGCTCTGTTGCGGAGGTGCCGATCCCCCTGCTCGAGCCGCGCGAGGGCATCCCGCCGGTGATCGCCGACGAGGCCTCCCTGGCCGAGGTGGTCGCGGCCTTCGCCGCGGGCACCGGGCCCGTGGCCGTCGACGCCGAGCGCGCCTCCGGCTACCGCTACGGGCAGCGCGCCTACCTGGTGCAGCTGCGCCGCGAGGGCGCGGGCTCCGCGCTCATCGACCCCGTCGCGTGTCCCGACCTGTCCGCCCTCGGCGACGCGATCGCCGACGCCGAGTGGGTGCTGCACGCCGCGACGCAGGACCTGCCGTGTCTTCGCGAGATAGGTATGGTCCCCAGCCGCCTCTTCGACACCGAGCTCGCCGGGCGCCTAGCCGGTTTCCCGCGCGTGGGGCTCGGCGCGATGGTGGAGAACGTCCTCGGCTACGTACTGGAGAAGGGCCACTCCGCCGTCGACTGGTCGACGCGGCCCCTGCCCGACCCGTGGCTGCGCTACGCCGCGCTGGACGTGGAGCTCCTCGTGGACCTGAGGGACGCGCTGGAGAAGGAGCTCGACCGGCAGGGCAAGCTCGACTGGGCGCACCAGGAGTTCGACGCCATCGCCTCGGCGCCGCCCGCGCCGCCCCGCAAGGACCCGTGGCGGCGCACGTCCGGGATGCACAAGGTGCGGCGCCGCCGGCAGATGGCCGTCGTCCGGGAGCTGTGGACCGCGCGGGACCGGATCGCGCAGCGGCGTGACGTGTCGCCGGGCAAGGTGCTCGGGGACGGCGCGATCGTCGAGGCGGCGCTCTCACTTCCCGCGAATGTGCACGCGCTGGCCGCTCTGCCCGGTTTCGGGCACCGTACGGGCCGGCGTCAGCTGGAGCAGTGGCAGGCGGCCGTGGACCGGGCGAAGGAGCTGCCCGACGCGGAGCTGCCGCAGCCCGGGGCCCCGCTCGCCGGGCCTCCTCCCCCGCGGGCCTGGGCCGACAAGGACCCGGTCGCAGCAGCGCGGCTCTCCGCCGCGCGGGCCGCGGTGTCGGCGCTGGCCGAGACGCTGAACATGCCGCAGGAGAACCTGATCACGCCGGACACGGTCCGCCGGGTGTGCTGGGAGCCCCCGGGCGACCGCTCCGAGGCGGCCGTGGCCGAGGCGCTGCGCGGGTACGGGGCGCGGCCCTGGCAGATCGAGCAGGTCACGCCGCTGCTCGCCGAGGCCCTGAAGCAGACCGCCTGACCCGCGGGGCGCCGCGCGGCGCCCCGCGTTCGTAGCGGTTTCGTACCGGTGGCCCCTCCTCGCTCGTCGCGGCGGGGAGGGCCTGCCTACGGTCACTCCCATGATCACCAGGGGGTACGAGGCATGGGTGCGGGACTTCGAGGACGAGCGGGAGCGCCGGGCCGCGACACCGGAGCCCGCCTGGGAGCGGGGCGCGCGGGTGCATCCCGCGGTGTGGCGGAGCGTGCGGCGCTTCCAGGTCGGCGAGAGCGGTGACGGGGCGAACCTGATCGCCAAGGCCGACCGGGCGGGCGACGTCCCGTACGCGCGCGCCGTGCGGCTCTTCGTGGCCGAGGAGCAGAACCACGCCCGGCAGCTCGGGCTGCTGCTCGGCGCCGGCGGGGTGCCGCCGCTCACCTCGCACTGGAGCGACACCGTCTTCGTCCGGCTGCGCCGGCTTCTCGGGCTGCGGCTCGAACTCCTGGTCCTGATGGTCGCCGAGGTCGTGGCGCTGCGTTACTACCGCGCGCTGCGCGACGGCACCGACGACGCGCTCACGACGCGGGTGGCCGGGGCGATCCTCGCCGACGAGGAGCGGCATGTGCCGTTCCACTGCGAGCGGCTGCGCGAGGCCTTCGCGCGGATGCCACGCCCGGTGGGGTGCCTGGTGCTCCTGGGGTGGCGGGCGCTGCTCATCGCCGCGGTACTCGTCGTCGCCTGCGACCACGGCCCGGCGCTGCGCGGGTTCGGGGTGGGACGGGTGCGGTTCGTCCGTGACGTGGTGGCTTCGGCGGGGCCCGTGGTGCGCTCGATCCTCGATCGCGCGGTGTGACCTTCACCGCTCCGGCCGGGGGGACTACACGTCTTGGTTACCCGCAAGTAGCATGACGGTATTCGCAGCGCGCTTCCCGCATCCCGGGTGCGTGCCGCGCGGCAGTGCCATCCCGCATCTGGAGGAGAGCCATCGTGCCTCGTACCGTCAGGGACGTCGTCTTCGTCGACGGCGTCCGCACCCCGTTCGGCAAGGCGGGCCCGAAGGGCATCTACCACGAGACCCGCGCCGACGATCTCGTCGTGAAGGCCATCCGGGAGCTGCTGCGCCGCAACCCGGCCCTCGACCCGGCGAAGATCGACGAGGTCGCCATCGCCGCGACCACGCAGATCGGCGACCAGGGCCTGACCCTCGGCCGCACCGCCGGCATCCTCGCGGGCCTCCCGCAGTCCGTGCCCGGCTACTCCATCGACCGCATGTGCGCCGGCGCGCTGACCGCCGTCACCGCCACCGCGGGCTCCATCGCCTTCGGCGCGTACGACGCCGTCATCGCCGGCGGTGTCGAGCACATGGGCCGCCACCCGATGGGCGAGGGCGTCGACCCGAACCCGCGCTTCGTGTCGGAGAAGCTCGTCGACGAGTCCGCCCTGTTCATGGGCATGACCGCCGAGAACCTGCACGACCGCTACCCGCAGATCACCAAGCAGCGCGCCGACGAGTACGCCGTGCGCTCGCAGGAGAAGGCGGCGAAGGCGTACGCGAACGGGAAGATCCAGCAGGACCTGGTCCCGATCTCCGTGCGCAACACCAACCCGGACGTCGGCGAGACCGGCTGGGGCCTGGTCACCGCCGACGAGCCGATGCGCCCGGGCACCACGCTGGAGAACCTGTCCGGCCTCAAGACGCCGTTCCGCGTGCACGGCCGCGTCACCGCGGGCAACGCCGCCGGTCTGAACGACGGTGCGACCGCGTCGATCATCGCGTCCGAGGACTTCGCCCGCGAGAACAACCTCCCGGTGAAGATGCGCCTCGTCTCCTACGCCTTCGTGGGCGTCGAGCCCGAGGTCATGGGCTACGGCCCGATCCCGGCGACGGAGAAGGCGCTCGCCAAGGCCGGTCTGTCGATCGAGGACATCAACCTCTTCGAGATCAACGAGGCCTTCGCCGTCCAGGTCCTCGCCTTCCTGGACCACTACGGCATCGCCGACGACGACGCGCGCGTCAACCAGTACGGCGGCGCCATCGCGTTCGGTCACCCGCTGGCCTCCTCCGGCGTGCGCCTGATGACGCAGCTTGCCCGCCAGTTCGAGGAGCAGCCCGAGGTCCGCTACGGCCTGACGACGATGTGCGTCGGCTTCGGCATGGGCGCCACGGTCATCTGGGAGAACCCGCACCACAAGGACGCCGGAGGCGACAAGTGAGTACCACCACCCCTGAGCTCCTGAAGGGCGCCGCCGAGCTGTTCCCGGACGAGGTCGTCACGTCGGCGAACGTACGCCACCTCGACCTGCCGTTCGGCGCGGGCCGGTTCGCGCTGATCACGCTCGACAACGGCTTCGACCACACCAAGCCGACCACCTTCGGCCCGGCCTCGCTCGCGAACCTGAACGCCGCGATCGACCAGGTCGAGAAGGAGGCGGCCGACGGCACGATCGTCGGCGCCGGCATCACCGGCAAGCCGTTCATCTTCGCCGTCGGCGCCGACCTCAAGGGCGTCGAGCTCCTCAAGAAGCACGACGACGCGCTGGCCATCGGCAAGGGCGGCCACGAGGTCTTCAAGCGCCTCTCGGGCCTCGCCGTGCCGACCTTCGCGTACTACAACGGCGCGGCCATGGGCGGCGGTGTCGAGGTCGGTCTGCACTGCACCTACCGCACCGTCTCCAAGGCGCTGCCCGCGTTCTCGCTCCCCGAGGTCTTCCTCGGTCTGGTCCCGGGCTGGGGCGGCTGCGCGCTGCTCCCGAACCTGATCGGCGCCGACAAGGCCGTCTCGGTCATCATCGAGAACTCGCTCAACCAGAACCGCCAGCTCAAGGGCAAGCAGGTCTTCGAACTCGGCATCGCCGACGCGATCTTCGAGGGCGCCGACTTCCTGGAGCAGTCGCTGATCTGGACGGCGAACGTCCTCAAGGGCGACGTGGCCGTCGAGCGCGCCGAGGTCGACCGCGGCGACGCGTGGGACGAGGCCGTCGCGCGCGGCAAGTTCATCGCCGACAGCAAGGTGCACGGCGCCGCCCCGGCCGCGTACCGCGCGCTGGAGATCATTGCCGCCGCCAAGGACGGGAACCTTCAGGCCGGGTTCGACGCCGAGGACAAGGCGCTCGCCGACCTGATCATGGGTGGCGAACTGCGCGCGGGTATCTACTCGTTCAACCTCGTCCAGAAGCGCGGCAAGCGCCCGGCGGGTGCGCCGGACAAGTCGCTCGCACGTCCGGTCACCAAGGTCGGCGTCGTGGGTGCGGGCCTGATGGCCTCGCAGCTCGCGCTGCTCTTCCTGCGCCGCCTCGAGGTGCCGGTCGTCCTGACCGACATCGACCAGGAGCGCGTCGACAAGGGTGTGGGCTACGTCCACGCCGAGATCGAGAAGCTGCTCGGCAAGGGCCGTATCAACCAGGACAAGGCCAACCGCCTCAAGGCGCTGGTGAGCGGCGTCCTGGACAAGGCCGAGGGCTTCTCCGACGCGGACTTCATCATCGAGGCCGTCTTCGAGGAGATCGGCGTCAAGCAGCAGGTGTTCGCGGAGGTCGAGGCGGTCGCCCCGGCGCACGCGATCCTCGCCACCAACACCTCGTCCCTCTCGGTCACCGAGATGGCGTCGAAGCTGAAGCACCCCGAGCGGGTCGTCGGCTTCCACTTCTTCAACCCGGTCGCGATCCTCCCGCTCCTGGAGATCGTCCGCGGCGAGCAGACCGACGACGCCTCGCTGGCCACGGCCTTCGGTGTCGCCAAGAAGCTGAAGAAGACCCCTGTTCTGGTGAAGGACGCTCCGGCGTTCGTCGTGAACCGCATCCTCACCCGCTTCATGGGCGAGATCCAGAACGTCATCGACGAGGGCACCCCGGTCGAGGTCGCCGAGAAGGCCGTCGAGCCGCTCGGCCTGCCGATGTCCCCGCTGGTGCTCCTGGAGCTGGTCGGTCCCGCGATCGGTCTGCACGTCTCGGAGACCCTGAACCGCGCCTTCCCGGAGCGCTTCACGGTGTCCCCGAACCTCGCGGCGGTCGTCAAGGCGGGCAAGCGTGGCTTCTACGTGTACGACTCCGGGAAGCCGGAGCTCGACCCCGAGGTGGCCGCGCTCCTCAAGCAGGGCGATGTCGTCCTGACGGAGGAGCAGGTCCGCGACCGCGTCCTGGACGCGGTGGCGCAGGAGATCGGCCTCATGCTCGACGAGGGTGTCGTCGCCGAGGCCCAGGACATCGACCTGTGCCTGATCACCGGCGCCGGCTGGCCCTTCCACCTGGGCGGCATCACGCCGTACCTGGACCGTGAGGGCGTCAGCGAGCGGGTGACCGGCAAGCGGTTCCTGGACGCGGGCGTGGCCAGCGTTCCGGCGTAACTCCCCCCGCACGAACGGTGCCCGGCACACCAACTGGTGTGCCGGGCACCGGCGTATCGAGCGGCCGGTCAGAGCCGCTTCGCGCTGCGCAGGGTGCTCGCGTAGTAGCCGTTGCCGTCGAGGCGGGACGTGCCGCCCTTGTCGCCGATGGTGGGGCCGTTGACCTCTTCGCGGCTCGACACGAAGATCATGTGGCCGTCGGTGTCGTGGCCCATGTACATGCCGACGTGGTCGAGGCGCTGGCCCGTGCGGGCGTCGAGCTTGAAGAAGACGAGGTCGCCGGGCTGCAGCACGTCGATGGACTTGGGCCGGTCGGCCGCGCCGACTCCCTTGAGGGGGATGATGTCGGTCCCGACGTCCGAGCGCGCGATGCCGTTGGCGGTGCGCGGCAGGCCGTCGCCGGACTTGTCCGACGACATCAGGGGGTAGCGGGCCCGGTAGCCCCACACCAGGCGCTGGAAGCCCGAGCAGTCCACGGACCGGGCGCGGCGGGCCTCGGGCTGCTGCGTGACACCGTCACGGAACGTGTACGGGATGCGCAAGTAGTCGTAGAAGTCCGAGAGTTCGTCGCGCAGGTCGTTGCCCTCGCTGCCGTTCGGGTTGATCGGACCGAAGTTGGCGTCACCGGCGTACGCGATGCCCTCGTCGTCCTTCTTGACGGGGGCGCCCTCCAGGTACTGGAAGGCGAACGCGAAGACGTCGTCCTCCTCGCTGCCGTAGAACTCCTTGAACCAGTCCTTGAACCACTTCTCGCGCTCGGCGCCCTTGCGCCAGGGTTCGGGCATCAGGCGCACCCAGTCCTCGGTGACTACCCGGGACTTGGTGTTGGCGGGCTCGGTGAAGGTGCGGCTCGGGCCCTTGAGCGTGGCGGTGCGGGCGCCGTCGGTGAAGGTCGCGAGGACCTGGCCGCCCTCGCCGCGCAGGACCGAGCGCTCGGGGTTCTTCAGGCGCTCCCAGGTCTGCTTGCCACTCTTGTGGCCCGTGCTCGACTCCAGGAGCGGGGTGTCGGTGACGGCCTGGACCGCGGGGGCCTTGGCCTGTTCGTCCTTGCGCAGTTCCACCGTCAGATAAGCGCTGCCGCCGAGCAGCGCGAGGATGACCGCGGTGTGCAGGACGGGGTGCTTCTTCTTGGCACTCATGAGGTCGGCTCCGGTGGCTGGTTCAGGCGGACGGCATGACGCCGAGGAGGATTCCGGCGGTGAGGACGACATAGGCCATCAGCGTCACCGAGCCGGTGGCGAGGATCGTGGGGCCCTTGGGCTGGCGGACCAGCTGGTACGCGATGAGGCCGGGGACGATGAAGCCCAGCGTCTGGTTCGCGTACATCAGCGGGAACTCGAGGGAGAGCACGATCATCACGGTGGCCTGGAGCGTCACTCCGAGCAGCACGACGGCGGCGAACAGGCGCTTGCCGTAGAGGATCACGTAGCGCTGCATCAGGAGCGTGCCCACATAGGTGAGGACGGTGACGCCGACGACCATGGCCGCGCGCTGGAGGTCTTCGACGAGCGTCAGCGCGATCCAGCCCGGGGTGATCATTCCGCCCGGCGAGAGGTTCGTCGTGAGATAGCAGACCAGGGAGAACAGCAGCCCGATCGCGATGCCGATCGCGGCGATCTCGGGGGTGAGGACGGTGGGGATCAACGGGGTTCTCCTGGGCTGCTGTGCCACTGCTGCGGGTCGTCGGCGGGGGGTGCGGGCGGGACGCGGGGCTCGAACAGGCCGCGGGGGCGCCCCTGTTCGGCCGGCTGAGCGGGATACACGGGCTGGGCCTGGATCACCGTGGGCCAGACCTCGCGGGGCTGCGGCTCGTCGTACTCGGGATGGGGCCGGTCCGCGTCGCGCTGCACGGGGATGTGCGGCTGGGGCGCGTACCGCGTCTCGTACGCCTGCGGGTACTGCTGGTACGGGTCGATGCGGGGCGCGTAGAGCTGCATCGTCTCCACGGGCTCGTGGGGGGCCTGTACCGCGTGCGCCGGGGCCGCGGTCCCGTAGGCGTCGGCGGTGCCGGCGGCGGTGTCCTCGGACTCGTCCGCGGGGAGTTCGGCGAGGTGCTCCAGTAGGTGCTCGCCCTGGCCGTGGATGTTGCCGATGGCGACGAGCGAGGAGTCGGAGCCGAGGCTGCCGAGCAGCTTCCCCATGAACTCCTCGGCCTCGCGCCGGTCGCCGCCGAGGTCCACGGCCCGGTCGCGGTAGGCGGCGGGGATCGCGTCGATGGCGGACTTGGCCGGGTGTCCGATGACGAAGACCTGGTCCGGGTCGAGCTCGGGGATGATCTCGCCCATCTGGCCGTTGCGTTCGACGCGGTCCGGGCGGCAGTTGATGACGACGTTCAGCGGGCGGTGGACGGCACCGAGGTCGAGGAGCTGGTTGATGTTCATCAGCGTCGACTCGGGGTCGTTGGCCGCGAAGACGTTCGCGAAGCGGAGCTTCTTGTTGTCGTGCGTGAGATAGCGCTCGACGGAGAGGACTCCGGGGTCCGGCGGGGCGTCGTACATGCCCTGGAGCGCGGTGTCCCGGTCGACGCCCACCAGCTCGGCGACGGTCAGCGCGATCGCCACGTTCTCCTTGAAGGTGAACCAGCTGAACCCGCGCAGCTCCTCGTCGCTGACCGTCTCGGGGTCGGCGTAGATCAGCTTGCAGTCCCTGGCGTCCGCCTCCTCCTGGAGGATGTGGAAGCGCTCCTGCTCGGCGGTCACGCAGATGCCTCCCTCCGGCATGGACCGGCACAGCGAGCGCGCCACGTCGTCGAGGGTGGGGCCCATCTCGGCGAGGTGGTCCTCACGGACGTTGCACAGGACACCGATGGTGGAGCGGATCAGCTTGGACTGGTTGATCTCCTGGAGCGCCGGCATGACGGCCATGCACTCGATGACGAGCGCGTCCGGGTTGTAGGCGGCGGCGCGGCGCACGATGCCGATCTGCTCGACGACGTTGGCGATACCGAACTTGCGGTAGACCGGTTCCTCGGTGGCGTCGGGGTGGATGAAGCGGGCCGCCGTGCCGGTCGTCTTGGCGACCGTGGTCAGGTCGCCGCCGCGCAGGGCGCCCGCGCACAGGCGCGTGATGGACGACTTGCCGCGAATGCCGTTGACCAGGACGCGGGTCGGTATGTGTTCGAGGTTGGCGAAGTGCCGCCGCTGTTCGACGATTCCGGCGATCAGCAGGACGGATCCGCACACCACGAGCACGGTGTAGAGGAAGAGCACGGTGGTTCTAGTTCCTTCCGGCTCCGGCGGGCGTGCGGGCACCGCCGTCGCGTTTGCGCTGCTGGCTCTGGACCTGCTGCCTGATCAGCTCCAGGCTGCGGGCGACGGCGCCGACCTCGTCGTGGTGGCGGGGGAACAGGACGGTCTTGCGGTCACCGTCCGCGAGCGACTCGGCCTGGCGGGCCAGGTCGCGCAGGGGCCGTACGACGACGATGTGCAGCCAGCCGAGGCAGGCGGCCGCCGCGGTGATGCCGAGAAGCCCGGCCAGGACCGTGCGGTTCTGGAGGCTGTACTCGGGGATGGCGAGGCTGGAGGCGGGCTGCCAGCTGACGACGGTCCAGCCGAGGGACTTGGCGGCGCCGCCACCGGCGAAGGGGGCGGCCGCGGCGAGCTGGACGCCGTCGGAGTCCCGGTACAGGACGCCGCTGGGCTTGGCCGCGAGGCCCACCTGCTGGTTGGTGGCGTCGACGAGTTCGTCGACCCGTCCCGAGGGCAGCCGCTGGAACTCGCGGTAGCCGGAGTTGCCGCCGATCACTCTGCGGTCCGCGTCGACGACGCGGACCGTGCCGAGGCCGGGGCGCTTGAGCAGCGAGTTGAGGAAGTCGAGGCGGAACTCGCCGACCACGGCGGTGCCCGCGCGGCCCGGGATCTCCGCTGTGCCGATGATCACCGGCTTCTTGCCGGAGTCGTCCAGGACGCGGATGGGCTCGGTGGAGGGGCCCTTGCCCGCGGGGTTGTGCCGGTCGCCGCCGGCCTTGGCGACGATCTTTCCGTCAGGTCCGAGGACGTACAGCGACTCGTAGCGCGGGTGCTCCGCCATGGTCCGTTCCAGGACCTCGGTGATCTGCGCGGGTCCGGTCCGGTCGCCGACCAGGGAGCCGACGGCCGCGAGGTCGGCGTGGCCCTCGTTCAGGGCCCTGCGGACGCGGTCGGCGAGGGTGTCGGTGCGCTCGCGCTGGTCGCTGACCAGCTGCTCGGGCACGGCGACGTCGTTGCCCGGCCGGTTGAAGAGCAGCACGAGCGGCGCGCACCACACGAGCAGGAGTACGCCGCTGACGGCCAGCAGGGTCCGGGCGCCGAGCCGGGCCCGGCGGCGCGGCACCTCGGTGGGATCCCCGACGAGCTGTCGCCGCAGGCGCTCGAGAGCGGTGCCGACCCTGGCACCCTCGCCGAACCGCGGGACGGAGACGGGGCGGTGCAGATCGCCGCGGGTGAGCCGGCGGCTCTCCAGGAACAGCCGGATCAGGGGGCGCTGCACCGTGCCGAGCAGCAGCGCGACCGTCAGGCCGCCGATGATCAGCAGGGCGCCCGCGGCCAAGAGACCGAAGGCGAGGCCCGCGGCGTGCGCGGGGTCCTCGGTGACGTGCACCAGCGTGACGACGGTGAGGCCGAGGCCGCTGGCGGTGGTGGGCTCGCCCGGCTCGGGTCCGGCGAGCGAGGCGTAACCGGCGACGGCCCGGTCGCCCTGGACGGTGTCGCCGAGGAGACTGCCGCTGACGCCCAGGTAGCCGCCGGAGCCGGGCTCCTTGGCCTTGATCGGGTTCTGGGCCGCCTTCTCGGCAGCCGCCCCGGCGAAGTCGTCGAGCTGCTTACGGGCCGCGGCCGACGCCTCCTTGACCGAGTCGGAAAGGATCTGCTCGGGCGCCAGGATGCCGTCACTGCTGAGGACCTCGCCGGCCGAGTCGACCACAGCGATGGCCCGGAACTTGCCGAGGCTGACACCGGGGAACTTCAGGCTGCTGGTCGTGACGAGGAGTTCCTGCGGGTGGCCCTTCCAGGAGAGCAGGGCCAGCGTCAGCAGGCGCGTCTCGCCGTTGTCGAGGCGGATGAGCCGGGGCTGCAGGCCCCCCTCGTCCGACAGTTTGGCGCGGTCGATCGCGACGACCGGGACGTTCTCGCCGCGGGCCGCGAGCAGCTTGCCCGACTTGATCTCGATGACGGACGAGCCGCGCCACTTCTGGTAGACGTTGCCGACCTTGTCGAGGACAGTGTCGGCGCTGACCGGCTGACCGGAGCTGAAGAGGTTCGCGGTGCGGTTGAGGTCCGTGATGCTCTCGTCGAGCGAGGCACGCAGGGCGACGGCGCCGTCCTCGGCGAAGTGCCGCTGCGACTGGAGCACCGCCTTGGGCACCCCCGCGTCGTCGGCGCGTCCCATGGTCAGCGCGGTGATCCCGGCCAGGGTGAGGAGCAGCGCCGAGAGCAGCGCGATGGGCGGGCGAATGCCGCCGAGCAGGGACATGTCGGCCCGTTTACGGACCTTGTGCCGTCGCTTCGCCTTCGAAGCGGCCAACGGGGGCTCCTCTCCTGCAGTCGTGCGGTGTGCCGGGACCGGGGCGCGGGGGCGCGCGCCCGTGAAACACCTGCCGGTCCGTACACACAGGCACAGAGGGCACGCATGTGCGATCCGGATGCGTTCGACCGGAGGCAGGGGTGAATGGTTGTACGGAAATGGTCAAAGGTGACGCAGAACACGGTTTGGTGCCGTGCGCTACGGAAGCGGCTCCAGGGGTTCCAGACCGTCCTCGCCCGCGCCACGGTTGAGGAGCGTGCCCTGGGTGCGCTCGAAGGCCAGGCGGTAGCGGGCCCGCTGCTGGGCACTCAGCCCCTTGCCGTCGCGCAGCGCGGCCGCGGCGTCCACGAGCCGGTGCTCCTTGACGGACCCCTCGGGCACGGCCCCGGTCGCGTCCGGGTCCGGCGGGATCTCGATGAACGTCGGCACGTACTTGGCCCGGACGTCCCACTCGCCGCCGCGCTTGGTGAACTCGAACCAGCCGGTGACGCCCTCCTCGGACAGGCCGCTGGGCACCTCGTGGCGGGCGATCTGATTTCCGAGCCCGTACGCGACCCAGGTGTCACCGATCTTCTCCATCGGCTGGACCACGTGGGCGTGGTGGCCGATCACGAGGTTGATGCCCGTCTGCTTCGCGATGCGCCGGGCCAGGTCGAGCTGGACGGCGTTGGGGGTGGGCTGGTGCTCACGGCCCCAGTGGATGCTCAGGATGACGACCTCGGCGCCGGCGTCCCTGGCCCGCCGCTCCGCCGCCTTGATCTGCCTGATCGACGTCTGGTTGACGAGCCACGGCTTGTCCTCGGGGATCTTGTTGCCGTTGAACCCGCCGGCGAAGGACAGTTGGGCCACCTTGACGCCCTTGACGTCGATGATGTTCGGCTTGTTCGCCTCGGCCGCGCTGCGGGCCGAACCCGTGTGCCGCACGCCCGCCTTGTCCAGGGCGTCGAGCGTGTTCTTCACTCCTGCCGCGCCGTGGTCGAGCGTGTGGTTGGACGCCGTGGAGCAGGTGTCGTAGCCGATCTTCTTGATCGTCGTGGTGATCTGCGGCGGCACGATGAACGCGGGGAAGCTCTCGAACGGCCCCTCGGGCTTGCCCGCCACCGGCTCGAAATGACAGATCGCCAGGTCCGCCCTGCTGATCACGGGCTTGATCCCGGCCATGATCGGGTCGAAGTCGAGGCCCTTCTCGCCCTGGCCAGTCACCTTGGCGTCCTTGCGCGCCTGTTCGGTGAGCTGCGGGTGGATGAGGATGTCTCCGGCCGCCGCGACGGTGAACGAGGGGCCGTCCGCGGCCGCCTTGCCGTCGTCCGAGCCGAAGGGGCCACAGGCCGCGGTTCCCGCGAGCAGCGCGGACAGGGCTATGCCGGACAGCGACCGGCGGGAGGGGCGTCTCTTCACCGGGCTATCTTTATACAAGCATGAGGACGAACAGGACGAAGACGGTAACGATTGCAACAATCCTGCTGATCGCAGCGGTCGTTGCGACCGCGCTCGTGGCCGGGATCACGCACCGGGACGAGCCCGCGGACGGCCGCGGCCCCGGCGCACGGCCCGTCGGCCGAACAGGCGTCGACCTGTTGACCCGGATCACGGACTACACCGCGCGCTTCACACCCGGAACCGGCTACCGGCCCCCGACACGGAATGAGCGGCGCACGGCCGCGAGCGGTCTCCGGCTGCTGCTCGCCGGCCACGCGGACCAGGCAAAGGAGCGCCTGTCCGGCATCGACCTCTCGCTGGACACCGTCACGGACAGCTCCACCGGGCGGCGGTACGCGGAGATCGCCGACCGCACCGAGCAGGGCCGCGCGCCTCGCGGCTGGGGGCGCGTATACATGGAGACCGGCTCCCCCGCACGCTGGTCCGTGCAGGTCCCGCACCCGGTCGCCGACCGCAACACCGAGCGGCTCGCGGTGGGCGTCCTGCGCGGCGGCCATGGCGGCGTCCTCGTCATTGCTGGTGCACATCGCAAAGCTGGCACGGGTGACGCTGCGGACGTCGCGCACCGCCGGGACAGCGTTTTCGACGCATTCTGCGACGAGCTCGCGGAGCACGGACTCCCCGGACTCCAGATCCATGGCTTCGCCGACGACTCGGCGCCAGGTCGCGACGTGATCGCGTCGACGGGGCGGGGCCGGGAGGGCCGCGCCGATGGCCGGCTACTCGCCGACGAACTGCGTGCGCGGGACTTCGACGTGTGCCGCGCCTGGGTACGCTCCTGTCCACTCGAGGGGCACACCAATGTGCAGGGCGCGAAGGCGGCCGCCGAGCATGTGCCGTTCCTGCACGTCGAGTTCGCCAACGCGCTGCGCACGGACGCCCCGCGCACGGCGCGCGCCGTGGAGGCGATGCGGCGGGTCACCGCCGCGTGGGAGAAGGGCGGGACCTCATGACCATGCTCCTGATCGTCGACGGCGCCAATGTCGTCGGTTCGGTCCCCGACGGCTGGTGGCGCGACCGACGGGGCGCGGCCGAACGCCTGCGGGACAGCCTGGTGACCTACGCCGAGCGCGAGGGCGTCGACATCGTGCTCGTCGTGGAGGGCGCGGCGCGCGGTGTGGAGTCGGTGCCGGGCGTACGGGTCGAATCGGCGGCGGGGAGCGGCGACGACCACATCGTGGAACTGGTCGCCGCCGCCGGAAGGCCGTGCACCGTGGTGACCGCCGACCGTGAACTGCGCCGCCGCGTGGGCGAGTCGGGCGCCACGTGCGTCGGGCCGCGGACGGTGCGGCCCGGGTGAGACACGCGCGCCGCAGCGCGCCCTACCCCTCCGACGCCGCGAGCTCCGCGATCGCGGCCGTCGCGCGGGCGCAGTTGTCGCGGTCCTCGAAGGCGAAGAACGCCCGCGCCCTGCGGTCGTACTCCGGCTCGCGCGCGCACCCGTTGCCGAGGTAGCGGATCACTTCGGTCACGACCTCGTCGACATTGCCGCACACCGGCCCGAACCCGTCGTGCTCCGCCTCGAAGTAGCCCTTCCTGGCGTGCTTCGCCCAGTACTCGTCCGGGTCGAACCGGGCGTAGACGAGCGGCGTGCCGAGGTAGGCCATGTCGAAGTGGACCGAGGACCAGTCCGTGATGAACAGGTCGCACTGGCGCAGGGCCGTCTGGACGCTGACCTTCGTCTGGTCCAGGCGCTGTACCCGGGGGTGGTCCGGCACGACTCCGTCGATCATGTTCCGCATCTCGTAGTGCGGCAGGAAGTCGAGCGTGTAGTCGTAGTACTCCAGCGCCTCCATGAGCTTCGGGTCGCGCAGCAGCCGTACCACGAAGTCCCGGTAGGCCGACTCGCGGAAGATCTCGTTGACGGCGTCCTGGTCGGCGCCCTCCTGCTGGAGGTAGGAGGGAATGGTCAGGTACTTGCGCCAGGTGGGCATGAGGAGGATGCGGCGGCCGCCGCGGTCCGGCTGGAGCGCGTCGAAGCGCGGGAAGCCGAGCGCCTTGGCCTGCTCGCCGTAGTGCATGTGCTCGGAGAAGTACTGGGCTTCCCGGTCGCTGGTGGCGAACACCAGGTCCACGCCGGTCCTGTTGCGGTGCAGGGCCTTGCTGCCGTCCTCGTCGGTGACTCCGTGCTGGAGGAAGACCCGCTTGGCGCCCACGCGCCAGTTGAGGTGCTTGAGGTACTGCCCGCGGTCCCAGCCGTCGGGGAGCATGTACGAGTCGATGTCATAGGCGTTGATCAGCAGCGACGCGTGCAGCATCAGCAGCTTGTGCTTCCACGAGCTGTGGGCCACCACGTTGCCCAGGCGCTTCAGCTTGGCCCGGTCCGCGCTTCCCTTGTCGATGACGTAGTACGCCTTGCGGCGGCGCTCGTGCGTACGCAGGTACGTGAACAGGTGCAGGCTGTTGTCCTGTGCGGTGTCCCTGCGCTCGGCGATCAGCCAGATCTCCTTGCGGCGGAAGAACCTGAGCGTGGCGCGCCGGATGGCGCGAGCCCGCCAGAAGGGCGCCTTGCGCTTCTTCTGGTCCTCGTCCATGCCCTGGAGGAACTCCTCCCAGCCCTTGTCAGCTCCCCTTCCCTTGCCCTGCACCTCCCGGACGAGCAGAACGGCGTTGTCCTTGCCCTTCGACATCGGCAGGACCCATCGGCCCCCGACGTTCATCCCTCGGGCGCTGCGCAGCATCGCGGTGGTGGTCATGCACGGGCGTGAGACGTCGCGGCCGGAGGTGCAGAACACCAACTTCAGCGGGAACTCGCCGTCCTTGATGGCCCGTACGGGGACCACCGCCTCGAATCCGCCCCATTCGAGATCGTCACGGGTCGCCTTCAGGTCGCTGCGCCACACCTGCCGCGCGGTCACCATCTGGCCGCTCGTCTCCGGCCACAGCTGCATGGGGTTGCGCATGGGCCGGTTCATCGGCAGTCCGTTGAGCACAAAGCGGCCGGCCACGACGATCCCGTCGGAGTCGGGGTCCTCCTGGATGCGTTCCACGTGCACGCTGGTGGAGGAGACCTTGGTCAGCGGGAGCAGCGCGCTCGGCACCGAGAGGTCCAGGTAGAGGTCACCGGCCCGCCCGTACACACCGGTGATCGCCTGCTCCGGTCGGGCGAACAACTCGAACCAGTTCATGTACATCGCGAGGAACGGGACCCGGTGGCGGGTGTCGTGGGTGGACGTCATGACCGCGTCGGGCGTCAGCTGGGTGTAGACGGCGCGGGCCCGCGTGAAGAGCTGGAACAGCTCCTGCTCCTCCATGACCTGCGGCGCGCGCAAGGCGAAGCCCTGGTAGCTGCGCACCAGGAACCGGTTGAGGACCTCCTGCCGGTGGCCGGAGAGGCGGGGGCGGAGCGTCATCAGGTACTCCTCCAGCAGGAGGTGGTCCCAGTAGTTCGCCTTGCGCTCCCACAGCTTGTCCATCGTGGAGTCCTCGGCGGCGCGCTTGCGGTACTGGTAGACCGTGCTGGGCACCATCGCGATGCGGTCCGCGAGCAGCATGGCGGGAACCGAGAAGAACGCGTCCTCGAAGTGCACGCCTTCGCGGAACCGGATGTTGTTCGCACGGATGAACTCGACGTCGAAGAGTTTGTGACAGGCGCTTCCGCCGTGAATCATCTCCGGAATGTTCTCGATTCCGGGATGCACCTGGACATTCGCCCCGAAATAGCGGAGCCATGGCCAGTTGGTCGCCTCCGGGAACGTCTCCATGCGACCGATGGTGAGCGGCACGCGCTCCTTCACCGCGGTCCGCCACATGACTTCGAGGGCGTCCTCGGGCAGTACGTCGTCGGAGTCGCAGAACGTGATGTACCGGGAACTGACCAGGTCCATTCCCGCGTTACGGGCGCCGCCGGCCTTCCCCGTGGGGTGGACGAACGCCCATACGTTCTGATGCTGGGCGGCGAATCCCGCGGCGATGGCAGGCGAGCTGTCGCTGCTGCCGTTGTCGACGAGAATCACCTGGCAGCGGTCGAATATCGTCTGGCGCGCCAGCGAGTCCAGGCACTCCTGGAGATATCTCTCCACATTGAAGATGGGGACGACGACGGCGACGTCGTAGACGGGATCGAACACTTATGACTCCTGTTTTCTGCCGAATACCCCATCTCTGGAGCGGATGTTGATCAGGCTTGCGTGGACTCGATGACGAGCCGGGCGTCCGAGCCCTCGGCGGCGATGCGCGTGAGGCCGTGGAAACCGGTCACCGGGGGCTGCTGGACAACGCCCGGCGACACACCGCACGGTCGCGAGACGTTCCTGCCCCGGGTGCACAGCACGAGCCGTACGGGGAAGGCGCCGGCCGGGAACTCCCGGGGGTCGAGGGTGACGCTGAAGACGGCTCCCCCCTGACCGGCCTGGTCGTGGACCTGCCCGTGGTTCACCGCCGGAAGGGTCTTGCCGCTCCGCTCGAACCAGACCTGCAGTTCGATCTTCTCCAGCAGTTCGTCGGGAATCCCGTTCACCGAGAACCGCCCGTGGACGACCGCGCTCCCGCCGTCGCCGGCGGAGATTCCCTCGATGCGGGCCGGAACCGACGTGACCTTCATGAGCGGCAGCGCCCAGGACGTGCCCGGGTAGTCGACGTAGAGGTCCGCCTCACGGCCGAAGACCGGGCCGAGGACGGCGGCCGGGCGGTGGAAGAGGTCGAAGTCCCCGAAGTGCAGCGCGAGATAGGGAATCCGGTGCCGGGTGTCGTTCGTGCTGCGGACGAAGGACTCCGAGGTGATGCCCCAGTACAGGGCGCGGCACCTTTCGAAGAGCTGCCGGCACTCGGATTCGCCGAGGACCCGCGGGGCCCTCAGCAGGAATCCCTGCATGCTGCGGATGAGGAACCGCTCCAGCGTCTCCTGCTGGTACGGCGTCAGCTGCTCACGCATCGCCGCGAGGTACTCCAGCATCACCAGCTGGTCGGCGTAGTTCTGCGGGAGATCCCAGAGGGTGTCCATGACGGACGTGCCGTCCCCGCGCCTGCGGTACTCGTAGACGGGGGCGTCGACCAGCGAGATGCGCTCGGCCAGGAGCAGCGCGGGGATCGAGACGTAGGCGTCCTCGAAGGCGGTGGCGGTGCCGAACCGGATGCCCTGGGAGCGCAGCAGGTCGAGGTCGAAGATCTTGTTCCAGCAGGACGCCGAGTGGATCAGGTCGGGGATGTCGACAACGCTGTCCACCGTCTTGACGTTCTTGCCGAAGTACTTGTGCCACGGCGCCTTGACCGGCTTCGGGACATGCTTCTCGCGGCCCACGACGACGGTGGCCCTGGTCTTGATGATGGTGTTCCGCAGAACTTCCAGGGACCGCTCGGGCACGATGTCGTCGGCGTCCCAGAAGACGATGTACGGCGTCGCAGCCATGTCCATACCCATGTTCCGCGCATCGCCGGCTCTTCCGTGCGGCTGCGCGACCAGGTCGACGTTGGGATACAGACCGGCGAACTCACTCGCGATACCTACCGAGTGATCGGTGCTGCCGTTATCGACGAGTATTACGTGTGCACGCGAGAAAGCCGTCTGCGCTGCCACCGAGGCCAGGAATTCGGAGAAGAAATTCTGGACATCGCGGAACGGCACGACGACGGTCACGTCACGGCTGGCTTGGGACATACTTCCTCCTGACACGCCACATCAATGATTCAACCCCCGAATGAGACGTTCGATCGCTTCCGACGCCCTCACGTTGTTCTGCTGGTCATGGTGCTCGAAGAACTTCTCGACCCTGCGCAGGTATTCAGGTTCTCTTTCGCATCCGCGCTGCACGTAGCGCATCACTTCTCCCACCACGTCCTCGACGGTTTCCCCGACCGGTCCGAAGCCGTCACGGTGGGCGTCGAAATACCCTTTTCGGTAATGCCCGTCCCAGTACTCCTCGGCGTCGAACTGCGCATAGACAAGGGGAGTTCCGAGGTAGGCGACGTCGAAGGCGGTGGAAGACCAGTCGGTGAGGAAGAGATCGCATCGGCGCATGGCGTCCTGCACGCTGATCTCGTTCTGGTCGATGATGCGGACCCGCTCGTGGTCCGGCGCCATCTCGCCCACCACCGCGCGCATTTCGTAGTGCGGCAGGAAGTCCAGGGTGTAGTCGTACCGTTCCAGGGCGGCCAGGAGATTCGGGTCGTTCAGGAAGCGGACCATGAAGTCCCGGTAGCTGGAGGCGAGGAACCGGTCCTGCATGGCTCGCTTCGCCTCGCCGCCACCGCCGTCACGGCTGTACGAGGGGACGGTCAGGTAGGCGCGCCATGTCGGCATGAACAGGATGCGGCGCCCGCCGCGGTCGGGTACCAGCGCGTCGAAGCGCGGGAAGCCGGTGACCGCCACCTGCCCCTCGTAGCCGAGTTCGGCCGACAGGAACTCTCCCTCGTGCCGGCTCACCGCGAGAATGAGGTCGACGCCCGTGCGGTTGCGGTGCAGGCCCTTGCTGACGTCCTTGTCCGTCACACCGTGCTGGAGGAACACCCGGCGGGCGCCCACCCGCCAGTTCAGGTGCTTGAGATAGCGGGTCCGGTCCCAGCCGTCGGGGAGCATGTAGGTGTCGATGTCGTACGCGTTGATCAGTGCGGACGCGTGCAGCATCAGCAGCTTGTGCTTCCAGGAGCTGTGCGCGACGACATGCCCGAGGCCCGCCAAGTGCGTACGGTCGGGGCTGCCGGCCCGGATGACGTAGTACGCCCCGCGGCGCTTCCCGGCGGTGCGCTCGTGGCGGAAGAGGTGCCAGCCGTTGTCCTGCGCGGTGTCTCCGCGCTCGCCGAACAGCCGGATGTCCCTGCCGAGGAACAGTGGTTTCGTGAGCAGGCGGGCCAGCCGCTGCTTCCAGAACGGCCGTCTGCGCAGCACGTGCTTGGCGTCCTTGGCGAGCAGGCCGCCGCGGATGCGCTGGGCGAGCCCGCGCGAGGAGCCGACGACCATGAGGATCGCCCGGTTGCTCCCCCGCCAGTGCGGCACCACCCTCGTCCCCCGGTGCCGTACGACGCGTGCCCCCCGCAGGAAGCCCGCGGCGACCAGGCACGGGGTGACCGTCTGGCCGCCCTCGGCGTCTAGGACGAATTCGAGATCGTGCACGCCCGGGCGCAGGGCGTCGAGGGGCAGGTCGGCGGTGAAGCCGCCCCACTCCGTGTCGGGCCGGAGGTTCTTCATGTCGCGCCGGCGGACCTGCGTGGCGGGCGCGCTGAGGCGGCTCCCCCGCACGCGCAGGCCGAGCCGACCGGGCAGCGGCCGGACCAACGGCATCCCGCAGACCTCGAACCTGCCGGAGATGCGCAGCATCCTGGTGCCGGGCAGGCGGCGGACGTGCTCCACATGGGCGGTGAAGGGCGTTGCTTCGACCAGCGACGACAGCCCGTCCGGCACCGCGTCGGCGAAGTAGGGCCGGCCGTCGCGCACCGAGAGCCTGTGCAGCCTGGCCGCCCGGTCGGCGAAGAGGCCGAAGTCCCCGGTGATGAACGCGTGGTAGGCCACCCGGTGGCGACCGTCGGCCGTGGCCGCGACGACCACGTCGGGAGTGACGTTCCAGTAGACGGCGCGGCACCGGGCGTAGATCTCCTCCAGCTCCGCCCCCTGGAAGAGGTCGGGCGCCCGCAGCGCGAAGCCCTGATAACTCCGTACGAGGAAGAGATCGAGCACGGCCCGGGACGGTGCGGGGACGGACGCTCCCAGTCCGTGCAGATACTCCACCAGCTGAAGGTGGTCCCAGTAGTTCTGCCGCCGGGTCCAGATGGCGTCCATGGTCGAGTTCCCCGCGGCGCGCTTGCGGTACTTGTAGACGCACGTGTCGACCAGGGCGAGACGGGTGGCGAGAACGAGGGCGGTGACGCCGACGTAGGCGTCCTCGAAGTGGACGCCCTCCGCGAAGCGGATGCGGTGAGTGCGCAGATAGGACAGGTCGAAGAGCTTGTTGCAGGCGCTCGCGCTGTGCACCAGTTCGGGCGCCTCGGCAACGCTCGCGAACGTCCGGTCGCCCTTTCCGAAGTGGTCCTTCCAGGCCCAGCGGGTCGGCTTGGGGAACGTCTCCATCGCGCCCACGACGACCTGCGCGCCGGTGGTGAGCGAGGCGTCCAGCATGCGTTCGAGGGAGGTGGGCGGCAGCACGTCGTCGGAGTCGCAGAACGTGATGCGCGCACCGGTCGCACGGTCCATCCCGAGGTTGCGCGCCGCTCCGGCGCCGCCCCCGTGGCGCACGAGCACCGTCACATTGGCATGCCGAAGGGCGAAGTCCGCGCAGAGCCGGTACGAACCGTCGCTGCTGCCGTTGTCGACGAGGATGACCTCGCAGCGCTCGAAGACGGTCTGCGCCGCGATGGAGTCCAGGCACTCCTGGAGGTACTGCTCCACGTTGTAGACCGGCACGACCAGCGTGACGTCATAGGAATTCATGCTCGGCAGGACCCATTCGCAGACGGTGCGACGGGGGACGGAGATCTCATCGGTCGGAGGCCTTCACGAGTTCGTCGAGATCCGCGCTCTGTTCGAGAATGTTCACGTGTTCCGGGACCTCGTAAGGGCTGGGCACCGGGAAGTACGCGTCGAGGAAACTCGCCAGCATTTCCTTCTGCCGCTCGGGATCGGCGGATTCGACCGTGTCGTTGAGGCAGAAGGTGTCCATGTTCCGGTTGGCGAGGAGCGTGTTCAGGCGCCGCTCGGCGAGGTCGGCCGAGAGGTCGATGTACCGGTACTGGATGTCACCCACGGTCGCCCGCGCGGAGTGGTAGGCGAAGTAGTGGTGCAGCGACGAGGCGATCGGGACGTCACCCGGAGAGCGGAAGCGCGACTGCTGGGTCGCGGCGTACTCCTCGGTGAAGGTCTCCTCGATCTCCTGGAGCACACTTCCGCGCAGCGCGTGCGGTGTGTGCTTCATCTTCTGGGAAATGGCGGTGCCGAATTTCTGCGCGATGAGCCAACGGCTGTTCTTCCCGGCGGCGTTGACGGGAAGATCGGTCGAGGCGATTCCGCCGCCGGGTATCAGTGCGGGCGACGTGAAGAATTTGGTGATGCCGTTCGGGTGGAAGAAATGCGCGGGCGTCACCGGCCGCCCGAAGAACACGTCGTCGTTCAGGTAGAGGAAGCACTCCGAGAGCCCGGGGATGTGGTGCAGCTGGCTCTCGATGGCATGGGAGTTGAACGTGGGCAGGGCGGCGGGGTCGGAGAAGATCTCCCGGTGGTCCACGACCCGGAGGTTCGGGTGCCGCGCGTTGAGCCAGGACGGGACCTGCCCCGCCGTCACGAGGTAGACGTTGCGCACCCAGGGCGCGTTCTGATGGAGCGACCGCAGCGAATAGCGCAACTCGTCACGGCTGGTGTACCGCGCGTCGTTCGCCGCCTGCTCGTGCAACTCGTCCCCGGAGAACCCCTGGCGCATCCGGTCACGCTGCGCCCGCCAGACGGGGTCCGAGTCGTCGACCCAGGTGTAGACGACGTCGATGGGGAACTGGTGGTCCTCGGGGAGCTGCACGGCGAACTCGGGCAGCGTGCGGGCATCGCCCGTGTGGTACGCGGGAGGGATGGGGCTGAAGAGGCGCTGGGGAGCCGACTTGCGGGGGGCGTCCACCGGGACGGCGTCGATGACCCGGTTGGGGCGGGGAGCCCTCAACTCCCCGTCACGCTCGGCCCACACTTCGAGGTCGCAGCCGGCGTCCGCGCCGAAGACGAGCTGCTGCGTCGGGTCGCACACGTACCACGCGACCCGCAGCACCTTGTTCTTGCGCAGCGCCCGCCACGACCGCTCCTCGTCGCCGGGCTCCATCCGTGCCTCGTCGCCGCCGGCCGGACCGACATAGCCAGGGGCCTGCGCAAAGGCCAGCTGGAGCACTTCCTCGGCGGCCGGGCGGGACGTGGAGGGGATGGCCACGGCGGGCAGCCCGTTGGCCGTACCCCGCACGCAGAAGTAGTCGATGCCCGCCGCGTCCAGGACCGAGACGACGATGTTCAGGTTGCGGGCCCGAGCCGCCCAGTCCGTGGCGCCGGCGACCGTCAGCGCGCGCATGTGGCGGCGCCCGACACGGACGACGCGCCGGCTGTAGGCGGCGCTGTGGCGGGGCGCCCTGCGCTTGCCCCCCATGGCCCAGACGACTGTCGCGGAACGGACGGTGTCGGCCACATTGAGCGAGGACTTCACGGCCTTGCGGACCGGGGTCGGTACACCGCGGACGATGCGCTGCCTGGCACCGACCGGCACCGTGGACCGGTACGCCGAAACCAGCGCACCGGATTCAGGGTTGTCCGACCCACCCACGAGGCAACCACCGTCCCCAGCTTGCAGCCCGTCCCCCGGGCTCATGGCACTTGCGCCACCGCGACGACCCGCTTACCGGGCATTCACCGAACTCTCACGCGGCCTTTACCTAAATTACAGGTCAAGGCTTCAACAAAGCGTGACATGGCGAGTGAGGATCATCACTTTAGGCCAGTACAACCTTTTTGAGGTCTAGCCATGCAGTGGAATTTGGTGTAAAGGAGGGCTCAATTGTCGGGCAGGCGGTCCCAGTCGGACAGGGTGAGCCCGGGCTCCGGACGCTGCCGGCTCACCAGAACGCTGCCGTCCGTCGCGACCGTCGCCATGACGACCCGCCCCCGCCCGTCCAGCGCCAGAGCGGGAGCGCCGGCACAAGTCACCCCCGTGTCGGTCCACCACAGTCCGGCGGATTCGCCACCGGTGCCGCAGACGCCGAGCACGGCCGTTCCCGTGTGCCCCTGGTGGGCCAGGACCGTGCAGTCGTAACCGTCGATGAATGCGCGGAGCGTGGAATGGGGTCCCTCTCCCGGGGCTCCGCCCACGGGGAAAGCCCACTCGCCGGGCCGCTGCGCGTAGACGCCCGTCCCGCTCTGCTCACTCCAGTACGCGGTGAAGACCCCGGGGCCGGTCTCCAGGAGCGCGGCCGAACCGGGCACCGGGGCAGGCATCAGGTCCTGCGCACGGCGCAGGTCCGCACCCTGCTCCATCTGCACCCAGCGCATCACCGACCTGCGCCCCGCCGCGAGGAGTTCGACCGGTCCGGCAGAGGTCGCCGCGGCGGCGAGCCCGCCCACGACCTCACCACCGCGCAGGTCCTGCCACGCCTCCCACGCCCCGCTCTTGGACTCCCGGCGCACCATGACGCCGCCGGCGCCACCCGAGACGAAGACATGGACCGTGCCCTGTCCGTCGACAGCGGCGGCCGGGTCGCCGAGCGTCGCCGCGTCCCTCGCTTCGCGGTACGGGTTGCCCAGGGAACGCCAGTCCCCCAGCGTCCGTCCCGACTGGTACTGCACGGCGTAGAGCAGGTCGACCTTCGCGGCGCCGCCGCTCTGCCGCTTCTCCCTGCGTCCGAGGAAGTGCACATAGCGGTTCGCGCCCTGGGCGACGGTGAGGGCGGTCAGTCCTGCGACGGGGAAGAAGTCCGGCCGGGCCCAGCGCCCGCTCCCGACGGCGGTCTCCGTCCAGCGGTTCACGCCGCCGTCGACAAGCGCGTACACCGCGAGGCGGTCGTCGTTCCCCCGCAGCAGCCACGACCCCGTGGCCGCCGCCGCCGCAGATGCCGCCCGGGGCCGCTCCTCGACGTCGACGCCGGATCGGGTCCGCCGGTCCACCGTCTGCGCACCTCTACCGCGCATGTGTGCCGTCCCCTCCCGCGCCGAGCCCGGCGTTCACAGACCATTCCAGAATTCGACACATCATATGCCTGTACGAATGGCCGTCCCCCTGTTCCGCCGGCACGGCAAAAGTCACAGGTGACAGCCATTCCGACGAGTTCGGGAGGGCTCCAGGACGGCACCGCGCGGCCCCAGCTCCCCTGACCAACCGGGCACTTCACTCATAAGAGTTTTCGAGTACATGTCTATAGTTCAGTCCCAACCAAGCGTCAGCCGCGCGGCACAGACCCGGTTCTCCGGGGTCTGTCTGCTGCCCCTGCCCATCGGGCACTAGTTGCGAGGACACCCCGCGATGAGCCATGACCTGAGCACCGCTGTGCCGCCGTCCCGCCGGAGCTCGCCCGGCAAGCGCAGCCGCAAGGCTCCGAAGAAGCGCCGCACCGGCAGGATCGTGCTCCTGTCCCTGCTCGTCCTCGCGCTCATCGCCGGCGGCACGGGTTACTGGCTGTACAGCGATCTCAACGGCAACATCAGCGGGGTCGACCTCGACAAGGCGATCGGCGACGACCGTCCCGAGAAGCTCCCGACCAGCGGTCAGAACATCCTGGTCCTCGGCTCGGACTCGCGCGCCGGGGACAACGCGGACCTGGGCACCGGCAAGGTCGCGGGCGCCCGCTCCGACACCGCGCTGGTGATGCACATACCCGAGGGCCGCACGCGGGCCACCGCCGTCAGCATCCCCCGGGACACCCTGGTGACCCGCCCCGAGTGCACCAAGTCGGACGGCTCCAAGATCCCCTCGGCGAAGCGCGTGATGTTCAACTCCGTGTACTCGCTCGCCGGTCCGGCCTGTGTGGTCAAGACCGTCGAGGACATGTCCGGAGTGCGCATGGACCACTTCATGGAGATCGACTTCTCCGGGTTCAAGGGACTCGTCGACGCGATAGGCGGCGTCACCGTGACCGTCGACAAGCCGATCCACGACAAGTCCAGCGGCCTCGAACTGGGCGCGGGCACCCACAAGTTGAACGGCACCCAGTCGCTGGCCTTCGTTCGGACCCGGCACGGCATCGGCGACGGCAGCGACCTCGGACGCATCGGCCTCCAGCAGCAGTTCATGATCGCGCTGCTCAGCGAGGTCAAGAAGCAGGATCTGCTGGGCAGCCCGACGAAGACGTTCAAGATCGCGGACAGCCTCACCTCGTCGCTGACCACCGACTCCGACCTCGCGTCGCTGAAGTCACTGGCCGAGTTCAGCCGCAGCATGCAGGGCGTCGACCCGGCCACCATGGAGACGATCATGCTGCCGGTGCGGTACGACACCGCGGACCCCAACCGCGTGGTGGCCGCCGAGCCCCAGGCCACGCAGCTGTGGAAGGCGATCCGCACGGGTGGCGAGATCCCCGAGTCCGCCAAGAAGTCCCCGGCGCAGGGCGGCTGACCGGGCGTCAGGCCGCCACGGGCGCCGTCGCCCCCTACTTCCGGCCCGCCTCCTCCTCCTGCCGCCCCAGCCGGCTGTGCGAGCGCCCGTACACGAAGTACACGATGAAGCCGAGCACCATCCAGATACCGAAACGGATCCAGGTCTCCGCAGGCAGGTTCAGCATCAGCCACAGGGACGCGAGCACCGACAGGATCGGGATGAACGGCACCAGGGGGGTGCGGAAGGCGCGGGGCAGGTCGGGGCGGGTGCGGCGCAGGATGACGACGCCGAGCGCGACGACGACGAACGCGAAGAGCGTGCCGATGTTCACCAGTTCCGCGAGCTCGCTGAGGCTGGTGAACCCGGCCAGGATCGCGATGATCACGCCGAGCAGGATGGTCGGCCGGTACGGGGTCCTGAACCTCGGGTGGACCACGGAGAAGAAGCGGGGCAGCAGCCCGTCACGGCTCATCGCGAAGAACACCCGGGTCTGGCCGAGGAGGAGGATCAGGCAGACCGTCGTCAGGCCGACCGCGGCGCCGAAGCTGATGACACCCGCGTACCAGGGGTGCCCGGTCGCCTTGAAGGCGTCGGCGAGCGGGGCGTCGATGGACAGCTCGCTGTACTTCTGCATGCCCGTGACGACGATCGACACTGCCACGTAGAGCGTCGTGCAGATGAGGAGGGAGCCCAGGATGCCGCGCGGCATGTCCCGCTGCGGGTTCTTCGTCTCCTCGGCTGCGGTGGCCACGACGTCGAAGCCGATGAAGGCGAAGAAGACGACGGAGGCGGCGGTGAAGATGCCCATGACGCCGAAGTCGGTGGGCGTGTAGCCGAACATCAGCTGCACGAGCGGGGACTGGATGCTGCTGCCCGCCTCCTGCGGCTGCGCCTTCGGGATGAAGGGCTTGTAGTTGTCGGCCGTGATGAAGAAGGCCCCCGCGATGATCACGATGAGGACGACGGCCACCTTGATGGCGACGACGACCGTGGTGACGCGGGCGGAGAGCTTCATCCCGAGGACGAGGATGACGGTGAGCACCAGGACCAGGGCGGCGGCGAGGATGTCGAAGCCGAACCCCGTGGCCCCGTCCCGCCCGCTCAGCGATTCGGGCAGATGCCAGCCGGCGTTGTCCAGCAGCGAGCGCACATAGCCCGACCAGCCGACGGCGACCACCGCCGTGCCGAGCGCGAACTCGAGCACCAGGTCCCAGCCGATGATCCAGGCGGGGAGTTCGCCGAGTGACGCGTAAGAGAAGGTGTACGCGGATCCGGCGACCGGGACGGTGGACGCGAACTCCGCGTAGCACAGCGCGGCAAGACCGCAGACGACGCCGGCCACGACGAAGGCCAGGGCCACCGAGGGGCCCGCGTTCTCCTTGGCGACCTTGCCGGTGAGGACGAAGATGCCGGTGCCGATGATGACACCCACACCGAAGACGGTGAGGTCGAGAGCGGACAGCGACTTCTTGAGTGCGTGCTCCGGCTCCTCAGTGTCCAAGATCGACTGTTCGACCTTCTTCGTCCTGAAGAGGGTGCTGCTCACGGTCGTACCTCCCACGCATTGTCGTCCTCGACATGATCGAGGGGGCTTTTGCTCCGTATGCCCCGGCGCGGGCGCGTTCACGCGAATGGGCCGGTCCCACCACCCTTGCGGGGTGGTGGGACCGGCCCATGGAGCAGCCTGTGGGGGTCAGTCCCGCGCGGGGCTGACCGCGTCGGTGGCCGTCGCGCGCTCGAAGCGGCCGTCCAGCTTGGCGACCAGACCGGTGACCTGACGCGCGATGTCGGGGGCCGTGAGACCGATCTCGGCCATGACCTCCTTGCGCGAGGCGTGGTCGAGGAAGCGCGGCGGGATGCCGAAGTCACGCAGCGGTACGTCGACACCCGCGTCGCGCAGGGCCTGCGCGATCGCCGAACCGACGCCTCCCACACGGGAGTTGTCCTCGACGGTGACGACGACGCGGTGCTGCTCGGCGAGCGGCGCGAGCGCCTCGTCGACCGGCTTGACCCAGCGCGGGTCGACGACGGTCGTGGTGATGCCCTGCTTGTCGAGGAGGCCGGCGATCTCCAGGCACATCGGGGCGAGCGCCCCGACGGAGACCAGCAGGACGTCCGGCTTGGCCGCGGACGGCCTGCGCAGCACGTCCATGGCGCCGACCTTGCCGACGGCCGGAACCGCGGGTCCGACAACGCCCTTCGAGTAGCGGACGACGGTCGGCGCGTCGTCCACCTCGACGGCCTCGCGCAGCTGGGCGCGCAGCTGCTCGGCGTCGCGCGGGGCGGCCAGGCGCAGGCCGGGGACGACCTGGAGCATGGACATGTCCCACATGCCGTTGTGCGAGGCGCCGTCGTCGCCCGTGACGCCGGCCCGGTCCAGGACGAAGGTGACACCGCACTTGTGCAGCGCGACGTCCATGAGGACCTGATCGAAGGCGCGGTTGAGGAACGTCGCGTAGACCGCGAAGACCGGGTGCACCCCGCCGGTGGCGAGACCCGCGGCCGAGGTGGCGGCGTGCTGCTCGGCGATGCCGACGTCGTAGATGCGGTCCGGGAACGCGTCGGCGAACTTCTTCAGGCCGACGGGCTGGAGCATCGCGGCGGTGATCGCGACGATGTCCTCGCGGTCGTGGCCGAGCTTGACCATCTCGTCGCCGAAGACGGACGTCCAGCTGGCGGCCGAGGCCTTGATGGGCAGGCCGGTGTCCGGGTGGATCGGGCCGATGCCGTGGAAGCGGTCGGCCTCGTCCTGCTCGGCGGGCTTGTAGCCGCGGCCCTTCTCGGTGAGGCAGTGCACGATGACCGGTCCGCCGAACCGCTTGGCGCGGGCCAGGGCCGACTCCAGGGCCTCGATGTCGTGGCCGTCGATGGGGCCGACGTACTTCAGACCGAGGTCCTCGAACATGCCCTGCGGGGCGATGAAGTCCTTGAGGCCCTTCTTCGCGCCGTGCAGGGTCTCGTAGAGCGGCCTGCCGACGACCGGCGTGCGCTCCAGGAGGTCCTTGCCGCGGGCCAGGAACCGCTCGTAGCCGTCCGTGGTGCGCAGGGTGGCCAGGTGGTTGGCGAGGCCGCCGATGGTGGGGGCGTACGAGCGCTCGTTGTCGTTGACGACGATCACGAGGGGGCGGTCCTTGGCGGCCGCGATGTTGTTCAGGGCCTCCCAGGCCATGCCGCCGGTGAGGGCTCCGTCGCCGATCACGGCGACGACGTGGTCGTCCTTGCCGCGCACCTCGTTCGCCTTGGCGAGGCCGTCGGCCCAGCCGAGGACCGTGGAGGCGTGCGAGTTCTCGATCACGTCGTGGTCGGACTCGGCGCGCGAGGGGTAGCCGGACAGGCCGCCCCTGGTGCGCAGCTTGCCGAAGTCCTGGCGGCCCGTGAGCAGCTTGTGCACGTAGGACTGGTGACCGGTGTCGAAGAGCACCCGGTCCTTCGGCGAGTCGAACACGCGGTGCAGCGCGATGGTGAGCTCGACGACGCCGAGGTTGGGGCCGAGGTGGCCGCCGGTCTTGGATACCGCGTCGACCAGGAAGGTCCGGATCTCGCCGGCCAGCTGGTCCAGCTGTTCCAGGCTGAGCCGGTCCAGATCGCGCGGTCCCGTGATGCGGGTCAGCAGCGGCACCCGTGCCTCCTTGCGATAGAGCTGTTCGAGCTTTTGCCGGGCCTGTCGAGTCTAATGTTCCGCCTTGGCGCGCTGCGCCAGGGCTGTGCGTTGTACATCACGCGATCGGCCGTACCCGAGGGGTACGCACGTTCCGTAGCGCTCTCATGACATGACTGTGCCCGGCGTCGTCATTGGCGCCGGGCACAGAATCAGGGAGGTACGGGCCGCTGGGGCGAAAGACCCTAGGCGCGGCCCGCCGACTTCTGGGTCTTGCGGGTGACCGAGTCGATAACGACCGTGGCGAGGAGCACGCCGCCGGTGATCATGTACTGGATCGGGGTGGCGATGCCCTGGAGGGCCAGGCCGTACTGGATCGACGTGATCACGAGGACACCGAGCAGGGCGTTCCAGGTGCGGCCCCGGCCGCCGAAGAGGCTGGTGCCGCCGATGACGGCCGCCGCGATGACGTTCATCAGGAGGTCGCCGGAACCGGCGCTCTGGTTGGCCGCCGCGATCTTGGAGGCCCAGAAGAGGCCGCCGACCGCCGCGAACAGACCCGCGACGGCGAAGACCGAGACACGGACCGCCGTGACGTTGATACCGGCGCGGCGCGACGCCTCGACGCTGCCGCCGAGCGCGAAGATCTTGCGGCCGTACGAGGTGCGGCGCAGCACGAAGTCGGTGCCGACCAGGACGATCGCGAACAGCAGCACGGCGAGCGGCAGGCCCTTGTACTGGTTGAACATGATCGCCACGGCGAAGGCCGCGATCGCGAGCAGCACCGTGCGCAGCACGAGCTCGCTCATCGGGCGGGACGGGATGCCGGCGGCCTCGCGGCGCCGGTTGCCGAGGAACGCCGTCAGGAAGTACGCGGCAACCGCGACGATCGCGAGCCCGTAGGCGGCCGCGACGTCCGGGAAGTAGTACGTGGTGAGCTTGCCGACCACGCCGTCGCTGTCGATGTTGATCGTGCCGTTGGAGCCGAGGATCTGGAGCATGAAGCCGTTCCAGAACAGCAGGCCGGCCAGGGTCACGGCGAACGCGGGGGCGCCGATCCGGGCGAAGAAGAAGCCGTGCAGGGCCCCGATGACGGCACCGGCGGCGAGGGCGGTGAGGACCGCGAGCCACTCGTTGACGCCGTGGGTGACGCTCATCACCGCCGTGATCGCCGCGGAGACACCCGAGACGGAGCCCACCGACAGGTCGATCTCGCCGAGCAGCAGCACGAAGATGATGCCGACCGACATCATGCCCGTCGCGACCATGGCGACGAAGATGTTGTTGAGGTTCTCGGCGCCCAGGAACGCCGAGTTGAGGCTCTGGAAGATCGCGCAGATGACGATCAGGCCGATGACGACCGGGGTGGCGCCGAGGTCACCGGCGCGCATCTTGCGCTTGAACTCGCCTATGTAGCCCGCGAATCCCTGCTCGCGCACGAGGAGGCGGGGGTCGATGGCGACACTCGCGTCGCCGGCGACCGCCGGGGCGTCCACGGGGGCCTGCGGCTTGTCGGTCTTTTCGATGCTCACTTCTGAGCCTCCGCGTTGGTGCGCGCCGCACGACGGGTCACGGCGTTGTCCGTGGCGCCGGTGATGGCGGAGATGATCTCTTCCTGCGAGGTGGTCTTGACCTCGAAAACGCCGTTGTTGCGGCCGAGCCGCAGGACGGCGACCTTGTCGGCGACGGCCTTCACATCGGCCATGTTGTGGCTGATGAGGATGACCGCGTGGCCGCGCTCGCGCAGCCGCTCGACGAGGTCGAGGACCTGCGCGGTCTGCTCGACGCCGAGGGCTGCCGTCGGCTCGTCGAGGATGACCAGCTTGGGCTCGCCGAGCATGGAGCGGGCGATGGCCACGACCTGGCGCTGACCGCCGGAGAGCGAGGCGATCGGGATGCGCACGCTCGGGATGCGGATCGACAGCGTGTCGAGCAGCTCCCTGGCACGGCGCTCCATCTCGACCTCGTCGAGGATTCCGCGGCGCTTGAGCTCACGGCCCAGGAAGAGGTTGCCGACGACGTCGATGTTGTCGCACAGCGCGAGGTCCTGGTAGACGGTCGCGATGCCCAGGTTCTGGGCGTCGTGCGGCCGGTTGACCGCGACGGCCTTGCCGTCCCACTCGATGACACCGTCATCGATGGGGTGCACGCCGGCGATCGTCTTGACAAGGGTGGACTTTCCGGCACCGTTGTCGCCGACCAGGGCGACCACCTCACCGGCGTGGACCTCAAGCTCTACATCGGTGAGCGCCTGGACGGCACCGAATCGCTTGGAGACTCCGCGCAACGCCAGCACGGGCGTAGCGGACACGTGAACCATCTCCTTCGCCGCCAAAGGCCTGACCCGGCGGGAGGTTGAACAGAAAAGACTGAGAGGGGGGTGCGTACGTGCAGGGATGGTGCTGTCGTACGTCGTTCCGTCCGGCGCCCCGCCGTTGAGCTTGCGGGGCTGTCGGCGGCGGGGCGCCGGACGTGCTCACACGGGGCGCTCCGTCAAAGTGCGCTCACGTCCCGTGCAGGACAAGGGAGTTGCCGCAAGGCGACTCCGGCCTGGTTAGTTCAGGCCGATCTTGTCGCAGGCGGCCTTGTACTTGGTCGTGCAGATCTCACCGAGGGTGTAGTAACCCTCCTTGATGACCGTGTCCTTGATGTTGTCCTGGGTCAGGGAGACGACCGGGACGATCACCGAGGGGATGCTCTTCTCGGTGCCGCTGTCGACCGTGCTGGTCTCCAGGGAGCTGTCGAGCTTGCCCGTCTTGGCGATCGAGACGGCCATCTTGGCGACGGTCTCGGCCTCCTGCGGGTACGACTTGAAGACGCTCATGTTCTGGTCGCCCGTGACGATCCGCTGCACACCCGCGAGCTCGGCGTCCTGGCCGGTGACCGGCGGGAGCTTGCTCAGGCCCGCGGCCTTCAGAGCGGTGATGATGCCGCCCGCCATGCCGTCGTTGGCGGAGTAGACGCCGGCGATCTTGTCCTTGCCGATCGCGGAGATGGCGCCTTCCATGTTCTGGTTGGCGTTCTCCGGCTTCCACTCCTTGGTGTCGTAGGACTTGGCGACGGTCACCTTGTCCTTGAGCACGGAGAGGGCGCCCTTCTTGAAGAAGGCGGCGTTCGGGTCGGTGATCGCGCCGTTCATCATGACGATCTTGCTGCTCTTGGTGGCCTTGGAGCCCATGGCCTTCAGGAGCGCCTCGCCCTGCGTCTTGCCGACCTCCTCGTTGTCGAACGAGGTGTAGGCCTCGATCGGGCCCTCGGCCAGGCGGTCGTACGCGACGACGGGGATGCCGGCGTCCTTGGCCTTCTTCACACCGCCGGCGACGGCCTTGAAGTCGACCGCGTCCAGGATCAGCACGTCGACCTTCTTGGTGATCATCGTGTCGATCTGCTGGGACTGGACGGTCGCGTCCTGCTTGGCGTTCAGGTACTCGACCTTGCCCTTGCCATGGGTCAGCGTCGAAATCTGCTTCTCAATGATCGGCTTGTCGAACTTCTCGTAGCGCGCGGTCTGGTTCTCCGGCAGCAGCAGGCCGACGGTGATGGCGTCGCCCTTCTTGGGGCTCGCCTTGTCGCCGCTGCCCTTGTCGCCGGACTCCTTGGCGCTGCCGCAAGCGGCGAGAGAGACGGCCATACCAGTGGCACAGAACGCAACGGCGGCACGACGCATACGCGTGTTCACTTCAGAAACCTCCCTGACGAGGCCGCGACGTTGCGGCCGAGGTAGCGGGAAGTCAACTCGGCCGCAACCCCGGCGTCAAGGAGTAAATCCTTAACGAGATGGCAACGGTGTCATGCGTTCTCTAAGTGAAGGCAGGTGCCGCCACGGACAGAGATCCGTCCAAAAGGGTCGAATCGCCCATCTCGCTGAGCGCCAGGGCCAGCGCCCCGAGCACCTCCGCGCGGCCGCCCAACGCCCCTGGAAGGACGGACAGTTGACGGGCGGCGCTGGGGATCGCGTAGCGCCCCACGGACTCCCTGATGGGCCCCAGGACGAGTTCTCCGGCCTCCGCCAGATCGCCTCCGAGGACGACCCGGCTGGGGTTGAGCAGGTTGCAGAGATTCGCGACCCCACTGCCGATGTGACGGCCCACGTCGGCGATCACCCGCCGGCACCCCGGGTCGCCGTCCCGCGCGCGCCGCACGACGGACTCCATGGTCAGTCCGGTGCCGTGGCTGGACTCCAGGAGCGGCAGCACGTAGCGGGCGGCGGTGAAGGTCTCCAGGCAGCCGCGGTTGCCGCAGCGGCAGACAGGGCCGGACTCGTCGAGCGTGATGTGCCCGATCTCGCCCGCGGTCCCGCCGGGCCCCCGGTAGATCTTCCCGTCGATCACGAGCCCGGCGCCGACACCGCTGGCGACCTTGATGTACGCGAGGTCCTTGACCCCGCGCCCGCTGCCCCAGACCAGCTCGCCGAGGGCGCCCAGATTGGCGTCGTTGTCGACGTGCACGGGCACGCCGAGGCGCCTGCTCATCTCCTCGGCGGGCTTGGTGCCTGTCCAGCCCGGCAGGATCGACGTGGAGCCCAGCGTGCCGCTCTCCACGTCGATGGGGCCCGGTACGCCGAGCCCGACGCCCGCCACCTTCGTACGGTCCACGCCGGTGGCCGCCACGAGCCGCTCGACGAGCTCCTCGGCCCGGTCGAAGCCCTGCGCCGCGGAGGCGTCCACATCGAGGGGCTCGGCCTCCTCGGCGAGCACCTGGTGGGCGAGGTTGCCGATCGCCACGCGCAGGTGGGTGTGGCCGAAGTCGACGCCGATGACGATGCCCGCGTCACCGCTGAGCGAGACGCTGCGGGCCCGCCGGCCGCCCGCCGAGGTGGGGGTGACCTCGACCGTGCCGCCGTCCTTGAGTTCGCGGACGATATTGGAGACCGTGGCCGCGGACAGGCCGGTCGTCCTCGCGATCTCCGCCTGCGTGAGCGAACCCGCGAGCCGCACGGCGCGCACGACCCGCTCCAGATTGGCCCGGTGCAGCGACGACTGCGACCCCGGAGTCTCCATTGACCCACACCCTCGTCCCGTTGACCGGGGAGCCCCTTCGCCCCCCTGTGGTCCGCGTCACACACGGAGAGCGACCGGACCTTGTACAAGTTATGAACCCCAAGTTCCGCTGAAGGCACCTGTGGCGTCAAGCCCTTGACGGAAATCGGTTCCACACCGTGAACGCACAGGGGTCCGGCCCCGGAGAGAGACTCTCCGGGGCCGGACCCCTGTGCACAACGGGTGAAGCAGCGGTCACGCGACGCTGGGCGTCAGCGGAAGGTGCCCTGCGACACCGAACCGGCGATCCGGCGCTGGAAGATGATGTACACGATCAGTACGGGCACCACCGTGACCACGATCGCCGCGAACAGCGCACCGTAGTCGATGCCGTAGGCCTGCGAGGACGCGTAGGCGGCCATCCCCTGGGTCAGCACCCACTTGTTCTGGTCGGTGTTGAGCGCCACCGGCAGCAGGAACTGGTTCCAAAGGCCCAGGAAATTGAAGATCGCCACCGCCGCCATGCCCGGCCGCGCCATGGGCAGCATCACCTGGAAGAACGCCCGCCAGTCACCGGCACCGTCGATCAGCGCGGCCTCGTACACGTCATGCGGCAGAGACCGGAAGAACGCGTAGAGGAAGAACATCGTGAACGGCAGCGCGAACGCGACGTAGGTGAGGATCAGTCCAGGACGCGTGTTGAGCAGCCCGAAGTTCTGCAGCTGGAAGAAGAGCGGCACGATCGCCAGGAAGACGGGGAAAGTCAGCCCGGCGAGCATCACGTAGTAGATCAGCCGGCGTCCCGGGAACTGGAACCGGGCCAGGATGTAGGCGCACATCGCGCCCAGCAGCATCACCAGGACCAGTGCGCAGACCACGACGATCACCGAGTTCAGGAAGTACTTCCCGATGCTCGCGTCGCTCCAGGCGCGTGTGTAGTTGTCGAACTGCCAGTGATCCGGCAGCGCGAACGGCGACGACAGGATCTCCTTGGTCGTCTTGAACGACGACACCAGTACCCACAGCATGGGCAGGATCACGATCACGGACCACAGGATCAGCAGGCCGTGCGCGATCACCGCGAACCTGCGGTCGCTGCCCGCGACGGCTCTCGTCAGCTTCTGGTCGCTCGACCGCTTCTGCTCACTGGCCTGCTTCCGGTCGGCGGCTATGACGCTCACTGGGCACCTCCCATGGCTCCCGCACGCCGAGCCTTGGACCCACGCGCTTTCTTACCGCCCTCGCTCTCGCCACCGCCGGTCAGGCGGTTGATGGCGAACACCAGAGCCGCGAACACCAGAGTGACGACGGCGAGGACGACCCCCATCGCGGTGGCGAGTCCGAACTGCTGCTTCGCGAAAGCGATGTTGAACAGCCGCTGGCTGATCGTCAGGGTCGAGTTGTTCGGCCCACCGTTCGGCAGCATGGCTTGTACGTAGACGAACGCGTCGAGGGCGGCGATACCCAGATAGACGTACGCCGTCTGCACGCTGTCCCGAATCGCCGGCAGAGTGACCGAGATCGTCATCCGGAACCGGCCGGCTCCGTCGATCCTGGCCGCCTCGTACAGCTCGGCGGGAACTCCCTTGATGGCGGCGATGAAGAGCACCGCGTAGAACCCGACGAGCCCCCAGACGATGACGAACATCAGGGCCGGCATCGCGGTGGCCTGCTCGCCCAGCCAGGCGAACTCCTTGAAGTGGTCCAGGCCGAGCGACGTGAGGATGCCGTTGACCAGGCCGGCGTTCGGGTCGTACATCTGCGCCCAGATCAGACCGACGATGATCGCCGGAACGACGTAGGGGAAGAACGAGACAATCCGGTAGAACGACGCGCCCTTGATCCCCCGGACGGGCCCTTTGCTCGGCCCGCCCAAGGTGATGGCCACCGCGACTCCGAGGGCGAGCGTCAACGTCACCAAGGGCACGAAGGCCGCCAGCAGGGCGACGTTGCGCAGCGCCTTCAGGAAGACGTCGTCCTGGAACATCTTGGTGAAGTTGTCGAGGCCGACAAAATCGTAGTTCGGGCTGAAACCGCGCCAGTTGGTCATCGCCCAGAAGATCGC
Organism: Streptomyces sp. NPDC055140; assembly: GCF_053607285.1. Taxonomy (NCBI): domain Bacteria; kingdom Bacillati; phylum Actinomycetota; class Actinomycetes; order Kitasatosporales; family Streptomycetaceae; genus Streptomyces; species Streptomyces sp. NPDC055140. Next base: position 213,216 of record NZ_JBSGTG010000014.1, on the reverse strand, counting down.
CTGGCCGAAGGGGTACAGGACGAAGACCACGAAGATGGCCAGCGGGAGACCGAGGAACGCGAGGAAGAACGTCACCCGGTCGAAGGTGAGCTTGCGGCGTCGGGGCCGCCCGCCGCGAGCGGCCGGCGTGGGCCGGCTGCTCGCGGTGTCGGAGGTGGTGGTCTTGTCTTTCATCGCGCTGCTAGCTGACCTTGATCTTGTCGATGGAGTCGTCTTCCCTGACCTTGTCGGAGATCTTCTGCAGCGCCGAGGTCAGGCCCTTGGCGTCGAGGTCACCGGAGAGGAACGAGTTCCACGGCACCAGCTGGTCGGTGTTCATGCCGTAGGCCTCGACGAAGTTGTAGGTGAAGATGTTGGTGCCCGCGGCCTCCAGCATCTTCGTCTGCGAGACGAGGGCGGACGATCCGTAACCGTCGGCGGGCACGGTGCCCTTGACGATCGTCGGGGCCAGCTTCGTCTTGGAGAAGTTGGCGGCCGCGTCCTTGGACAGCATCGCCCGCAGCACTTCCTTGCCGCCGGCCGGGTTCTTGCCCTGCTTGGGCACGATGAACGGCTCGCCCGCGGCCGCGCGCAGCGACTCGTAGGGCATCTTCGGCTTGTCGGTGAGCGTCATCGACGGGAAGCCGTTCATCTGGAAGTCGGCCTTGGTGGCCTTCTTCATCTCGTTCTCGATCCAGCCACCGGACGGGTAGAGCAGCGCCTTCTGGTCGTTGCTCCAGATCGCCTGCGCCTTCTGGAACTGGGTGCCGGAGCCGCCGGGGACGAACATCTTCTCCTTGACCATGGTCTCCATGACCTTGATCACTCCCTGGATGGCCGGGTGCGACCAGCAGCCCTTCTCCAGGTTCTCCAGCGCGAGCCGGACCTCGTCGCCGCCCTCCTTGATCGCCGAGTCGATGAGGAGCGTGCGGTAGTAGGTCGCCGCCTCCTTGCCGTGGACGAAGAGGTACTTGCCCTTCTTCTTCGCCTTCGTGCCGAGGTCGAGCGCCTCGTTCCAGGTCTTCGGCGGGGTCCAGCCGTTCGCCTCGAACAGCGTCTTGGAGTACCAGACGCCGTACACGGTCATCACGTAGTTCAGAGCGACGAACTTGTCCTTGAACGTGCCGGGGTCCTTGACGCCGGGGTAGACGGTGTCGGCGATCTTCTTGCCCTCGTAGTTGTTGGCCTCGAGGACGTCGTCGAGCTCCTCGAGCTGGTCGAGGATGCCGAGGAAGCCGATCTGGTCCTCGCCGGAGTTGTCGATGAGGTCCGGCGGGTTGCCGCCGACGAAGCGGGGCTGGAGTTCGGGGGCGATGTCGACGACCGGCTTGACGACGACCTTGGCGCCCTTGATCTGCTTGCCCAAGACCTGGTTGACGTAGTCGACGTAGTCGGTGCCGTAGCCACCGTTGAAGATGGCCGCGTCGACCTTGGAGTTCGCGGCGACACCGAACGGGTTCTTGGCCCCCTTCGTGCCCTTCGGGCCGCCACCGCCGTCACCGTTGTCCTTGCTTGAGGGAGAGCCACACGCAACCGCGAACGAACCCATGGCTGCCGTCGCGATCGCCCCGCGCAGGAGCGTTCGCCTGTCAAGAGAGCCGGCACGAATGGTCATCTCTGCATCCTCACTGATCGATTGGATCTATTCGGGTTTGCTGCGGGTTCGGCTGCCGGGCTGGGTTGGCCCCGTGCTTGCCGCACTTCTCTTTGAGCGCGTCCTGATGCGGGTCTCCGCCTGCGATGTCGGCGGAGATGCACATCGGGTCGTTCAGCCGTCGTCTCGGAGCCGCTCGGCGGCGCCGATGGTGATCAGCTGAGCGATGTGGGAAAAGCGGTCGCCGGGGCCGCGGTTGGAGCGACAGTCGCGCTCCGCTCGATCAGATCGCGATGGCCTACGCCGGGGGTGGGTCCCATGCTTAAGTCCTCGCCTTCTCCAGGACTCAGGCGGTGAACCGGATCCTCCCCGGCACCGCGGTGATGTGCTGTGTCGTGCCGGGAACGGATCCCCGGATCCCGGTCCGGAATCGCTTCCCGGTCCATGTCCGGAAATGCGCCCGTCGCGGGGGAACAGGTTGGAGCTGGGTGTTACGGAAAAGCACCGGAAGCAATGGGGATATCCGGCGGCCGGCGCACGCCCGCCCCCTGCCGATTCCCCCTTCCCCCGGGCTCGTCCGCGGCCGGTTCGCACCGTCCGGACCAGACGCCGACAGGTATAGTCCACTTCACTCCAACTGGGCAAGATCGAATGCAGGTTTGGACGGCGTTCTTTCCCGAGTTGAGACCTCTCGGATATATGAGGCACCCATGAGCGACCCATGCATACCCGGACGGCGGATGACCTCGCTTAATGGATGGTCGCGCCACTCTTCTCGTCCCGCCCGCCGCACCCGCCGATCCCAACACCCTTGACACCACGGGCGACTTACCTCCCTACTGGACCCTGCGCTGTGAATTGACAACGTTGTCTCGCGCCGGGAGGGGCTCGCTAATGCATGGCAGATCCAGACACAGACTTAGGTCCACGGCCGCCCTGGGGGCGGCCTCACTCGCGCTCGTCGCCGCCGGCCAGGGAGCGTCCGCCGCGTCGCCCGGGCAACAGCCGCACGCCGACCGCGAGTTCAGCTCCTCGTTCGAAACGGGCGATCCCGCCCCGACCTGGCTGAACACCGTGGATACCGCCGCAGACGGGATGAAGCGGTCATCCGGGGTCGACGGCGGTGAAAGCGGCGGACTGCCGGGCAATGTCAACAGCCACGTCACGGACGTCCGCGCCAGCGACGAGAACGCGGGCGGCGGTGAGACCAAGGAGAACCTCGTCGACGGGGAGTCGAGCACCAAGTGGCTCTCCTTCGAGCCCACGGCCTGGGTCGAGTACGACCTGGACGCGCCGGCCAAGATCACGACGTACGCCCTGACGTCGGCCAACGACCACGCCGAGCGCGACCCGAAGGACTGGACCCTCAAGGGCTCCACCGACGGCAAGGAGTGGACGACGCTCGACACCCGCACCGGGGAGAGCTTCGCCGACCGCTTCCAGACCAAGAAGTACGACCTCCAGAACCCGGCCGAGTACCAGCACTTCCGGATCGAGTTCACCAAGAACAACGGCGCGGACGACGCCACGCAGCTCGCCGACCTGCAGCTGGCCACCGCCGACACCGGCTCGCCCACGACGCCCGACGACATGCTGTCCCTGGTCGACAAGGGCCCCAGCGGCTCCCCCACCGCCAAGGCGGGCGCGGGCTTCACCGGCAAGAAGGCCCTGCGCTACGCCGGCACGCACAAGGCCGACTCGCGCGCCTACTCGTACAACAAGGTCTTCGACGTCGACGTGGCCGTCGCCCGTGACACCGAGCTCTCGTACAAGATCTTCCCGTCGATGGCGGACGGCGACCGCGACTACGACGCCACGAACGTCTCCGTGGACCTCGCCTTCACCGACGGCACCTATCTGAGCGACCTGAAGGCCACCGACAGCAACGGCGGACTGCTGACGCCGCAGGGCCAGGGCGCGGCCAAGCGGCTCTACGTCAACCAGTGGAACGCCGTCGCCTCCTCCATCGGCTCGGTCGCGGCCGGCAAGACCGTCGACCGGATCCTGGTGGCGTACGACTCGCCGAAGGGCCCGGCGAAGTTCCGCGGCTGGGTCGACGACATCGCGCTGAAGGCCGCGAAGCCGGAGCCGCCGAAGGCGCATCTGTCGGACTACGCGGTCACGACGCGCGGCACGAACTCCAGCGGCGGCTTCTCGCGCGGCAACACGTTCCCGGCCACCGCGGTACCCCATGGCTTCAACTTCTGGACGCCGGTGACCAACGCCGGCTCGCTCAGCTGGCTCTATGACTACAGCCGCGACAACAACGCGGACAACCTCCCGACGATGGAGGCGTTCAGCGCCAGCCATGAGCCCAGCCCCTGGATGGGCGACCGGCAGACGTTCCAGATGATGCCGTCGGCGGCGTCCGGCACCCCGGACACCTCCCGCACCGGCCGCGCGCTGCCGTTCAAGCACGAGAACGAGACAGCCCGCCCCTACTACTACGGGGTGCGCTTCGAGAACGGCCTCAAGGCCGAGATGACGCCGACCGACCACGCGGCGATGCTGCGGTTCACCTACCCCGGTGACGACGCGAGCGTGATCTTCGACAACGTCTCCGACCAGGCGGGCCTCACGCTCGACAAGGACAAGGGCATCGTCACCGGCTACTCGGACGTGAAGTCCGGGCTCTCCGCGGGCGCGACCCGGCTCTTCGTCTACGGCGTCTTCGACACCCCGGTCACCGGCGGCGACTCCACCGGCCCCAAGGGCTACCTCCGCTTCAAGCCGGGCGCCGACAAGGCGGTCACCCTGCGCCTCGCCACGTCCCTGATCGGCATCGACCAGGCCAAGGCGAACCTCGCGCAGGAGCTGCCGTCCGGGTCGTCGTTCTCCTCCGTGCGGGACAGCGCCCGCGCGCAGTGGGACAAGCTCCTCGGCAAGGTTGAGGTGGAGGGCGCCACGGCCGACCAGCGCACCACCCTCTACTCGTCCCTGTACCGGCTGTACCTGTACCCCAACTCCGGCTTCGAGAAGGTCGGTTCGAAGTACCAGTACGCTTCGCCGTTCTCACCGATGCCGGGCCCGGACACCCCGACCCACACCGGCGCGAAGATCGTCGACGGCAAGCCGTACGTCAACAACGGATTCTGGGACACGTACCGCACGACCTGGCCCGCGTACTCGCTCCTGACGCCGAAGAAGGCGGGCGAGCTCGTCGACGGGTTCGTGCAGCAGTACAAGGACGGCGGCTGGATCTCGCGCTGGTCCTCACCGGGTTACGCGGACCTGATGACCGGCACGTCGTCGGACGTGGCGTTCGCCGACGCGTACGTCAAGGGCGTCAAGTTCGACGCGGAGGCCGCGTACAAGGCGGCTCTGAAGAACGCGAGCGTCGTGCCGCCCGCGGCCGGCGTGGGCCGCAAGGGAATGCAGACGTCACCGTTCCTCGGCTACACGAGCACGGACACCCACGAGGGCCTGTCCTGGGCGCTCGAGGGCTACCTCAACGACTACGGCATCGCGCAGATGGGCCAGGCCCTCTACAAGAAGACCGGCGAGAAGCACTACAAGGAGGAGTCGGAGTACTTCCTCAACCGGGCCCGCGACTACGTGAACATGTTCGACCCGAAGGCGGGCTTCTTCCAGGGCAAGAGCGAGAAGGGCGACTGGCGCGTCGAGTCGTCGAAGTTCGACCCGCGCATCTGGGGCTACGACTACACGGAGACCAACGCCTGGGGCTACGCCTTCACCGCCCCGCAGGACTCGCGCGGGCTCGCCAACCTTTACGGCGGCCGCGACGGTCTCGCCAAGAAGCTCGACACGTTCTTCGCCACCCCGGAGACGGCGACGAACGATGTCGCGGGCTCGTACGGCGGCGTCATCCACGAGATGACGGAGGCGCGTGACGTCCGGATGGGCATGTACGGCCACTCGAACCAGGTGGGCCACCACATCACGTACATGTACGACGCGGCGGGCCAGCCGTACAAGACGCAGGAGAAGGTCCGCGAGGTCATGTCGCGGCTGTACACCGGCAGCGAGATCGGCCAGGGCTACCACGGTGACGAGGACAACGGCGAGCAGTCGGCCTGGTACCTCTTCTCCTCGCTCGGCTTCTACCCGCTGGTCATGGGCAGCGGCGAATACGCCATCGGCTCCCCGCAGTTCACGAAGATGACGCTGCACCTGGAGAACGGCAAGGACCTGGTCGTCAAGGCCCCCAAGAACAGCGCGAAGAACATCTACGTGCAGGGGCTGAAGGTCAACGGCAAGAACTGGACGTCGACGTCGCTGCCGCACTCGGTCGTCGCGAAGGGCGGGGTCCTGGAGTTCGCGATGGGCCCGAAGCCGTCGAAGTGGGGCACGGGCAAGAACGCGGCGCCGGTCTCCATCACGCAGGACGACAAGGTGCCGTCGCCGCGCAAGGACGCCATCACGGGTTCGGGTCCGCTGTTCGACAACTCCTCGGCGACGAGCGCGAGTTCGGAGTCGGTGGAGCTGCCGGTCGGCGCGGCCGGCGCGAAGGCCGTGCAGTACACGCTGACGTCTGACGACAAGGCGAAGGCCCCGGCGGGCTGGAAGCTGGAGGCCTCGGCCGACGGCTCGTCGTGGAAGACGCTGGACCAGCGGTCCGGCGAGTCCTTCTCCTGGGACAAGCAGACGCGGGCGTTCTCGGTGAGCGAGCCGGGCACGTACAAGCACTACCGGCTGGTGTTCACCGGTGGGGCAGCGACGGTGGCGGAGGTGGAGTTGCTGGGCTAGCCCCGTACGCCTGACAGCGCCGCTGAGCCTCGCAGCTCAGCGGCGCTGCCGTTTAATCACGTGGACACGGCACCGTCAGCCCGCCTAATGTCTGGCACGAACCGTGACGCGGCCCGAGGAGGTGAGACCCATGAACGCAGTACGTATGTGGGTGCTCCTCTCGTCCCCACGGTCGGTCGGCTGACATAGGTCGCCCGGGAGCGCCTGGACAAGGCGATCCCGAAAGGCAGAGACCTATGAAGACAACAGTGATCACGCGCGTCGCCGAGAGGCAGTGGCACGCGCTGGAGGACGACCAGGTGGTCGGCCGGGGTGAGGCCTGGCCACGGCTCGACGGGCGGCTCTTCCTCAGCATCGACTCCTGGCACGACGCGGCGTTCGGCCGGCTCGCCGATGCCATGCTCGCGGACCTGCCGAGGCCGCTGTACACGATGGTCGACGAGTCCGACCTGGACCTCAGGGCCCAGTGGGAGCGCGCCGGTTTCACGACCCGGCGCCGCGAGTGGGTGTACTGCCTGCCCACCGACCCGCAGGTCACGGGACTCGGCTCGGCGCGTCCGCCGTCGGGCGTGACGATCCTTCCCTTCGGCGAGGCGGAGAAGGACCCCCTGCGCGCGCTGGACCGCGCGATCCGGGACGAGGTAGAGGCCACGGTCGGGTGGCAGGAGATGCCGGCCGAGGTGCTGCCACGCCTGGACGACGCGACCGTGGTGGACCCGACGAAGTACGCGGTGGCTGTGGAGTCCGACCGGTACGTCGGGCTGCTCCGGGTGGCGCCGGTGCCGCGGCAGCCACGGATCGGCCTCATCGCGGTCCGGGCCGACCGGCAGCGCCGCGGCATCGCGCGGGCGCTCCTCGCCGAAGTGCTCGGTCCCCTGCACCGGTCCGGGATCCGGACGGCTTCGGCCGAGGTCGGCGAACGCAACCAGGCCGCCTCGACCCTCTTCGACGCCCTCGGCGCCGAGCGCGCCGGCAGCAACCTGGAGGTCGTACTTCACTGATGACGAAGACGAACCGTGGTATCGAGATCGAGGGCACCGTCGTCGAGTGCCTGCGCAACGCCACCTTCCAGGTGGAACTGGAGAGCGGGCACAAGGTGCTCGCGCACATCAGCGGCAAGATCCGGAAGAACTACATCAAGATCCTGCCGTTCGACCGGGTGCTCGTGGAGATCAGCCCCTACGACCTGACGCGCGGCCGGATCATCTACCGGTACCGGAACTGACGCCGGGCGGGTGACGTAGCGGGCTGGTGAAGTCGCGGGCCGGCGTGAGGAGTTCACGCCGGCCCGCGTCACTTCACTTCCGCCAGAACAGGTAGTGCATCACCTTGCCGCCCGGGCTGGGCACGACGTCCACGTGGAAGCGGTCGCGCAGCTCGTCGGGCGACTCCCACAGCCGCGACCCGGATCCCAGCTTCACCGGCGAGACGGCCACGTGCAGGGTGTCGACGAGGTCTGCGTCGAGGAACTGGCGGATGACGTTCGCCCCGCCGCCGAGCCGGACGTCCTTGCCCCCGGCCGCCTCCTTCGCCTGTTCGAGGACGGTGGCCGGGTCGGCGTCCACGAAGTGGAACGTGGTGTCGGACAGGGTGAACGACGGCCGCGTGTGGTGGGTCATGACGAACACGGGAGTGTGGAAAGGCGGTTCGTCTCCCCACCAGCCCTGCCACTCCAGGTCCTGCCAGGGCCCGCGCTGCGGCCCGAACTTGCCGCGGCCCATGATCTCGGCGCCGATGTTGCGGTGGTAGTCGCGGACGAGGTAGTCGTCGAGGCCCCGGGTGCCCCCGGGATCGGTGCGGGTCGGCCAGCTCGCCGTGGCACCGCACCACGAGAACATCTCCCCCGGATCGGCATGCCCGAACGGCCGCTCCAGACTCTTCCCCTCCCCGGCACCGAACCCGTCACTGGAGACGTTGAAGTTCTGGACCCTCAGCAGCTGCGTCACGTGTTCCTCCTGGGTTACGGGTGACAGTGAGGAGACTCCCCCGGCCGGGAGAACTCATCGCCGTCAGGCCAGGCTGCCGGACGCGCAAAAGGGCCGCATCCCCGTCGCCGGGGATGCGGCCCTCAACTGCCCTGCCGACCGCTTACTTCCGGATCAGCGAGCGCAGCACGTACTGCATGATGCCGCCGTTGCGGTAGTAGTCCGCCTCACCGGGGGTGTCGATGCGGACGACCGCGTCGAACTCCACACCGGTGTCGGTGGTGACCTTGACCGTGCGCGGCGTGGTGCCGTTGTTGAGCTCCTCGACGCCGGTGAAGGAGAAGGTCTCCTCGCCGGTCAGGCCGAGGGACTCGGCCGAGGCGCCCTCCGGGAACTGGAGCGGCAGGACGCCCATGCCGATGAGGTTCGAGCGGTGGATGCGCTCGTACGACTCGGCGATGACGGCCTTGACGCCGAGGAGCGCGGTGCCCTTGGCGGCCCAGTCACGGGACGAACCGGAGCCGTACTCCTTGCCGGCCAGGATGGCCAGCGGGGTGCCCTGCTCGATGTAGTTGCGCGAGGCGTCGTAGATGAACGACACCGGAGCCGCGTCAGCAGTCGCAGCCTGCGTGAAGTCGCGGGTGTAGCCGCCCTCGGTGCCCGGCGCGATCTGGTTGCGCAGGCGGATGTTGGCGAACGTGCCGCGGATCATGACCTCGTGGTTGCCACGGCGCGAGCCGTAGGAGTTGAAGTCACGGCGCTGGACGCCGTGCTCCGTGAGGTACTGGCCGGCCGGGGTGTCGGCCTTGATCGCACCGGCCGGGGAGATGTGGTCGGTGGTGACCGAGTCGCCCAGCTTGGCAAGGACGCGCGCGCCCGTGATGTCGGAGACCGGGGTGGTCTCCATCGTCATGCCCTCGAAGTACGGGGGCTTGCGGACGTAGGTGGACTCGGAGTCCCACTCGAAGGTGTTGCCGGTCGGGATCGACAGGGCCTGCCACTGGGCGTCACCCGCGAAGACGTCCTGGTAGGACTTGTTGAACATGTCCTCGCCGATGGAGTTGGCGACGACGTCGTTGACCTCGGCCTCCGTCGGCCAGATGTCCGCGAGGTAGACCGGCTTGCCGTCCTGGTCGATGCCCAGGGCGTCCTTGGTGATGTCGACCTTCATCGAACCGGCGAGGGCGTACGCGACGACCAGCGGCGGGGACGCCAGGTAGTTCATCTTGACGTCGGGGTTGATGCGGCCCTCGAAGTTGCGGTTGCCGGAGAGAACCGACGTGACCGCCAGGTCGTGCTCGTTGACCGCCTTCGAGACCTCCTCGGGCAGCGGGCCCGAGTTGCCGATGCAGGTGGTGCAGCCGTAGCCGACGAGGTTGAAGCCGACCTTGTCCAGGTACGGCGTCAGACCGGCCTTGTCGAAGTAGTCGGTGACGACCTTCGAGCCCGGGGCGAGCGTGGTCTTGACCCACGGCTTGCGGGTCAGGCCCTTCTCGACGGCCTTCTTCGCGACGAGCGCGGCGGCGACCATCACGTACGGGTTCGACGTGTTGGTGCAGGACGTGATCGCGGCGACGGTGACGGCGCCGTGGTCGATCTCGTACGTCGAGCCGTCGGGGGCCGTGACCAGGGTCGGGCGCGACGGGACGCCGTTGGCGGCGGCCGGGGAGTCGGAGGCCGGGAAGGACTCCTTGCCCGCCTCGTCGTCGTCCTCGACGTAGTTGCGCACGTCGAGCGCGAACTGCTGCGCGGCGTTCGCGAGGACGATGCGGTCCTGCGGGCGCTTCGGGCCGGCGATGGAGGGGACGACCGTGGAGAGGTCGAGCTCCAGCTTCTCGGAGAAGTCGGGCTCGGCGGCCGGGTCGAGCCAGAGGCCCTGCTCCTTGGCGTACGCCTCGACGAGCGCGACCTGCTGCTCGTCACGGCCCGTCAGCTTCAGGTACTTCAGCGTCTCGTCGTCGATCGGGAAGATCGCGGCGGTGGAGCCGAACTCCGGCGACATGTTGCCGATGGTGGCGCGGTTCGCCAGGGAAGTGGCGGCGACGCCCTCACCGTAGAACTCGACGAACTTGCCGACGACGCCGTGCTTGCGCAGCATCTCGGTGATCGTGAGCACGAGGTCCGTGGCGGTGGTGCCGGGCTTGAGCTCACCGGTGAGCTTGAAGCCGACGACGCGCGGGATGAGCATCGAGACCGGCTGGCCGAGCATCGCGGCCTCGGCCTCGATGCCGCCGACGCCCCAGCCCAGGACGCCCAGGCCGTTGACCATCGTGGTGTGCGAGTCGGTGCCGACGAGGGTGTCGGGGTAGGCCTGGCCGTTACGGACCATGACCGTGCGAGCGAGGTGCTCGATGTTCACCTGGTGCACGATGCCGGTGCCCGGCGGGACGACCTTGAACTCGTCGAAGGCGGTCTGGCCCCAGCGCAGGAACTGGTAGCGCTCCTTGTTGCGGCCGTACTCCAGCTCGACGTTCTGGCCGAAGGCGTCGGCGGTGCCGAACTTGTCGGCGATGACGGAGTGGTCGATGACCAGCTCGGCCGGGGCCAGCGGGTTGATCTTGGCCGGGTCGCCGCCGAGCTCCTTCACGGCCTCACGCATGGTGGCGAGGTCCACGACACAGGGCACACCGGTGAAGTCCTGCATGATCACGCGGGCGGGCGTGAACTGGATCTCCTGGGACGGCTGGGCCTGGGAGTCCCAGCCGCCGAGCGCACGGATGTGGTCGGCGGTGATGTTCGCGCCGTCCTCGGTGCGGAGCAGGTTCTCAAGGAGAACCTTCAGGCTGTAAGGGAGGCGCGCGGAGCCCTCGACCTTGTCCAGCTTGAAGATCTCGTACGACTCGTCGCCCACGCGCAGCGTGCTGCGGGCGTCGAAGCTGTTCGCCGACACGACAGTCTCCTTCATATATGTGCGCGTTCCACCGCATCCTGCCGCCACGACGAGTTCGCCGATCCGCTAAGGTAAAGCTAAGTTAGGTAACCCTTACCAAGCATGGCGGCTGCGGTGTGCCTCTGTAGATATCTCGATGTCGAGATAACTCTAATACATGAGGCCGGACTGGTCATGCCCGGGTTTCGCCGAGCCGTCCCGCCGCGCCACCGGCGGACCGCCCTCCCCATCGTCCCGCACGCGCGCCGGCGTGCCACCAGGGCCGATTGACGGCCCGTCACCCCAATGGACCCACCGGAATGCGGCATCTCATATCTGAGATAGCCTGCCGCCATGGCAGACGACTACCTCGTACGTATCGGCAAGCTCATCCGTGACGCCCGACAGCACCGGGGCTGGACACAGTCGCAGCTCGCCGAGGCGCTCGGTACCAGCCAGAGCGCCGTCAACCGCATCGAGCGCGGCAACCAAAACATCAGCCTTGAGATGATCGCCCGAATAGGCGAAGCGCTCGACAGTGAAATCGTCTCTCTGGGTTACTCGGGTCCGATGCACCTGCGCGTGGTCGGCGGCCGCCGCCTGTCCGGGTCGATCGACGTGAAGACGAGCAAGAACGCCTGCGTGGCGCTGCTGTGCGCCTCGCTCCTCAACAGGGGCCGCACGGTCCTGCGCCGCGTCGCCCGCATCGAGGAGGTCTACCGCCTCCTCGAGGTCCTGAACTCCATAGGTGTCCGCACCCGGTGGATCAACGACGGCGTGGACCTGGAGATCGTGCCGCCGGCCGCCCTCGACATGGACGCCATCGACGCGGCCGCCGCCCGCCGCACGCGCTCGATCATCATGTTCCTCGGCCCGCTCCTGCACCGCCTCGACCACTTCAAGCTGCCGTACGCGGGCGGCTGCGACCTCGGCACCCGCACCATCGAGCCGCACATGATCGCGCTGCGCCGGTTCGGCCTGGACATCACGGCGACCGAGGGGCTCTACCACGCGCAGGTCGAGGCGGGCGTCTCCCCCAGCCGGCCGATCGTGCTGACCGAGCGCGGCGACACCGTGACCGAGAACGCGCTGCTCGCGGCCGCCCGCCACGACGGCACCACCGTCATCCGCAACGCGTCCTCGAACTACATGGTTCAGGACCTCTGCTTCTTCCTCGAGGCCCTGGGCATTCGCGTCGAGGGCATCGGTACGACCACCCTCACCGTGCACGGCGTGCCGCAGATCGACGTCGACGTCGACTACTCGCCGTCCGAGGACCCGGTCGAGGCGATGAGCCTGCTGGCCGCCGCGGTGGTCACCGAGTCCGAACTGACGGTGAAGCGGGCGCCGATCGAGTTCCTGGAGATCGAACTCGCGGTCCTGGAGGAGATGGGCCTCGACCACGACCGCTCGGCCGAGTACTTCGCGGACAACGGCCGTACGCGCCTGGTGGACCTCACCGTCCGGCCCTCCAAACTGGAGGCGCCGATCGACAAGATCCACCCGATGCCGTTCCCCGGCCTCAACATCGACAACGTGCCCTTCTTCGCGGCCATCGCGGCGGCGGCCCAGGGCCAGACCCTCATCCACGACTGGGTCTACGACAACCGCGCGATCTATCTCACGGACCTGAACCGGCTCGGCGGGCGCCTCCAGCTGCTCGACCCGCACCGCGTCCTCGTCGAGGGCCCGACGCGCTGGCGCGCCGCCGAGATGATGTGCCCGCCCGCCCTGCGCCCCGCCGTCGTCGTGCTCCTCGCGATGATGGCCGCCGAGGGCACGTCCGTACTGCGCAACGTCTACGTGATCAACCGCGGCTATGAGGACCTGGCCGAGCGGCTCAACTCCGTTGGTGCACAGATCGAGACGTTCCGGGACATCTGACGCGATTGGCGTCGTTCAGGGCCGCGGGAAGAGGTTGAGCAGTTCCTCTTCCGCGGCCCATCGGCGTATCTGCTCCACGATCAGGCGCTCGGCGCGTGGGCGGAAGGCCGCCGAGCCGCCGGCCACGTGCGGGGTGATGAGGACGCCGGGGGCGTGGCGCAGGGCGTGGTCCGCGGGGAGGGGCTCCGGGTCGGTGACGTCGAGGGCGGCGCGCAGCCGGCCCGTGACGGTCTCGGCGAGCAGGGCCCCGGTGTCGAGGGTGCGGCCGCGGCCGACGTTGACGACGAGGGCTCCGTCCGGCAGTGCGGCCATTTCCTTCGGGCCGAACAGGCCGACCGTGGCCGGGTTCTCGGGCAGGACCAGGACCACGATGTCGAGGCCGGGGAGCAGTTCGGGCAGATCGGCGATCGCGTGGACCCCTTCGTCGGGGCGGGCGCGCCGGGCGACGCGGACGACCTCGGCCTCGCAGGCGAGGAGCCGGGTCTCCAGGGCCGAGCCGATCGAGCCGTAGCCGACGATCGCGACGCGGCTGTCGGCGAGCGAGCGCGTGAAGTGCGGGTCCCAGCGGCCGGCCACCTGGTCGGCGGCCCAGCGGGGCAGTTCGCGCTGGGCCGCGAGGATGAGGCCCAGCGCGTGCTCCGCGGTGGAGGCGTCGTGCAGGCCGCGGCCGTTGTGCAGGGTGACGCCCTCGGGGAGCTGCGGCTGGAGCTTCTCGACTCCGGCGCTGAGGGACTGGACGGCGCGCAGGCGCGGGAGCCGGGGCAGCAGCCGGTCCGCGTCGTGGACCGCGTAGGGCATCACCCAGAACTCCACGGCGTCCAGGACGTCTTGCGGGAGTTCGGACGCGGGCGTCACGCCGTCCCACACGTGAACGCGGACGCCGTCGGGCCAGGGGCCGTGGCGCTGGTCGAGCTGCGGCCAGGGGACGAGCACGTCGGTATCGGTCATCGCGGGTTTCTCCTTCGGCTGCTTGCCGTCGCGGCATGCGGGCGACCCATTGACCCGGCCGCCACTCCCTCGTAACGTCTTCCCGCCCAGTGAAACACTTTCCATCTCACGGAAAACAGGGGGTCAAGGGATGACAGCGCCGTCGCCCTCCCGGCCGTCCACCGGCGGCTTCTGGAGCTCGACCCGCGCCCGGCACCTGATACCGGTCGCGTTCATCGCGTACTCGCTCGCCTATCTCGACAAGTCGAACTACGCGATCGCCTCCGCCGGCGGCATGGCCGACGAGCTGCATCTGTCCGCGGGCCTCGACTCGCTGATCGCCGCGTCGTTCTTCCTCGGCTACTTCTTCTTCCAGATCCCCGGCACGATCTACGCCGAGCAGCGCAGCGCGCGCCGGCTCGTCGCCTGGTCGACGGTGCTGTGGGGTCTGCTCGCCGTGGTCCAGGGCCTGCTGAGCAGCCCGGGGCAGCTGATCGCCGTGCGGTTCGCGCTCGGTGTCGTCGAGGGCGCGGTGCTGCCGTCGATGGTGATGCTGCTCAGCCGCTGGTTCACGCACGGCGAGCGCGGCCGCGCCAACACCCTGCTCATCCTGGGCAATCCGGTCACCGTGATGTGGCTCTCCGCCCTGTCGGGCTGGCTGGTGTCGGTGACGGACTGGCGCGTGATGTTCATCGTCGAGGGTGTGCCCTCGGTCATCTGGGGCCTGTTCTGCCTGCGGCTCATCAAGGACCGCCCCGAGGACGCCAAGTGGGTCGCCCCGGACGAGCTGGAAGTCCTGCGCAGGGACCGCGCCTCCGTGCCCGCCGCCTCCGGGAACCTGCGCGAGGAGTACGGCAAGATCCTGCGCTCGCGCCCCGTGCTGCTGATGGCGGTGCAGTACTTCTTCTGGTCGTTCGGCATGTACGGCTTCATCTTCTGGCTGCCGTCGATCGTGAAGAAGGGCTCGGGCGAGGGCATCGGCGCCACCGGTCTGCTGACCGCCGTGCCGTACGCCTTCGCGGTCGTCGCGATGCTGCTCAACTCGCGCCTGTCCGACCGCAGCGGGCGGCGCAAGGCGGCCGTGTGGCCCTGGCTCGCCGGCGGCGGCCTCGCCCTGTTCGGCTCGTACGCGGCCGGGTCCCACTTCCCCGTGGCGCTCGCGCTGCTCGTGGTGGCGGGCCTGTGCCTGTACGCGCCCTACGGCCCGTACTTCGCGCTCGTCTCCACGCTCGCCCCGGCGGGGGTCTCGGGCGCGGCGGTGGCGATGGTCAACTCGTTCGGCGCGCTCGGCTCGTTCGCCGGCACGTACCTCGTGGGCTGGGTGCGCGGCACGTCGCTCGGGGACGCGGGGGCCTTCGCGTTCATGGCGGCGGGCGCGCTGGTCTCGGCCGCGCTGATGCTGGCGGTGCACGAGCCCCGTCCGTCCGGTCCCCGCCCGGGTACGGTGAACCGGCAGCCCACCGCTGCCACCACCACCTGAGTGCGCCGGGGACCGGTCCCGGCGTTCGGGCGCAGCACACGGGAGACGAGCAGCGTGACCACGACGTCCGGCGACGACATGCTCGGCCGGGGCCTGCGACTCCTCACCGTGCTGGCCGACCATCCCGCGGGCCTGGGGGTGAGCGCCGCGGCCCGGGCCGCGGCGCTCCCGGTCAGCAGCGCCCACCGGCTCCTCGGCCGGCTCGCCGCCGAACGGTTCGTGGCGTACGACGAGGACACCCGGCGCTACGCGCTGGGCGCCCGGGTGCTCGAACTGTCGCGGGGATTCCAGCGCTCACCGGCCGGCTACTCCGCGGCGGCGGCGCCGATGCGCCGGCTCGCCGACCGCACGGGCCTGCCCGCCATCGCGGGCATCCTCTACGACACGGACGTGCTGCTCGTCCTCACCGCGCAGGGCACGCAGCACCTTCAGCTGCGCAGCGCGGAGGGCACCCGTAACGCCTGGCACGCGACCTCGCTCGGCAAGGTCCTCGTCGCGGGCCTGCCCGAGCGCGAGCGCGACGAGCTGCTCGCGGCCGACCTGAGCGCGGTCACCGCCCGCACGGTGACCGACCCGGCGGCGGTCCGCGAGGAGCTCGACGCCGTGCGCGAGCGTGGCTGGGCCGAGGTCGACGAGGAGAACGAGGTAGGCGTCCGGTCGATCGCCGTCGCCGTGCCCCCGCCGCACGGACAGGCGCCGCGCCTCGCCGTCTCGCTCGGCGCGGCCGTCGCCCTGACCGGCGCCGACGAACTGCGCGCGCACGTCCCGGCCCTGCGCGCGTGCGCGGAGGACATCGCGGCGCACATGGACCACTGAGCGGGTCCGCGGGTGTGACGGCCGCCGCCCGGTGACATGGATCCCGGGGAGGGTGGCCACCGGGCCCCTCCACACCGCTCCCGGGAGGAACGCACGATGACCGAGCTGATGAAGGCCGTCCAGTACCGCACGGTGGGTGCCGCTCCCGAAGTCGTGCAGATCCCCGTGCCCGCCCCCGGTCCCGGCGAGGTGCTGCTGCGGATGACGGCGGCCGGTGTCTGCCACTCCGACATCGCCGTGATGAGCCGGCCCGCCGAGCAGCTGGGCTTCCCGCTGCCGCTCACGCTCGGCCACGAGGGCGTCGGCACGGTCGCGGCGGTGGGTGACGGGGTGGTGGCCGTCGAGGTCGGCGACGCGGTCGCCGTCTACGGGCCGTGGGGCTGCGGCACCTGCGCCAAGTGCGCGGAGGGCAAGGAGAACTACTGTCTGCGCGCCAAGGAACTCGGCATCTACCCGCCCGGCCTCGGCGCGCCCGGCGCCATGGCCGAGTACCTGGTCGTGGACAGTCCCCGGCATCTCGTGCCGCTCGGCGGCCTCGACCCGGTGCAGGCGGTGCCGCTGACCGACGCCGGCCTGACGCCGTACCACGCGATCAAGCGTTCGCTGCCGAAGCTGGTGCCGGGGTCGACGGCTGTCGTGATCGGCACGGGCGGGCTCGGGCACGTCGCGATCCAGCTCCTGCGCGCGCTGTCCCCGGCCTGGGTGATCGCGCTCGACGTGAACGAGGAGAAGCTGGCGCTCGCCCGCGAGGTGGGCGCCCATGAGGCGATCCTGTCGGACGCCGAATCCGTGGCTGTCGTCAGGGAGTTGACCGGCGGCAAGGGCGCCGAGGCAGTCTTCGACTTCGTCGGCGCCACGCCCACGGTGGCCACGGCGGGCGGCTGTGTGGCGGTCGAGGGCGATGTCACCATCGTCGGCCTCGGCGGCGGCAGCCTCGCGGTCGGCTTCGGCACCACACCGTACGAGGCATCGGTGACGGCGCCGTACTGGGGCAGCCGCAGCGAACTGATGGAGGTGCTCGACCTGGCGCGGGCCGGGGTCATCTCCGTGCACGTGGAGACGTACGGCATCGACGACGCGCCCACCGCCTACCAGCGGCTGCACGACGGGACCGTGCGCGGACGCGCGGTGATCCTGCCGCAGGAGTAGCCGGCCCGTCGCATCGGGGTGCGGGCGTGCCCTTCGGGCTCGACGCCGGGGGTCCGTCGGCCTGGATGGACGGACTCCGCCCTAGTGGGGCAGGACCGCCAGGCCGTCCAGTTCCACCAGAGCTTGCTCGTCCCACAGCCGGGTCGTGCCGATCACCGCCATCGCCGGGTAGTCCCGGCCCGCCGACTCGCGCCAGATTCGGCCGAGTTCGCGGGCGTGGGTGCGGTAGTCGGCGATGTCGGTGGCGTAGACGGTGACGCGGGCGAGGGTGTCGGGGGTGCCTCCCGCGTGGCGCAGGGCGGTGAGGAGGTTGGTCAGTGCCCGCTCGAACTGCTCCGGGAGCGTGTCGCCGGTGATCTTGCCGTCCGCGTCGAGGGCGGTCTGGCCGGCGAGGAAGACGAGGCGGCCGCCGGTGGCGGTGACGGCGTGCGAGAAGCCGGTGGGCGGAGAGAGTTCGGGTGGGTTGATCCGCTCGATGCCGCTCACGCGTACAACTCCTTTGCGATGATGGCGCGTTGGACCTCGCTCGCCCCTTCGTAGATGCGGGGGGCCCGCACCTCGCGGTAGAGGTGTTCGAGGAGGTGGCCGCGTTGCAGGGCGCGGGCGCCGTGCAGCTGGACGGCGGTGTCGACGACGTGCTGGGCGGTCTCGGTGGCGAGGAGCTTCGCCATCGCGGCGCGCTGCGGCACGTCGGGGGCTCCCGCGTCGTAGGCCGCCGCGGCCGCGTAGACCATGAGGCGGGCCGCCTCGGTGCGCAGGGCGAGATCGGCCACCTGGTGCGCGACCGTCTGGAGGTCCTTCAGCTTGCCGCCGAACGCGTCGCGCCGGGCGGTGTGGGCGAGCGTCGCGTCGAGCGCGGCCTGCGCCATGCCGACGGCGAAGGCGCCGACGCTCGGGCGGAAGAGGTTCAGGGTGGTCATGGCGACGCGGAAGCCGCGGTCCGGTTCGCCGAGCACGTCGTCGGCGGTGACCGGGACCGCGTCGAAGTCGAGGGAGCCGATGGGGTGCGGCGACAGCATGTCGAGGGGGGTGCCGGTGAGTCCGGGGCGGTCGGCGGGGACCAGGAAGGCGGTGACTCCGCGCGCTCCGGCGTCCGGGGCCGTACGGGCGAAGACGGTGTAGAAGTCGGCCTCGGGGGCGTTCGAGATCCAGGTCTTCTCGCCGATGAGGCACCAGCCTCCGGTGCCGTCGGGCTCGGCGCGCAGTGCGAGGGCCGCGGCGTCGGAGCCCGCGCCCGGCTCGCTCAGCGCGAAGGCCGCGACGGCGGTGCCTTCGCTGACGCGCGGCAGCCAGTGTGCGCGCTGGGCGTCGGTGCCGTACGCGTGCACGGGGTGCGCGCCGAGCCCCTGGAGGGCGAGCGCTGTCTCGGCCTCCGTGCAGGCGCGGGCGAGGGACTCGCGCATCAGGCACAGGTCGAGGGCGCCGGAGCGGAACAGCCGCTCCAGGAGGCCGAGCCGGCCGAGCTCGGCGACGAGCGGCCGGTTCACCTTCCCCGGCTCGCCCTTCTCGGCGAGGGGTGCGAGCCGCTCGGCGGCGAGCGCGCGCAGTTCGGCACACCAGGCGGTCTGCGCTGGATCAAGCGAGAATGACGGAGCTGCGGACTTTGCGGTCATCTGTCGGCGCCTCCCGGTTCGCCGGCGGCTCAGGCCGGCCCCGTCACGGTATCGCGGACCGTTGACTGTCGTCACCATCACGATACGCTCGTTCCGCGAGCCCACCACAAGCAGGGTCATTCGTTCCTAGGGGGCGCACGGCCATGACAGACGCTCCGCCACAGCACACGTCGGCCCACGTCGACACCTTCGCGCGCGACCATCTCCCGCCGCCCGAACTCTGGCCCGACCTCGTCTTCGACCTCCCCGAACTGCGCTATCCGCAGCAACTGAACTGCGGGGCCGAGCTGCTCGACCGCACCGTCGAACGGTTCGGCCCCGACCGTCCCGCGTTCCGCACGGGCGACGGGGAGGTGTGGACATACGGGGAGCTGCTGCGCCGCGTCGACCGGATCGCGCATCTGCTCAGCGGCGAGCTGGGCGTGCGGCCGGGGAACCGGGTGCTGCTGCGCGGCCCCACCACGCCCTGGCTCGCGGCCTGTTGGCTGGCCGTGATGAAGGCGGGCGCGGTCGCCGTCACCGTGCTCGCACAGGCGCGGGCGCAGGAGCTGGCGACGGTCTGCTCCATCGCCCGGGTCACGCACGCGCTCTGCGACGCCAGGACCATGGACGACCTGGTGAAGGCCGAGGTACCCGGGCTGCGCGTCACGCCCTTCGGCGGCGAAGGGCCCGACGACCTCCTGAAGCGTGGCGCCGGGCTGCCCGAGACGTACGAGGCCGTGGCGACCGCCGCCGACGACGTCGCCCTGATCGCGTTCACGTCGGGCACGACCGGGCGCCCCAAGGGCTGCATGCACTTCCACCGGGACGTCCTCGCCATCGCGGACACCTTCGCGCGCCATGTCCTGCGGCCGACGCCGGACGACGTGTTCGCGGGGAGCCCGCCGCTCGGCTTCACGTTCGGGCTCGGCGGGCTCGTCATCTTCCCGCTGCGGGCCGGCGCCTCGTCGCTGCTGCTCGAACAGGCGGGGCCGAGGCAGCTTCTGCCCGCGATCGCCGAACACGGGGTGTCCGTCCTGTTCACCGCGCCGACCGCGTACCGAGCGCTCCTCGACGGCACCGACAGGCACGCTCTCTCGTCGCTGCGCCGGTGCGTATCCGCGGGCGAGAACCTGCCGGCCTCGACCTGGAGGGCCTGGCACGAGGCGACGGGGATCCGCATCATCAACGGCATCGGCGCCACGGAACTCCTGCACATCTTCATCTCCGCCGCCGACGACGCGATCCGCCCTGGGACGACGGGTGTGCCCGTGCCCGGGTGGCAGGCGCGCGTGGTCGACGCCGCGGGGTCCGAAGTGCCGGACGGGGAACCGGGGTTGCTCGCCGTGCGCGGCCCGGTCGGCTGCCGCTATCTCGCCGACGAGCGGCAGACGACGTACGTCCGCGACGGCTGGAACGTCACCGGGGACACGTATGTCCGCGAGCCCGACGGCTACTTCCGGTACGTCGCCCGCGCCGACGACATGATCATTTCGGCGGGGTACAACATCGCGGGGCCCGAGGTCGAGGACGCGCTGCTGCGCCACCCGGACGTCGCGGAGACCGCGGTGGTGGGCCGCCCCGACGACGAGCGCGGGCAGATAGCGGTCGCCTATGTCGTACTGCGCGAGGGCGCCCGCCGGGACCCGGACGCGCTGCGGGCGTTCGTGAGGGCCGAGCTGGTGCCGTACAAGTGCCCGCGCGAGATCGTCTTCCTGGATGCCCTGCCGCGCACGGCGACCGGGAAGCTCCAGCGGTTCCGGCTGCGCTCCGCCGGCGATCTAGAGTGACCACGTGTCCGAGCTGCACACTCCCCGGTCCCTGATCGTCACCCTCTACGGCGCCTACGGGCGCGGCTTCCCCGGCCCCGTGCCCGTCGCCGAGCTGATCCGCCTCCTCGGCGCGGTCGGCGTCGACGCGCCCGCCGTGCGGTCCTGCGTGTCCCGCCTCAAGCGGCGCGGGCTGCTCCTGCCGGAGCGCACGGGGTCGGGCGCCGCCGGGTACGCGCTGTCGCCGGCCGCGCGTCAGCTCCTTGACGACGGCGACCGGCGCATCTACGGGGCGCCGGCCGGCGACGCGGACGGCTGGGTGCTCGCGGTGTTCTCCGTGCCGGAGGCCGAGCGCGCCAAGCGGCACGTCCTGCGCTCAAGGCTGGCCGGGCTCGGCTTCGGCTCGGCGGCGCCCGGCGTGTGGATCGCCCCGGCGGGCCTGCACGAGGAGACCCGGCACACCCTGGAACGCCTCGGGCTCTCCCCGTACGTCGATCTGTTCCGCGGCGAGCACCTGGGATTCGCGGCGACGGCCGACGCGGTCGCGCGCTGGTGGGACCTGGACCGTCTCGCCGCGCTGCACGAGGCGTTCCTCGACGAGCACGCGCCGGTGCTCGCCGCCTGGCAGGCCCGCTCCCCAGGCGACGCCGCGCCGGACCAGGCGTACCGGGACTACCTCCTCGCCCTCGACTCCTGGCGCCATCTGCCGTATGCCGACCCGGGACTGCCCGTCGGGCTGCTGCCGGCGCGGTGGCCGGGCACGCGGTCGGCGAGCGTGTTCCGGGCGCTGCACGAGCGGCTGCGGGACGCGGGGGCGGCGTTCACCACCCTCAACCACCCAGCGTGAGGCGGGGCTTGGGAGCGTCGAGCCGTCCGGTCTGGGGCGGCCGGCTGCCCGCCTCGTAAGGCTTCGGCCAGGCGACACCGGGACCCGCGTAGCTCTGTTCGGCCGCCGCATGCAGGGTCCAGTGCGGGTCGTAGAGGTGGGGACGGGCCAGGGCGCACAGGTCGGTGCGCCCGGCCAGGATCAGCGAGTTGACGTCGTCCCACGAGGAGATCGCACCGACCGAGATCACCGGTATGCCGGTCTCGTTGCGGATCCGGTCCGCGAACGGCACTTGGTAGGAGCGTCCGTACGCGGGTTTCTCGTCGGCGACGACCTGTCCGGTCGACACGTCGATCGCGTCGGCGCCGTGCGCCGCGAAGGCGCGGGCGATCTCCACGGCGTCGTCCGCGTCCGTGCCGCCGTCCGCCCAGTCGGTGGCGGAGATCCGG
Source organism: Streptomyces sp. NPDC055140 (assembly GCF_053607285.1). Lineage (NCBI taxonomy): Bacteria > Bacillati > Actinomycetota > Actinomycetes > Kitasatosporales > Streptomycetaceae > Streptomyces > Streptomyces sp. NPDC055140. The sequence continues at coordinate 191,250 of NZ_JBSGTG010000014.1, read as the reverse complement.
ACGGTCATGGGGCGGTCGCCGGGCCACACTTCGCGTACGGCGTCGAAGACTTCGAGGGGGAAGCGCAGCCGGTTCTTGAGTGAGCCGCCGTACGCGTCCGTCCGGTGATTGCTCAGCGGCGAGAGGAAGCCGGACAGCAGATAGCCGTGGGCGCAGTGCAGTTCGAGGAGGTCGAAGCCGACGTCGGCGGCGCGCAGGGCGGCGGACATGAACTGCTCGCGGACATCGGCGAGTTCGCCGGTCGTCAGCTCGTGCGGAGTCTGGTTGCCCGGCTTGTAGGGGAGGGGGGACGCGGCGACCAGCGGCCAGTTCCCCTCCGGGAGCGGTTCGTCGATGCCTTCCCACATCAGCTTCGTGGAGCCCTTGCGTCCGGAGTGCCCGAGCTGGACGCCGACCGCCGTGCCGGGGGCCTGGGTGTGCGCGAACTCGGTGATGCGGCGCCAGGCCGTGGCCTGTTCCGGCGTGTAGAGACCGGCGCAGCCCGGGGTGATGCGGCCCTCGGGGCTGACGCACACCATCTCGGTCATGACGAGTCCGGCGCCGCCGAGGGCCCGCGCGCCGAGGTGGACGAGGTGGAAGTCGCCCGGGACGCCTGCCTGGGCCGAGTACATGTCCATGGGCGAGACGACGACGCGGTTGCGCAGGGTCAGATCGCGCAGGCGCAGCGGCGTGAACATGGGGGGTGTACCGGGCGGGCAGCCGAAGTCGCGTTCGACGGCCTCGGTGAAGCGGGGGTCGCGCAGTCGCAGGTTGTCGTGCGTGACGCGGCGGCTGCGGGTGAGGAGGTTGAACGCGAACTGGCGTGCCGGCTGGTCGAGATAGAGGCCGATGTTCTCGAACCACTCCAGGCTGGCGCGGGCCGCGCGCTGGGTGGAGGCGACGACGGGCCGCCGCTCCGCCTCGTACGCGGCGAGCGCCTCGGCCGTGGTGGGCTGCTCCTGGAGGCAGGCGGCGAGCGCGAGGGCGTCCTCGACGGCGAGCTTGGTGCCGGAGCCGATGGAGAAGTGCGCGGTGTGCGCGGAGTCGCCGACGAGAACGATGTTCCCGTGCGACCACTTCTCGTTCACGACCGTGCGGAAGGCCGTCCAGGCGGATTTGTTCGACCTCAGGCCACGGCCGCCGAGTGCCTCGGCGAAGATCTTGGCGCAGCGCTCGACGGACTCGCGCACGTCGGGCTCGTCGAACCCGGCCGCCCGCCAGACCTCCTCGCGCATCTCGACGATGACGGTGCTGTCGCCCCCCGTATAGGGGTATCCGTGCAGCTGCATGACGCCGTGCTCGGTCTCGGCGATCTCGAAGCGGAACGCGTCGAAGGCGAAGTCGGCGGCGAGCCAGATGTAGCGGCAGCGGTGCTCCTCGACGCGCGGCCGGAACACGTCGGCGTGGGCCTCACGGGTCGCGCTGCGCACTCCGTCGGCGGCGACTACGAGGTCGTGGTCGCGGGCGAGGTCGGCTGCCGACGGGGCTTCCGAGCGGAAGCGGAGGTTCACGCCGAGCTGCCGGCAGCGCTCGTGGAGGATTTCGAGGAGCCTGCGGCGGCCGAGCGCGGCGAAGCCGTGGCCGCCCGAGGTGTAGCGGGTGCCGCGGTGCACGACGTCGATGTCGTCCCAGCGCACGAACTCCTCCTGGAGCGCGGCGTGGACGACGGGGTCGGCGTGCTCGATGCCGCCGAGCGTCTCGTCGGACAGGACGACGCCGAACCCGAAGGTGTCGTCGGGGGCGTTGCGCTCCCAGACGGTGATGTCGCGGCGCGGGTCGAGCCGCTTGAGGAGGGCGGCGGCGTACAGGCCGCCGGGTCCGCCGCCGATGACCGCCACTCGCAGGGGTTCCATGGTCACCGCCCCTGCCACTTGGGCGCGCGTTTCTCCGTGAAGGCCGCGTGGAACTCGGCGTAGTCCTCGCCGTTCATGAGGAGGGCCTGGGTCGCGGCGTCCATTTCGACGGCGGCGGCCAGCGGCATGTCGAGTTCGGCGGTGAGCAGGGCCTTGGTCTGGGCGTACGCGAGGGCGGGACCCTCGGCGAGGCGGCGGGCCAGAGCCTGCGCGGCCTCGTCGACCTGGCCCTCGTCGGTCAGCTCGCTGATCAGGCCGATGCGCTCGGCCTCGGGGGCGCGCACCGGCTCGCCCAGCATGAGCAGGCGCGTCGCGTGGCCGAGGCCGACGACGCGGGGCAGCAGATACGCGGCGCCCATGTCGCCGCCGGACAGGCCGACGCGGGTGAAGAGGAACGCGAAGCGGGCGCTCGGGTCTGCGATGCGGAAGTCGGCGGCGAGTGCGAGGACGGCGCCCGCTCCCGCAGCGACCCCGTGCACGGCGGCGATCACCGGGAAGGGGCACTCGCGCACGGCCCGTACGACCTGGCCGGTCATCCGGTTGAAGTCGAGGAGCTGGGCCGTGTCCATGGCGAGGGTGGCGCCGATGATCTCGTCCACGTCACCGCCGGAGCAGAATCCGCGGCCCTCGCCGGCCAGGACGAGGGCGCGTACGGAGCGCTCGCGGGACAACTCGGCGAGCAGGTCGCGCAGGTCGGCGTAGGCGCCGAAGGTGAGCGCGTTGAGCTTGTCGGGGCGGGCCAGGGTGACGGTGGCGACCCCGTCGTCGACGGCGTACCTCAGATGCCGCCAGTCGTCGGTGCGGGGCGCGGAGCCGGTGAAGGGACTCATGGCGGTGCGGCCTCCTCGGGCGGGGGCGGCGGACGGTTCGGCGCGCCTGCGTCAGGCACGTCACTCCATGAAGTTATCACCGCTTCGTGACTTCCGTCACGAGTACGCGATACGCGATCCTGGTGGCAGGCGTTCAGCCCGGGTAGGGAGCGCGTATGAGACAAGTGACGAACGTCCCGAAGAAAGGGCGTCGGGCGGCTCTGTCCAGCGACGCCTTACCATTCGTATGGTTGAAAGCAGGACAGCTCCCCCGCTGTCAGCCCCTGTCACCCCCTGTCAGGACACCTGCACCCTGAACGGACCCGCCGTGCCCACACCGCCTGCCCCCACCTCCTGGCGTATCGCACTGCCGCACACCGCGGCCGCGGTGCCGGTCGCGCGTGCCCTGGTGCGCACGGCCCTGGCGGAGATCGAGTCACCCGTCGCCGACAGCGACACGGCGGAGCTGCTCACGGCCGAGCTGGTGGCGAACGCCGTCGAGCACACGGCGGGGGCGGGCCCCATCGAGCTGGTGGTGGAGCTGCTGGCGTCGGGCTGTCAGGTCGAGGTGCACGACGGGGACCCGGCGCCGCCCGGCGATCTGACCCTGCCCGGTCCGGCCGAGGAGCCGGACCCATGGCAGGAGCACGGGCGCGGCCTCCTGCTCATCCGCACCCTGAGCTCGTCCTGCGGACATCGCCCCACCGCGTCCGGCAAGGCGGTCTGGTTCACCCTTCCCGCGGTGCCGGCGCAGCGGAGGAGCCCGGAGTAGTACGCGCCTCCCCTGCCGGGGCGGACCTCAGGCCAGCGTGGCGACCATGATCGCCTTGATGGTGTGCAGCCGGTTCTCGGCCTCGTCGAAGACGACCGAGTGCGCCGACTCGAAGACCTCGTCCGTGACCTCCAGCGAGTCCAGGCCGTACGTCTCGTGGATCTCGCGCCCGACCTTGGTGCCCAGGTCGTGGAAGGCCGGCAGGCAGTGCAGGAACTTGACGTCCGCGTTCCCCGTGGCACGCAGGACGTCCATCGTCACGGCGTACGGCGCGAGAGCGGCTATGCGCTCGGCCCACACGTCCTTGGGCTCCCCCATGGAGACCCAGACGTCGGTGACCACGAAGTCGGCGCCCGAGACGCCCTCGGGGACGTCCTCGGTGAGCGTGATGCGGGCGCCGCTCGTCTCGGCGAGCTTGCGGGCCTGCGCCACGACCTCCTCGGCCGGCCAGTACTCACGCGGCGCCACGATGCGGACGTCCATGCCGAGCAGCGCGCCGGTCACCAGGTACGAGTTGCCCATGTTGAAGCGGGCGTCACCGAGATAGGCGAAGGCGATCCGGTCGAGCGGCCTGCTGCAGTGCTCGACCATCGTGAGCACGTCGGCGAGCATCTGCGTGGGGTGCCAGTCGTCGGTCAGGCCGTTGTAGACCGGCACGCCCGCGTATGCGGCGAGCTCCTCGACACCGGACTGGCTGTCCCCGCGGTACTCGATGGCGTCGAACATCCGGCCGAGGACGCGGGCGGTGTCCCGCACGGACTCCTTGTGGCCGATCTGCGAGCCGGACGGGTCCAGGTAGGTCGTGGAAGCGCCCTGGTCGGCCGCGGCGACCTCGAAGGCGCAGCGCGTACGGGTGGAGGTCTTCTCGAAGATCAGCGCGATGTTCCGGCCCGCGAGGTGACGCGTCTCCGTCCCCGCCTTCTTGGCCGCCTTCAGCTCGGCGGCGAGGTCGATCAGGCCGCGGAACTCCTCGGCGGTGAAGTCCACCTCTTTGAGGAAGTGGCGGCCGGTGAGGTCAGGACGGACTGTCGCCATGGGGCGCTCCTGGGGTACGCGTAAGGGCTAGGACATCAGAGATGCTGGAAGTCTATACGATGCTCCACATTTCTATACAGTGCCAGGTTTCGGGGTCCACCGCTCTATACAGGGTCCCTCTCGACCGGGCAGCTCATGCAGCGCGGGCCACCCCTCCCCCGCCCCAGCTCACTGCCCAGGATCTCTATGACCTCGATGCCCTGCTTGCGGAGATAGGTGTTCGTCGTCGCGTTGCGCTCGTAGGCGACGACCACGCCCGGCTCCACGGCCAGCACGTTGCACCCGTCGTCCCACTGCTCCCGCTCGGCCGCGTGCACGTCCTGCGTGGCGGTCAGGACCCGGATCTCACTGAGGCCGAGTGCCGCCGCGATGGCCCGGTGCATGTGCTCCGGCGGATGGTCGGTGACCTTCAACTCCCGCTCCCCCACGCCCGGTTCGATGGTGTACGAGCGCAGCATGCCGAGCCCCGCGTACTGCGTGAACGTGTCGCCGTCGACCATCGTCATCACGGTGTCGAGGTGCATGAACGCCCGCCGCTTCGGCATGTCGAGCGCCACGATCGTCTGCGCGGAGCCGGCCGCGAACAGCTTGTGCGCCAGCATCTCGACGGCCTGCGGAGTAGTGCGCTCGCTCATCCCGATGAGGACGGCGCCCTGCCCGATCACCAGGACGTCGCCGCCCTCGATCGTGGACGGGTAGTCGGCCTGCCCCTCCGACCACAGGTGGAAGCCCGAGTCCCGGAACAGCGGATGGTGCCGGTAGATCGCCTCGAAGTGGACGGTCTCGCGCTGCCGGGCGGGCCAGCGCATCGCGTTGATGGAGACGCCGTCGTAGATCCAGGCCGAGGTGTCGCGGGTGAACAGGTGGTTGGGCAGCGGGCCGAGCAGGAAGTCGTCGAGGTCCATCGCGTGGAAGCGGACCGACGTCGGCTCGGGGTGCCGGTCGAGGAACTCCCGCTTGGTCATGCCGCCGACCAGCGCCTCGGCCAGGTCCGTGGCCGGCATCGTCTCGAAGGCGGCCCTGAGGTGGTCGGTGGCGAGCGGCCCGTACTCCTTCTCGTCGAAGACCCGGTCGAGGACGAGGGACCTGGCGTCCCCGATGGCGAGCGCCTCGGTGAGCAGGTCGCCGAAGAGGTGCACGGTCACGCCGCGGTCGCGCAGCACGTCGGCGAACCCGTCGTGCTCCTGCCGCGCGCGGCGCACCCACAGCACGTCGTCGAAGAGCAACGCGTCCTTGTTGCTCGGCGTGAGCCGTTTGAGCTCCAGATCGGGGCGGTGCAGGATGACGCGGCGCAGCCGCCCGGCCTCGGAGTCGACGTGGAATCCCATGGATCCATCTTTCCCCGGCCAAAGGGCCCGCGCCCGTGCAATCAAGGAGCTGGGTGGCGGCTCACATCAGCGCTCTCACAGCCTCGGGTCGACCGGCTCCGACTCGAGCGCGAGGACCGCGAACACCGCCTCGTGGACCCGCCACAGCGGCTCCCCGTCCGCGAGCCGGTCCAGCGCCTCGAGACCGAGCGCGTACTCGCGGATCGCGAGCGAGCGCTTGTGCCCGAGGAAGCGGCCGCGCAGGCGTTCCAGGTGGTCGGGGCGCGTGTACTCGGGACCGTAGATGATCCGCAGGTACTCGCGGCCGCGGCACTTGATGCCGGGCTGTACGAGCCGGCCCTTGCCGTCGCGTGTGAGCGCCTCGACCGGCTTGACGACCATGCCCTCACCGCCGCGCCCGGTCATCTCCAGCCACCAGTCGACACCGGCGCTCACGGACGCCTCGTCACCGGTGTCCACGAAGAGCCGCCGGGTGGTCTGCAGGAGCCCCGAGCCGTCGTGCTCGACCATCCGGTCGATGAGCGCGAGCTGCTCGTCGTGCGGCAGCGCGGCCAGCGACCTGCCCTGCACGGCCAGGATCTGGAACGGCGCGAGCCGCACCCCGTCGAGCCCGTCCGTCGTCCAGCAGTAGCGCCGGTAGGCGTCCGTGAACGCGGCCGCGTCGGCGGCCCGTTCACGCTGCCTGCCGAGCAGTTCGCCCACCTCGACACCCCGCGCCGCCGCCGCTTCCAGACCGGCGATGGCGTCCGGGAACACGGCACCGGACGCGGCGCCCACGGCGGCGTACTGCGAGCGCAGCAGGCCCGACGCCTTGAGCGACCAGGGCATGAGCTCGGTGTCGAGCAGCAGCCAGTCCGTGTCGAGCTCGTCCCACAGCCCCGCGTCCGTGACGGCGGCGCGCACCCGGCCGAGGATCTCCTCGGTGACCTGCTCGTCGGCGAAGAAGGACCGTCCGGTACGGGTGTAGAGAGCGCCGGTGGGCCCTTCCGGGACGCCGAAGCGCTCGCGCGCCACGTCCGCGTCCCGGCACACCAGGGCCACGGCCCGCGAGCCCATGTGCTTCTCCTCGCACACGACGCGCCCGACTCCGTCGGCGGCGTACTGGGCGAAGGCCTCGGCGGGGTGCTCCAGGAAGTGTTCATCGGCGGCTCCGCCACGGGCGCCCGCGCCGGAGGCCGCCGTGGGCGCCATGGTCGGCGGCAGGTACGGGACCAGGCGCGGGTCGACGGCGAAGCGGCTCATGACCTCGAGGGCCGCCGCCGCGTTCTCCTCGCGCACGGCGACGCGTCCGGCGTGCCGCGTCTCGACGGACCGCCGTCCGTGCACGTCGGCGAGGTCGAGCGGCCGCCCGTCCTGGCCGCCGGGCGCCTCGGTCCGCAGCGGCCTCGACGGCTCGTACCAGACCTTCTCGGCGGGTACGTCGACCAGTTCACGCTCCGGCCAGCGCAGCGCGGTCAGCTTGCCGCCGAACACGGCGCCGGTGTCGAGGCAGATGGTGTTGTTGAGCCAGGTGGCCTGCGGGACCGGTGTGTGGCCGTAGACGACGGCCGCGCTGCCGCGGTACTCCTCGGCCCACGGGTAACGCACCGGCAGGCCGAACTCGTCGGTCTCGCCGGTCGTGTCCCCGTACAGCGCGTGCGAGCGCACCCGCCCGGACGTGCGCCCGTGGTACTTCTCGGGCAGGCCCGCGTGGCACACGACGAGCTTGCCCCCGTCGAGGACGTAGTGGCTGACGAGGCCGTCGACGAACTCGGCGACCTCCTGCGTGAACTCCTCGCTCTCGCCCGAGAACTGCTCGACGGTCTCGGCGAGGCCGTGCGTGTGCTGGACCTTTCTGCCCTTGAGGTAACGGCCGAACTTGTTCTCGTGGTTCCCGGGCACGCACAGCGCGTGGCCCGACTTGACCATCGCCATGACGCGGCGCAGGACGCCCGGGGAGTCGGGCCCCCGGTCGACGAGGTCGCCGACGAAGACCGCCGTACGGCCCTCGGGGTGCACACCGTCCACGTAGCCGAGCCTGGTGAGCAGCGTCTCCAGCTCAAAGGCGCAGCCGTGGATGTCGCCGATGATGTCGAAGGGACCCGTGAGGTGCGTGAGGTCGTTGAAGCGCTTCTCGCGTACGACCTCGGCGCTGTCGGCCTCCTCGACGCCGCGCAGGATGTGCACCTTGCGGAAGCCCTCGCGCTCCAAGTGGCGCAGGGAACGCCGCAGTTCGCGGGTGTGCCGGGAGATGACGCGGCGGGCCATGCCGGCGCGGTCGGCGCGCTCCGCGTTGCGCGCGGCGCAGACCTCCTCGGGGATGTCGAGGACGATGGCGATGGGCAGCACGTCGTACTGCCGCGCCAGGTCGACCAGCTGCTTGCGGCTCTCCTGCTGGACGTTGGTCGCGTCGACGACGGTGAGCCGCCCGGCCGCGAGGCGCTTGCCCGCGATGTAGTGGAGCACGTCGAAGGCGTCGCGGCTGGCGCTCTGGTCGTTCTCGTCGTCGGCGACGAGCCCTCGGCAGAAGTCGCTGGAGATGATCTCGGTGGGCTTGAAGTGCCGGCGCGCGAACGTCGACTTGCCGGACCCAGAGGCGCCGACGAGGACGACGAGGGACAGGTCGGTGACGGGGAGCGTACGAGCGTGGGAACCGGTGGTGGTCATGCGGCCTTCGCCTCCTTCGGGCTCGGGTCGGTCAGGGTCTGGTCGGTGAGGGTGAAGACGGCCATCTGCGTGGGCGGGCCGACCTCCGGGTCGTCGGGCCCCACGGGCTCGAACTCGACGCCGTAGCCGTGCCGTTCGGCCACCGCGCGCGACCAGGTACGGAACTCCTCGCGGGTCCACTCGAAGCGGTGGTCGCCGTGCCGGACGTGTCCGGCGGGCAGGGTCTCCCAGCGGACGTTGTACTCGACATTCGGCGTCGTCACGAGGACCGTCCTCGGCCGCGCGGAGCCGAACACCGCGTACTCCAGTGCGGGCAGCCGCGGCAGGTCGAGGTGCTCGATGACCTCACTGAGTACCGCCGCGTCGTATCCCTTGAGCCGCTTGTCGGTGTACGCGAGCGAGCCCTGGAGGAGCGTGACGCGGGAGGCCTGGCGCTCCCCCATCCGGTCGATCTTGAGGCGCCGGGCGGCGATCGTCAGGGCCCGCATCGACACGTCGACACCCACGACCTCGGTGAACCGGGTGTCCTTGAGCAGCTCGTGCACCAACTGGCCCTGTCCGCATCCCAGGTCGAGCACCCGCCCGGCCCCGGCGGTCCTGAGCGCGGCGGTGATGGCGTCGCGCCGCTGAACGGCCAGCGGTACGGGCTGCTCCTCGGTGTCCGTCGCCTCGTCGACCGCGTTGTCGATGTCCTCCACGTCGGTGTCGTCCGCGTCGGCGAGCCGCACCAGCTCCAGGCGTTCCATGGCGCTGCGGGTGAGTGCCCGGCGTCGCGAGAGGTAACGGCTGGTGATCAACATCTGCTCGGGGTGCGTGGGCAGCCAGCCCTCACCCGCCCGGAGGAGCTTGTCGACCTCGTCGGCCGAGACCCAGTAGTGCTTGGCGTCGTCGAGCACGGGCAGCAGCACGTACAGATGCCGCAGCGCTTCGGCGAGGCGCAGGTCGCCCTCCAGGACGAGACGCACATAGCGGGAGTCGCCCCACTCGGGGAACCGCTCGTCGAGCGCGACCGGGTCGGCCGTCACTGTGGCCCAGCCGAGCGGCTCGAAGAGCCGGCGCACCAGCGCCACCCCGCCGCGCGCGGGCGCCGCGGGCACCTCGATACGCAGCGGCATCGGCTGCTCTGCCCGCTCGGGCATGGCCTTGCACTGTCCGCGCAGGGCGCTGGAGAACACATTGCCGATCGCCACGGCGAGCAGGGACGAGGCGGCGTACGGCCGGTCGTTCACATACTGCGCGAGCGCCGCGTCGGGGGCGCCGCCGCGGCCCTTGCCCTTGCCGCGGCGCACGAGCGCGACCGGATCCACCTCCAGGAGCAGCGCCGCGGTGCAACGCTCCGCGGACGCCTCCGGGTAGAGGACGTGCGCGGTTCCGTGCGACGTGGAGAACGCCTGCGCGTTGCCGGGATGCTTGTGCAGCAGAAACCCGAGGTCGGTCGCGGGGCGTTCAGGGGTGCCGGTCGTGCTGATCGTCAGGAACACGCGTCCGAGTATGGTCCGCCAGTACCGCCCCGACCACGCATTTCTTCCCGGGGACGCTGCGGTTCTAAAAGGTCACCAGAAGTGACCGGTGCATGATGGCTGAATGGATCTTCGAGTCTTCACAGAACCGCAGCAAGGCGCCACCTACGAGACGCTTCTCCGCGTGGCGAAGGCCGCTGAAGACCTCAGTTATGGAGCGTTTTTCCGGTCTGACCATTACTTGCACATGGGCTCCGCCGACGGGCTCCCCGGCCCCACCGATGCCTGGATCACGCTGGCCGGCCTCGCCCGCGAGACGAAACGGATCCGCCTGGGCACACTGATGACCGCCGGCACCTTCCGCCTCCCCGGCGTCCTCGCGATCCAGGTCGCGCAGGTCGACCAGATGTCGGGCGGACGCGTGGAGTTGGGCCTCGGCTCCGGCTGGTACGGAGCGGAGCACGAGGCTTACGGCATCCCCTTCCCGAAGGAGAAGTTCGGCCGCCTCGAGGAGCAACTCGCCATCGTCACGGGCCTGTGGAGCACGCCCGTCGGCGAACGCTTCGACTTCAACGGCACGTACTACCAGCTGAAGGACTCCCCCGCGCTGCCGAAGCCGGCGCAGAACAAGGTGCCGGTCCTGATCGGCGGGCACGGCGCCAAGCGGACCCCGGCGCTCGCCGCGCAGTACGCCGACGAGTTCAACATCCCGTTCGCGTCGCTCACCGACACGAAGCAGCAGTTCAAGCGGGTCCGTGCGGTGGCGGAGGACCACGGCCGGAGCGCCGGCAGCCTCGTCTACTCCAACGCCCTGGTGGCGTGCGTCGGGAAGACCGACGCCGACGTCAGGCGTCGCGCCGCCATCATCGGCCGCGATGTGGACGAGCTGAAGGCGAACGGGCTCGCCGGCTCGCCGGCCGAGGTCGTCGAGCGGATCGCCGCGTACCAGGCCGTCGGCTCGCAGCGGATGTATCTCCAGATGCTCGACCTGGACGACCTGGACCACTTGGAGCTGATCGCCACCGAGGTGATGCCCCAGCTTTCCTAGACCACGCACCTCCTGGCTTCCTGAGCGGCTTCACGGCTGAGCGTCAACTCCGCTGGTCCCGCCACTCCGGCCCCGCCCCTGTCGGGTGAATATCCGTCAACCGGGCACGTGGCCGGGGCGCACGCCAGTGACCCGTCCACGCGAGTGATCGTTGGCTCGGGCGGAGCCGGACCGCCCGGCACCCGCACCGGCGGCTGGCGCTGCCGGGCGAGGCTTGCGTCAACTGCCCTCCCCCGCGGGGAGGGCGAGGGCCGAGGAGGCCGTCATGTCCCAGAAAGCCATGTCCGAGCAGGTCGTGCACGAACCGGCCGTACTGGATCAGATGGGCGCACCCAAGGGTCTGATCCAGCAGATGGAAGAGCTGATGGCCGCGCTCAACGCGGATCTGTCGCAACTCGACACCGACCTTCAGCAGTCCACCGGACTCGACACCCCGTCCGCCGACGGGGGCCACCGCCTCTGACCTCGCCGGGGGCGCGTCGCACCGATGCCGGTGCGCCCCCGAAGCCCGCTGCCGTCGCAGCCGCAGCCGTACCAAGTGGCGGCCCCTACGCCGCCGAGTCCGGCTCCGACATGGTGTCGTGACGCAGCCCGAGTCGGCGGATTATCTCGAGGACCCTGTCCCGTGATTCGTCGGCGGCGTCGATGGCGTCCATGCAGTGCCAGTAGGCCCCCTCCTCCTCCGCCTCGCTGGCTATGCCCACCAGGGCGATCCCCACTTCCCCGAGCAGCGCGGCCAGACCGATCAGTGCCTTGTGCGCCTCCGGCAGCTCCGTGAGCTGCGCCGCCCGTATGCCGCCCGACCCGATGACCGGGATCGCCGAGCCCGAACAGCCTCTGCCGCCCGCCTCGCTCAGTCCGAGCGCCTCGCCCCTCAGCTCCGGCGGGCCCTCTCTCGCCAGCCTGTTCCCCATGGCCTGTGCGAGGGCCTGGGCCTGCCATGCCTCCCGCGTGATGGCCGGCGCGTCCTGGCTCTCCGCCAGGGCCCGTCGGCTCGCCCTGATGAGTCGCACCGCGTCCATGCGCCGCCCCCGTCCCGAACTCCCTTGTCCACTACCCAGAGTGAGGGTCCGAGTGGCGAAAAGCCAGAGGACGACCGAAATCTGTGGACACGGAGTCCAATGTTGATAATTCCGTGACTCCATAGAGTGACAAGACCGGTCATGCGGCCCAACCAGCCGGCCTCAGCCCTCCCCAGGCACCGGAAACCGGTGCTCGTTGCGGTCGATCTTCGCCGACAGGGCCGCCAGCGCGTCGATCCCGAGCACCTCGCACAGTTGCAGCAGATACGCGAGGACGTCCGCGACCTCATCGCGCACCCGGTGCGCCGTGTCCGGGTCCGTCATCACGCCGGCCGACTCCTCCGGGGTCAACCACTGGAAGATCTCGACCAGTTCGGACGCCTCCACGCTCAGCGCGGCCACCAGGTTCTTCGGCGTGTGGTACTGCTCCCAGTTCCTGGCCGCCGCGAATCGGGCCAGCCGGCGCTGCAGCCCCGCCACATCAAGTTCTGTCACGGCCCCAGGTCTACCACCGCCGCGCCGTGCTCCCGTGCCGCCCACGTCCCGTCGCCGACCGCCCCCGCGAGCCGGATGTGCCCGCGCCCGCACATCCGCACCGCGAGCGCCGTCAGCTCCCGCAGCTGCCGCGGGTCGAGGCTGCGGTCGAGGCCGTCGGCGAGGACGGTGAGCGTCTGGTACGCCTCGGGGACCTCTGCCGCCGGGTCCACCGCGAGCACCCGGGGGCCGGTGAGCAGGACCAGGGCGAGCGCCAGGTACCTCAACTCGCCGTCCCCGAGCCGGTCGACGGGGGTGCGCAGCCCGTCGCCGCGGTCGAGCACGGCCCGTACCGTGCCGTTGCCGAGGTCCTCCGACAGGACGTCGACGACGGGTCCCGCGCAGCCGGCGCGGGCTGCGGCGACGAGCAGCGCGTGCCGGGTGCCGCACTCGGAGCGTGTGCGCCACAGGACGGCGGCGAGGTTGTCGCAGCCGCTCACGAGGCGGTCGGCGGTGACCGGGGCGGGGCGGCGCATGCGGTCGGGCCGGGGGTCGCAGGAGAAGACGGAGCGCAGGGCGACCACGACTTGTTCGGCGGCGGCGATGACGAGCCGCTGGCCTTCCGTCTTGCCCGCGACGCGCAGCGGCAGGAGCGCCGTGCCGAGCAGGTCGTCCGGCAGGGGCGCGCGGGTCACGGGGGTTGCCCCCGCCGTGTGCCAGGCGGCCTGGACGACGCGGCGTCCGGGGTCGCGCAGGGCGGTCTCCAGGAGAGTGCGGCCGTCGCAGGTCAACCGCTCGCCGACGATGCGCAGTTCGGGCTCCGCCTGGATCGCGAGGTCGAGGCGGACCGGGCCGACGGGCCCGGTGACGGTGCAGCCGATGCGGAAGCCGCGGCGTCGTTGCGCGTCGGGGCGGGCCCGGTCGGGGACATAGGCGGACGGGTCGGGGAACACCTCGTCGAGGGCCGCGCCGCCGCCGAGCCGGGCCAGACCCTCGTAGGCCTTCAGGGCACTGGACTTGCCGCTGCCGCTCGGTCCGGCGAAGAGGGTCAGCGGGCCGAGCGGGAAGCCGGCGCCTCGGTGCGCGGCGAAGGCCGAGAGCCGCAGTTCGGTGAGGTTCGGCCGGTCCTGGGGGGCCGGGGGTGCGCCGCCGTCCCGCGCGAGCAAGGTCATGTCCCGGACGGTAGGCGGCGCTCCGCCCGGAGAACCGTTCTTCCGGGCGAGCCTTCCTTCGATCGGGGGACCGGAGGGCCTGGGCCGGGTGACCAGGGCCGCTCGTTCGGATCACGCCGGGCTCGCGGGGCCCGGCACCGCGCCCTGATCCGACCTGATCCGAACGAAAGGCCCTAGGCCCGGGGAACGGCCCCCGCCACGAAGTCCTGCACCTCGGTGCCGGGAGGGGCGAGCAGGAAGACATTGCGGTCGACCCGGTGCATTCCGCAGCCGAGGCCGAGGACCACTCCGCTGCTGAAGTCCAGGACGCGCTTGGCGACATCGGACTCGGCGCCGCTCAGGTCGAGCAGCACGGGGATGCCCGTCATCACGGTCTCGGCGACCTCGCGGGCGTCCGCGAACACGTTGACCCGCAGCACGACGAACCGTCGCCGCGCCTCCGTCTCCGCTTCGGGAACGGCCCTGTGGTCGACCGCCGACGGCCATGCGTTACGGCCGCGCAGAGGTACGACCTGGGCGAGCCCTTCCCACTGTTCGTCAGTGACGTCGTGGCTGTTCACTGCCCCACCCCGTCCGGGCTCGTACTTTTGTCTGCACCCGCCATTCTTACGCCAAGTCACCCGTTCAGCCCAACAGCGACACGGTCCGCATCCGCCGTGGTGGCGGGCGCGGACCGTGCCGGGCGGACGGATCCGGTGTCAGGCGGCGATCGCCACGGCGTCCACGGCCTTGACACGCAGGGTGCTGCGGGCCGTGCCCAGACTGGTCACGAACGTGGCCGTGGCCGCCAACGCCACGACCGTGAGCCAGATCCCGAGGCCCTGGTCGGGCAGGAGCGAGTCGGTGCGGACGGTGGTGAAGGGCACGATTCCCGCGAGGCCCGCGACCGTGCCGAAGAACACACCCGTCACCGTGAGGACGAGGCTCTCGACCGCGACCGTCCCGAGGACCTGTCCCGGCGTGGCACCGGCCAGGCGCTGCTGCCCGAACTCGCGGACCCGGTAGGAGGTCGCCGCGTACAGGGTGTTGACGAGCATCACGCAGGCGAAGACGACGATGATGCCGACGACCACGAAGTTGAGGGTCTCCAGGTTCTTGTCCTCGACGGACTTGGCGAGACCGGACGCCTTGATCGCGTCGTTCTCGACGGCCTGCATGTAGAGGGTGGCCGTGGCCATGCCGGTGAAGAGGATCAGCGGCATCAGGACGCCGGAGAGCTGCTCGGCGCGCTGTCGCATGTTCCGTACCGTCAGATAGCCGCTCGCGCCGGTGAGTGCGGTGAGCAGGGGTTCGACGCGGCCGAGGAGGGCGCGCAGCAGGGCCGGGGACAGGAGCGCGAAGCCTACGGAGAGCAGGATCGCGCCGTAGGCGGGGGCCGCCATGAGAGCCGCGTCGGTGGCCTTCATGGCGAAGGTACTCAGGACACCGGCGGCGCCGACGGCGAGCACGCCCCATGCCGCGAACTTCCGGGCCCTGCCACGCCCTTGACGCATCCCGGCGGCCGCCCTCGTGGCGCGCCGCACCGCGAGGAACGCGGCGCCCGCGGAGGCGAGCAGAGTGACGGCGAGGCCGGACATGAGGGCGACGGGACCGAATACGTAGCTCACGCCGTCGGCGACCTGGCCGCTGTCCTTGAACACGTCGAGCAGGGCGTGGCCGCCGAGCACCGCGGGCCCGACGGCGAGCACCGAACCGGCGAGGGCGACGATCACGGACTCGCCGACGATCATGCGCTTGATCTGGGCGGGGGTGGCGCCGGTGTGACGCAGGAGGGCGATCTCGTCCGTGCGTTGGCGGACGTTGACGGTCAGGGTGGAGGCGACGGCGAAGAACACGAGGAGGGTTCCGTAGCCGCCGACGACGCTCGCCGCGGTGGTCAGGGTCTCCGCGCTGACGTGATCGACGCCGGGGGCGCCCGCCGTGTCGTGCAGCGAGTTGAACGTCATGATGATCGCCGCACCGAGGAAGGCGGACAGGAGCGTCGCGACGAGGCGGCCGGGGCGCAGCCGGACGGAGCGCAGGGCGAGTGCGAACACGGCTCACACCCCCGCCGGCGTGCTGTCGCCGAGGTGCGCGAGGCGTTCGGCCACGGCGTCGGCGGTGGGCGCGGTCATCTCGCCCGCGAGGCGGCCGTCCGCGAGGAAGAGCACGGAGTCCGCGTACGAGGCGGCGACCGGGTCGTGCGTCACCATGACGACGGTCCTGCCGTGCAGGCGCACGGCTTCCTGGAGGAGGCGCAGGACGTCGCGCGCGCTGCGGGTGTCGAGGGCGCCGGTCGGTTCGTCCGCGAAGATCACGCTCGGTTGGGTGACGAGGGCGCGGGCGATGGCCACGCGCTGGCGCTGACCGCCGGAGAGCTGGTCGGGGCGATGGCCGAGCCGGTCGCCGAGGCCGACCTGGGTGAGGATCTCCTGGGCACGGGCCCGGTTCACGCGCCGCCCTGCGAGCCTGAGCGGCAGGGTGGCGTTCTGGGCGACGGTCAGCGTCGGCAGCAGGTTGTACTGCTGGAAGACGAAGCCGATCCGGCGGCGGCGGAACTTGGTGAGGGCCGCCTCGGTACCGCCCGTCATCTCCTCGCCGTCGACCATCACGATGCCGCTGTCGGGCCGGTCCAGTCCGGCCGCGCACTGCAGGAGCGTGGACTTGCCGGAGCCGGAGGGACCCATCACGGTGGTGAACGTCCCGGTCCGCAGGCTCAGGGTCACGTCGTCGAGTGCGGTCACGGCGCTCTCGGCGCCCTCCCCGGCCCCGTACGTCTTGCTGACCTTGACGAGACGCAGGGCCTCGCCTCCGTGCCCTGCCGGTCCGCTGCCGCCTGCTCGGCCCGTACGTCGGAACATGGTCTCTCCCCGTCCACCGTCGTCGTCACGGCGCTGTCCGCGCCATGACCACGACGTTAGGGACGGCGGCTTTCCGGCACATGGGGCGTACGGCCCGGACCTCGGGTGTTGCTACGTACACCCCGCGCATCCAGCTGTCCGGTGGACCGGGTCAGGTGAGGTCGATGTGCACGTTGGTCGACTTCACGCGGGCGATGGCCTGCATGCCCACCTCCAGGCCGAGCTCCTCGACGGCCTCGCGGGTCAGGAGCGAGACGAGCCGGTGCGGGCCCGCCTGGATCTCGACCTGGGCCGCCACGTCGCCGAGTTTCACACCGGTGACGATGCCGGGGAAGGCGTTGCGCGCGGAGGTGTACGAGGCGTCCTCGTCGTCGGGTCCCGACTGGCCGACCTCGACGGAGAAGGCGGCCAGGTCCTGCCCGCGGATCAGACGGCGGCCGCCCTCGTCGCGGTGGGTGGCGACGCGGCCCGCGTCGGCCCAGCGGCGTGCCGTGTCGGGGCTGACGCCGAGCAGCCGCGCCGCCTGCCCGATGGTGTAGGACTGCATGCGCCGAACAGTAGACGGCGGCCGACGCCCCGTCACATCGCCCGTGGCACCTCGAAAAGGCACGCCACCCAAGTCACACCCCCGAAGGCACCACACTGCGTCCCGTCTCGTGGGCGTACAGCGTCGTCCGGTCGCGCAGGGCGGCGTGCACCGCCATCTGTGCGTCGCGGCGGCGCTGGGCCGGACCGTCGGGCAGGTGCAGCACGCCGGCGTTGCCGCGGGAGCCGCGCTGGATCTCGGCCGTGCGCGGGATGCGCAGGGACTCGTAGCGGGCGAGGCGGGTGCCGGTGGGCTCGTCGGTCGGGGCGGCGAGGCAGGCCGCCAGGTCCATCGCGTCCTCGATGGCCTGGTTGGCGCCCTGTGCCATGAACGGCAGCATCGGGTGCGCCGCGTCGCCGAGGAGCGTGATGTGGCGGCTCGACCACTGCCGCAGCGGCGGCCGGTCGTGGAGCGCCCACTGATGCGTCACGTCGACGGCCTCGACGATGTCCGCGACCAGGCCGGTCCAGGAGCCGAACGCGCGGCGCAGCTCCTCCGGGTCGCCGGGCGCCGACCACGACTCGGGCGGCGCGTCCGTCATGGGCACGGTCGCGGCGAAGCTGAGGTGGCGGCCGCCGGAGACCGGGTAGCAGACGAAGTGCCCGCCGGGCCCGAGCCAGAGGCGCACGAGGGCGGCGCGCGCCTCGTCGGGGAGCCGGTCCACGGGGACCAGGCCCCGGTAGATGCCGAGTCCCGCGAAGACCGGCTCGTCGCGCAGGAACGTCTCGCGGACGGTCGAGTGGATGCCGTCGGCCCCGACGACGACCTCCGCGTCGCGGACGGTGCCGTCCTCGAAGGTGAGCCGGGCGCCGTCGTCACCCAACTCATCTGCGCCGCGCAGGCGTTGGCCGAGCCGGAGGCTGTCCCGGTCGACCAGCGAGAGCAGCGCCTCGTGCAGATGCGCGCGGTGGATCGCGTAGTACGGCGCCCCGAACATCCGCTCGCAGTCCTCGCCGAGCGGTGTACGGGCGATGGGGCGGCCGGTCCAGCCGCGTACCTCCATCGCCTCGATGCGCACGGCGTGCTCGCGCAGCGCCGGGCCGAGGCCGAGGCGCAGCAGCGGCCTGATCGCGTTCGGCGAGAGCTGGACGCCCGCCCCCACCTCCGCGAGGCGCCGGGTCTGCTCGAAGACCACGTACGGCATGTCGTGCGCGGCCAGCGCGCCGGCCAGTGCCAGGCCTCCGATGCCCGCGCCGACCACAGTGATCCGCGGCCGTTCCCCTTCGCCCACTTCCCCGAACCGCACGTCTGGGACCGCCTTCCGCGTCGCTGTCTACCGGCCATGTGCGCGGCGCTGCGAGGAGCCCGGTGGCCCGGGGTCCCGCCCTTCGCCGCTCCCAGAGCATCGGCGGATCCCGGCCCGCGCGGCAACGGCCGTCACCCCCTGACCTGACAACTGTCGCCGCTTGCGTGACGTCCGTCATCGGAACCGGGCCACGGCGGCTCAAGGGCCCCTGGCCGGGCCTAACTTCCAGGTGACAGCGAGATCTGACGACGCCGGGAGGCACACAGTGACGGAAGCGGAGGGACCGCGGTGACCGCGGTGGCCGTGGAGGGCCTGCGCAAGCGCTACGGGGACCACGAGGCCGTACGCGGCGTCGACTTCACCGTCTCGGACGGGGAGATCTTCGCCCTGCTCGGACCGAACGGCGCGGGCAAGACCACCACACTGGAGATCCTCGAGGGCTTCCGCGGCCGGGACGGCGGGAGCGTCGAGGTGCTCGGGCGCGACCCGGGCAAGAAGGCGGACGGCAAGTGGCTGCGCGGGCAGATCGGGCTCGTGCTCCAGGACATCGCCGTCGAGCCGTATCTGTCGGTGCGCGAGACGATCGCGCGCAACGCCGGCTACTACCCCGCGCCCCGCGGCATCGACGAGGTCATCGACCTGGTCGGGCTCGACGAGAAGCGCGGCGCGAAGGTGAAGGACCTGTCCGGCGGGCAGAAGCGGCGGCTCGACCTGGCGCTCGGCGTCGTCGGCAACCCGCAGCTCCTCTTCCTCGACGAGCCGACGACGGGCTTCGACCCGAACGCGCGTCGCGGCGCCTGGGAGGTCGTCAAGAACCTGCGGGACGCGGGCACCACCATCGTCCTGACCACGCACTACATGGACGAGGCGCAGGCGCTCGCCGACTCGGTCGCCGTGATCGCGGGCGGCGAGATCGTCGCCGCGGGCACGCCCGACACGCTGGGCGGCCGGGACAGCGCGCTGGCCCGGATCCGCTTCCTGCTGCCGCACGGCGCGACCCTCACCGATGTGCCGCTGCAGGTGAGCGATGTGCAGGAGGGCCTGGTCACGGCGGAGTCGGACGAGCCGACGGCCGCGTTGCACCGGCTCACCGGGTGGGCGCTGCGGCGCGGCACCCCACTGGAGCGCCTGACCGTGGAGCAGCCCACGCTCGAGGACATCTATCTGGACCTGACCAGCAAATACGCGGAACAGGAAGCATCCTCACCGTCCTCCGAACGCGGGCGCGGGCCGTCCTCGCGGCGAGGGCGCCGACCCGGACGGAGCCGCTCATGACCACCCTGACCCCGACCACGGCCGCCGGCGCCGGGCGCACCGCCCGCACCGAGCGGAGCCCGCTGGCGCTGCTCGGCCACCAGATCCGCTACGAGCAGCTGTCGTTCTGGCGCAACCCGCAGTCGATGGTGTTCACGTTCGTGCTGCCGATCGTGATCATCGCGATCTTCGGCGCGGTGTTCAGCGGCAGCGCCGACGACAAGTTCTTCTTCGGCCTGTCCGGCATGCAGTACTACACACCGACGATCGCCGCGGTGTCCGTACTGGGCGCCTGTTACGGGCAGTTGGCGATCGTCCTCGCGATGCGCCGGCAGACCGGAGTGCTCAAGCGGCTGCACGCGACGCCGCTGCCGGCCTGGGTCTACTTCACGGGCCTGCTCGTGCACTGCATCGTCGTGAGCGTCGTCGACGTGGCGCTCGTCATCGGCATCGGCTCGCTGTACGACGTGCCGCTGCCGACGCACTGGGGCGCGATCATGCTCACCCTCGTGCTCGGCGCGGCGAGTTTCTGCGCGCTGGGCGTGGGCGTCGCCTCGCTCATCAAGAACTCGGAAGCGGCGCCCGCCGTGGTGCAGTTCATCCAGTTCCCGCTGGTGTTCATCTCGGGCAGCTACTTCCCGATCCACTCCGAGGTCCTCAACAACATCGCCGGGCTGCTCCCGGTGAAGCCCTTCAACGACGCGATGCTGGCACCGTTCGCGCAGAACTCCGGCTACCAGTGGCGCGACCTCGCCGTCCTCGCGGCCTGGGGTGTCATCGGCGCTCTGATCGCGGTGCGCAGCTTCCGCTGGGACCCGCGGCCGGAGTAGTCCACGCGCCGTATCCCGCGCACGGCCTGGGGGCCTCCTCGGAGGCCCCCTCGGCACCCCGCCCCACCCCCCACTCCCCGAAGGGAACCCCCTCGCATGTCCCTCACCGAACGGCACACGCACCCCGGGCCGTCCGACCTCGCCGGCGCCTGGACCCTCGAACCCTCCGCAAGTTCCGTCGAGTTCACCGGCCGGCACTTTCTCCTCCTCCCGGTGACCGGGTCGATGCCGGTGCGCTCCGGCGCCGCGGAACTCGACGGGGACGGCCGGCTCGGGCACCTCGACGTCGCGCTCGACGCGGCCGGCTTCACGACCGGGAACCCGCGCCGGGACGACGCCGTCCGTGGCCCCGCCTTCCTCGACACGGAGCGCCACCCGCTCCTGCGCTTCGACGGTGAGTCCCTCGCCACGGGCGAGCCCTGGACCGTCTCCGGCCTGCTGTCCGTCAAGGGCCGTGCGGTGCCGCTGGTCCTCACGGTCGACGAGGCCGTCCCGGAGGGCGCCCGCACGGTCGTCCGCGCGTCGGCGACGGTCGACCGGCACGCGTGCGGCGTGAGCGCGATGCGGGCGATGGTGGGTCCCCGGCTGCGGGTGCGGGTGACGGCGGTGTTCGTACGCGCCTGATCCGCGTGCGGCACAACACGAAGGCCCGGTCGGTGATTCACCGGCCGGGCCTCGTGGTGCGTGCTCCCGGGTCAGGCGAGGGCGCCCTCCGCGACCGGGAAGACATGCGCCAGCCAGGCGTAGTTGCGCAGCTCCTCCAGAAGGCTCAGGCCCAGGCGGTTGTGGAGCATGTGGGCGTGCGAGAAGAGGATCATGCCGGGGTGGGTCGGGGACTTCTCCCGGATGTCGCCGGTGAGGGCCGCGAGTCCGTCGTGCCAGTGGGCGAACGGGCCGTGGGCGAGCGGGTCCACGGGCTTGGCCCCGGCGTCCCGGGTGATCGTCGTCAGCGAGTCGAGGAGCTCGTCCGGGTAGCCGGCCTCCCCCGCCCAGGCCCGCCAGGCGCCCAGGCCGTGCGCGTAGAAGTAGCCACGTTCGGCGGTGTCACCGAGGGCGGCGGCGGCCGCCATGGTGCCGCGCAGGGCGAGCAGGGATCGCTGCGCCTGCGCAGGAGCCTTCGGCGCGAGGCGCAGGACGAGCTCGCTGGAGAGCCGGAACAGGTCCTCGGTGGCGGGCATCAGGGCGGGGCCGCCGTAGCGGTCGAACTCGGGGTCGTAGTCGGCGCGGTGGACGCCGGGCGCCAGCATGGCCCGTACATGCCGGTCGTCGCCCTGCTCGCCCGCGGAGGCGAGCGCTCCCGCGCCTTCGAGGTAGGCGTCGGGGTCCAGCGGATCCTCGCCGGGCCCGAGCGTGCCGGCGTCGGCGAGCCGGACGCGCAGCGCCTCCTCGACGCGGTCATACGTATCCGGCTCCAAGTCCCTTATCCGCAACCGCAGATGGGGTCCTGCCTGCCAGTAGCGGATGAAGAACCAGGGCGTGCCGGGGGCGAGTTCGCCGATCGTGGGGCCGATCACGTCGGTGAGGACGCGGTCGTGCGCGGTCCGGGCGGTGGTGGCGAGGTGGAGGTGCCACGAGCTCCATGTCATGAGGTCTCCCTGAGTGGTCGGGGCGTGGACGGTCACAGCCGCAGGTCCAGGAGTGCGCCGCCCGAGTCCTGCGGGGCGCCGACGACGACGGAGAGGACGATCGTCTCGTCCGGGTCGAGGCCGAGGACGCGCTGGGTGGGGATCTCCTTGAACGCGCGGACGGGCCGGGCGAAGAGGCCGGAGGCCGCCGCCGAGAGGCACAGGCCATGGGCGGCCCAGCCGACGGCGTGCTGTGCGGCGCCCCACCCGGCCGGGCCCGAGCGGGCGAACAGGTCGCGGGGGCGCACGGAGAAGAACACGGTCATGGGCGCGTGCCGGATGCGGCAGCCGTTGACGGGCGAGACGCCGTACCCGTAGTGCTCCTCCAGGCGGGCGGGCGCTTCCGGGTCGGCGCGCAGCAGGCGGGCGCCGCCCGGTACCACGCGGTGGACCCCGTCCTCGTGCCCGTCGACGCCCTGGACGACGGCGGTGATGTTCACCGCGTCGAAGGCCGCCGCGAGGTCGGGCCCCGGGGGCGGGACGGCGAGCCACCGCAGGGCGGTGTCGAACGCCTCGGCGGGGAGCCGGGCGCGGCGGCCGCTCATGCCGTGCAGGGCGCGGGGCATGCGCCCGGAGTGCCGCTGCCACAGAAGCTCCGCCCAGTTCGGGACGGTGCGCGAGAGAGGCAGGTCCCGCGGGATCGCGCGCCCGACCGGTACGGGTGAACTGTCGTACGTCTGCTGCCGGTTGACGCGCACGAGGTCGGCGAGGGACGGGTCGCGCAGGTCGGGGACGGCGGCGCGACGCCGTACGGGCAGGACCGGGGCCGGGTCGCCGACGTCGAGGGTGAGCGGCAGCGACCACTCCCACGCCGGGTCGAGCCCGAGGTCCCCGAGGAGTTCATGCCCGTCGGGCCCGGGCAGCGAAAGCCGCGCGGGTACGTCGAACAGTTCGAAGCCCACGCCCAACGCCCGCAGCACGATGCCGAGTTCGAGCGCGACCAGCGAGCCCCTGAACCACTTGTAGGCGGCGGGGATCGACGTGTAGCGGCCGGTGAGGGCGATCCGGCGCGGCGCGCCTCCGCCCGGCTCACCGGTCAGCGCGTGCCGGCCGGGATCGAGGACACGCCAGGGCGCCCCGCCACTGCCCCCGGCCACGAAGGCGTGCACGGGGAAGAGGCAGCGCGGGGAGGCGTAGGGGCGGTGGTCGTTGTACGGGTTCTCGGGCTCGCGGCGCTGCGGGCCGAACGCGGTGATCAGCGCGCGGGCCAGGCGGTCCGGCACGTCGCGCGGCGGCGGGAGCGCGGGGTAGGGCATGGCCTCCAGCAGGTCGACGGTGCCGAGGGGGAGGGTCTCGCGCGGGGCGCCCTCGCGCGGAGGCTCGGGCGGGACGTGCGTGTCCGGAGGCGGTTCCGGGGTCCAGGTCCACGGGGGCGGCTCGGGCCGGTCGGCGCCGGCGCCGTACGCGTACCAGAGGGGTTCGCGCGCGATGCTGTTGTCGCCTTCGGGGCCCGGCAGTTCCACGGGGGAACGCCGGGCCGGCGCGGGCGCCGTCACGGGAACGGGTGGGGGTCGTAGGGGGACGTCCGGTGCTCCTGGGCCGTGCCGCGCAGGGCCGCGTCCAGGCGGGGCAGGCCCGCGAGGCGCTGTTGTGCATGGCCGAAGCACATCGGCAGGATGCCGGGGACGACCGCGCGCGCTACGTGGATGCCCGCGTCGGCGTGCTCGCGGCTCGTCTGGTCGACGAGGACGATCCGGTCGAGGCCCGCGTCGGCGAACAGGGAGCGCACGAAGTCCAGGGCGCCCCGCACATCGCTGCCCGACGCGTCGGCGAGGCGTCGCGGCCAGTCGGGGAACGCCTCGTCCAGGGTGACGCTCGGGCCGCCGAGCGCGGCCGTGGCCCGCTCGCGCGTCTCGGGGATCGAGGAGAACCGGACGTGGTCCTCCAACTCCTGGACCAGCCAGGGGTCTTCGGCCATGGCCTCGACCTGTTCCCTGGTCCAGTCGACCGGGTTGGTGACGAGCTGGGCGACCTCGCGCAGGGCGCCGCGGATCGCGGACTGCGGGTCCGCCCCGGATCCGGCCGAGGAGAACGTCGCGGGGAACGGGTCGAGGCGGTTGACGGCGAGGACCCAGACCACGGGCAGCGCGATGTCCCGCGTGGCGACCAGGAGATGGATGTCGAAGCCGCGCGCCTGGATCAGTTCGATCATGGCACGGCTCGTCGGGTCGGTGATCGAGCTCTCCGGGATGTGGGGCAGCGGCGCGGCCCGGTACCAGGAGGTCAGGAACGCGTCGCGTTCGGCCAGCTCGAACAGCGAGTGCAGCGCCGCCTCTTCGAGGTTCGCGCCGACGGCGCAGCCGCTGGACGACTCGTAGAAGTAGTGCTTGCGCTCGTGCGGCCCGACGGCTCTCGCGGCGCGCCGGTCCCTGCGGAACGCGTACTCGTACTGGTAGAAGGCGTGGTCGGCGGGGACGAGCAGGGCCCGCCCGTCGTCGAGGTCGTGGCCCCACACCCAGTCCATCGGGGTGTCGGCCGTGTGCGGGGTCACCCGGCTCGTCGGGTGGGCCAGCTGCTCGTCCGTGTACCGGCCGAGGGTCGCCGGGTCCACGGCGTGCTCGGCGACGTCCGTGTACGCGCGATCCGTGAGGACCGGGGTGTCGTACGGGAATCCGCCGAGCCGCTCGTACGCCTCCAGGACGGCGACCGGCTCGGTCTCGGCGAACGTCCTGGCGCGGCCGTGTCCCATCGCCGGCGCGTCCGGCACGACGGCCATGCTCATCGCGAACGGGGTGCGGGACTCGCGCAGGATGGCGCGGACCGGGCCGAAGCGGTCGTCGACGAGGCGCTCGCGCAGCAGGCCACGCTCGACGAGACGGCTGTCGCCGGATCGGGTCGGGTCGCCCGGGGAAGCCGGCCGGTTCCGCAGCGCAAGCGGCAACGGTTGTTCCGCGGCGGCGAGTTCACCCTTCTCCGGGCCGCACAGCGGGCAGTGGAAACTGCGGGCGACGCGGTGGCGGCGCAGGCCGCGCGCCGAGACGGCGTAGAGCTCGCCGGGGCCGAGGGGCCGCCGCGCCAGATGCTCCAGGGACGCCCGGAGCAGTTCGGGCAGCAGCGCCTCGGACGGCGCGGGGCCGACGGCCGCGCGGGTGAGGTCGCCGACCAGGGGGTGGTCGACGACGGTGCGCTCGCGCACCTCGGCGCAGCCCGCGCACCCGGCATCGGTGCCCGGCGCCCACAGCGGTCCGACGAGGACCTCGTCGCCGTGGACGCGCACGGACAGATGCGGTCGGCCCGACTCCCGTGCGGTGTCGAGGTGTTGACGTTCCCAGCCGAGGTCCCAGCCGCGCCGGACGGAGACGCTCGCGCCGTCCGCGACGGCCGGGGCGCTCAGCCCGGCGCAGACGTCCCGCCAGATCTCGTCGTCGTACGCGTCGGGGGCGCCCCGCGCGATGATCGTGTCCGCCGTGTCACTGTGCATGGTGGGTCTCCCGCGTGCGTTCTGCGGCCTCGACCGGCCCGTACCAGAAGGTGATTTCACCGAGCACCGGGTCCGCGGCGACGGCGTGGCCGATGAAGGCGACGCCGAGGGTGTCGGCGTGGGCGACGAGCTGTGCGCGCAGGGCGCCGACGGCGGCCGGATCGGCGAACAGCAGGGCGTCCGTGGAGAGTTGGCCGTGCCGGGTCGTCTGCGCGTGCGCGACGGCCTCGCGCAGGGCGGTGCGCAGCGCCTCCTCGGGGGTGGATCCCCAGCCTGCGCCGAGGAGTTCACCGGCCGCCGTGGCGACCTCGGCGAGACGCCAGTCGACGCCGGGGACGTGACGCAGCGCGAGCCGGGGCTCGCCCTCCACGAGCTGCCGGAGGGCGGACAGGATGCGCTCACCTTCGGCGTCGGGCGTCGCGTCGGCCCCGGCAAGCTCCACCGCGCGCGGGGCCAGCAGCCGCAACGCCCCGTCGAGCAGCCAGTGTTCCTCGGTCAGCCCGGCTGCTGCCCCCGCGACGCGGTCCCGCAGGGCGAGCAGCGCGGCGGCGACGGTCGCGGCCTCCTGATGCGGTCCCCAGGCGACGACCGTGCCCGCACGCTCCCCGCGCTGTTCCACGGCGCGCAGCGCGAGCGGCATCTGCGGCAGGTCCTCGTCGGCGGTGTAGGCGAACAGGCCGGTCCAGCGTCCGGCGAGGGCCACGGCCGACTCGCGCGCGTCCTCGGGTTCGGGCAGCGGTGTCGAGGGGACGCCGGCGAGGAGGGAGCCCGGCCGGCCGGTCGCGGCCGCCATGCGGGCTCCCCCGACGGTCACCCGGTCGGAGACCAGGTCCGCCCCGTGCACGACGTGGGCCTCGCCCGCGTCCGCCGTCCCTGTCAGCGTGTCGATGAGCAGCTGCCCCGCGAGGGCCCCGGCGACGGCGTCGGCGACCGGGCGCGGCACGGGCCCGTCGCCTTCGTCCGTCCAGGACAGGGCCCGGTCACGGAAGGCGACGTGCGCCTCGGCGCCCTCGGGACCGCCCGCGAGAACGGGTCCGACGACATGGGCCGTGTCACCGAGGAACACCGCCAAGTGGTGCCTCACAGAAGGGAGTTCAACCCGTACGTCACCGGCTGCGGTCCGGATCTCCAGCACCGCGTCAGCGCCCTCGCACACGTGGTCAGACGCATCGGACGCCTCGATGACCGTCACCTCCCCCACCCCGGCCCGGCGCAGCCCGCGCGCCGCCGGGCCCGTCGCCTCGGGCGGACCCGTGACGAGGACCCGGGCGGCGCGCAGCCGCGCGAACGCGGCGTACGGGTCGTCGAGGCGGGCTTCGAGACGGGCGACGGACTCCGCGTGCGGCGCGCGCTCCTCGGCGGACGGCTCGGGGGCGGTGAACGCGTCGGGGTCGAGCAGGAGTCCCGCGTCGCGCAGCTTGCCGACGAGGTGGCGTACGGCGGGCCGGGAACGCTCGGTGCCGAGTTCGGCCACGAGTTCGTCCTCGGTCGCGCCGTTCTCCAGGAGAGGGACGCAGCCCTCGGCCACGGCGTGCAGGACGTCGGAGCCACGCAGGACGACCTGCCCGCGCGTGCCGCTGAGGTAGACGCCGCCGGGCACGGGCGCGAAGTGCAGGTCCGGGCGGGCCTTGAGCTTGGCGTCGGTCATGCCTGTCCCCCTCGGTAGGTGAAGCGGCCGCCGGCGTCGCGGCCGACCTCGACGACCCACTCGGTGGCGTGCGTGCCGTCGACGACGGACGGCAGCGCCTCCTCCAGGTAGCAGCCGTCGGCGCCGCGCCGGTCGAGCATGCGCGGCAGGACGCGGGCGCTCAGGGCGCTGGTCAGGTCGACGTACTGCGGCTTCTGCTGGAGCCGCTTGGACTGCACGTCGGGGGCGCCCACCGAGAGGGGTCCCTCGTCCTCGGGCGCGTTCTTGATGACGACCTCTTCGGCGACGCCGTGCCGGGCGCGCCACGCGTTGAGCGCGAGCAGTCGGTCGTGCTCGTCGGGTCCCGCGGCGACGGCGGTGGTGAGTTCGTCGCCGCCGTACCAGCGGCGGCGTCCGATGAGGACGTCGCCGACGGCCATGCGGGGCGCGGTCCTGGTGGTGGCGCGGTCCCACGGCGTCGCTGCGTGCCAGCTGTTGGGCAGGCTGTTGAAGAGGCGGCCGCTGATGGCGAGGCCCGAGGCGACGGACAGGGGCGGCGGGAACAGGCCGGGGTGGCCCGTACCGAGCGGCAGGACGCGCAGGGGCGCGCCGTCTGCGTCCTCGACGCGCAGCGTGTCGGTGTCCGGGTCGTGCGCGAGGCGCAGCGTGAACCAGTCCTCGGGGGTGAGGCCGCCGGGCAGGATCGGCGCGTGCGCGTTGACGTTGAGGCGGTGCAGGCCCAGGTCCTCGGTGACGCGGGCGCCGTCGAAGCCGTACTCCCTCTGGAGGTGTCCGGCGAGACGGGGCAGGGCTCGGCCGCCCATGCGGCGGTCGGCGTCGAGGAAGCGGGCGTAGAGCATGCCGTGGCCCGGCAGTCCGTCGTTGAGGACGAGCCTGCCGTCGCCCTCCTGGAGGAGGACGCCGTAGATGAGGGGGTCCTGGCGGAAGCGGTCGGGCAGGGACGCGGTCAGGCCCGCCACGTCGTCGGGGGTGAGGACGAGGGTGTCGTCGCCGGCGTCGACGGTCTTCGACAGACGCGCGTGGACGGCCTCGGTGAGCTCGCGGCGCAGCAGGTACATGCGCTCCAGGGAGCCGTCGGCGGGGCCGATGCCCGCGAGTGCGGACGGGTCGCCGGTGCCGTGCGGCCCGTACACGGCGTCCATGGCGGCCGCGCGCCGGGACACCTCGCCGACGACGAACGCGGCGTTCGCGGCGAGCGGGATGTTGGCCCCGGCGCCGAACCGTTCGACGAACGCGGCCGTCATCAGGACGCGTACATCGTGCAGCCAGTCGAAGACGGACAGGAGCTCGACGGCCGGGCCGAGGTCGGCGAGCGGCTTGTGCCACTGCCGGGTCGCCACCTTCAGCGGCGGCATGACGTAGTCCTCCTCGACGGTGATCTGGGCGGGCCGCCCGGCGAGGTGGCTCAGCTTGCCGAGGTCGCCGCGCAACTCGGCGAGCACACCGCCCCGTTCGGGCGCCGCGGCGTCGGCGAGGCGGGGCAGTCCGGCGCGGATCCCGGCGGCGAGGGTGGTGGCGCGCGGGTCGTCGGGGGTGAGGAGGTCGTCGTAGTCGGCGGAGCCGTCCTCGGCCTCGTGGAAGGTGCACAGCAGGCCCTGGCCCACGGCCTGCCGTACGCGCTTGTCGGCGGCCTCCGCCGGGATGCCGGCGCGTTCGGCGACGTGGGCGACGACGGCGGGGAAGAGCCGCGGCCCCATGGACACAGCGTCGAGGAGATCACCGGCGGGCCCGTCCAGGGGTACGGCGAGCCGGCGCATGCCCGCGTCGGTGAGCCGCAGGAAGAACAGCTTGCCGGACTCGGGGTCGGGCGCGGACGTGGGCGGGATGCCCACCCACAGGTCCGTGAGGTCGGCGGTGTCGGCGGCGGGGAGCCCGCCGAGCACGTAGCCGAGCATGACGCGGTCGAGCCCGGGGAAGGCGGTGGCGCCCTCGAAGGGGACGTCGCCGGGGTCGACCCCGGCCGGGTCGGGCTCCGCGATGCCGACGGCGGTGAACCGGGACAACGGGCTGGTGCGGACCATGGCCCGGGTGACGTACTGGATGAGGCCGCGCTCGGACTTGCGGGTGCGGGCGGAGACCTTGCCGGGGCCGAGGACGGCGGCGCGGTAGCGCTCGGCCTCCTGGTGGACCTCGGGTGCCACCAGGGCGAGCGAGCGCAGCAGGTCGTCGTCGCCCAACAGGGCGGCCAGGCCTGCCCGTTCGCGGTCGGCGGCCTCGGTGTAGCCCTCGACGACGGCGTCGCGCAGCCGCTCCCTGGTGTCCCGTGCGGCCAGCCACTCGGTGACGGCGGGCGTGGGGGCCGGCGGCTTCTTGGGTGCGCGGCCGTTGTGGATGGAGCGGCGCAGCGCGATGAGGTCGCGGCGCTCGGCGTCGTCGGCGGCGGCGCCGATGCGGTGGTACAGCTCGTCGGAGCACGCGTCGGCGGCCTGTCTCAACACCTCTTCGGCGGCAGCGAGTTCGGCGAGGGTGCGGCGCTGGGCCGGGTCGGCGAGGCGGGTGCGGCGCAGCGGGTTGACCCGCAGGAACCAGAGGGACTCGGGTGTGGTCGGGCCGGTCATCGCGTGACTCCCGTCGGGTCGGCCGCCGCGCCGGCCATGCGGTCCCGGCGGTCGTTGAGGCGGTCCTGCCAGGACACGCCGAGGACGTCGTCGACGGTCTCGGCGATGGCGAAGCACATGTAGTAGCGCTGCATCGGCGAGACGGTCAGGAGCGGCAGCTGCTCGTAGAAGAGGTTCGTCAGGAGGCGGAATGCGGCGAACCAGCGGGAGGGGTCGGCGACCACTCCGGACTCGCCGACGGCGCGGTGGAAGTCGCTGTCGGGCTGGTCGCCCTGCGGGACGACGCGCGTCGCTCCGGGCGGGCCCATCTCGCTGCGGTCCACGCCGTCGGTTACGGAGTCGAGCAGGTCGAGGGTGAGCGTCCCGGCGGCGACGGCGCTCTCCAGGGCGCCGGAGCTGTACGCGAACGCGGTCCGCCACTCGGCGGCGCCGGCCGACACCTCGCCGGACAGGCGCTGTTCGACGACGGTACGCAGCCGGGGCGCGTCCTTGGCGAGCCGTTCCTGGAAGACGGGCCTGACGTCCTTGGTGGGCGCGGCCCAGGCGAGGAACGCCTCGACGTGGGAGCGGGGCGAGAACACCCCGTAGGCGGGGCCGAGGAAGTGGGTGTCGACGAGGGCGGCGAACGCCTCGGCGAGCCGCACGGTCGCGGTGGCGGGCTCGGCCGCGATGCCGTCGATCATGCGCAGCAGGGGCTTGTTGAGAGCGCCGAGCACGACGGCGCGGAACTGGTCGAGGCGCGGCTCGCGGGACGCCGTGTCGGCGGGGCTCACCCGTGAGACGGCGCCGTGTTCGTGCAGCGGGAGGTAGGGCGGCTGCACCGCTTCGAGCCGGCCGAACTCGCGGGCCTGCTCCAGGTACGCCTCCTCGGTCAGGGCGCGCGGCGGGTCGAGCGGACCGGCGTCGAGGAGGTCCGCGACCTCGGTCCAGTCCGGGCCGCCCGGCACCGCGAGGGCGAGGACGTCGACGTGCGGGCCGTGCAGCCAGCCGCGCCTCAACTGGACGGCGGGAGCGCCCCGTTCGCTCAGGGCGCGGGCGACCGGCACGACGTGTCGGGCGAGCCACGCCGGTGTCACCGGCATCCGTGTGTGGAGCCGCACTCCCGTCAGGCCGGCGGAGTCCGGCTTCACGGCAGTGCGCTCCGGCGCTTCAACCCCCATGTTTTTCGCACCTTCCAGGAAATCTTCAACAGATCTTGCGGAATGTTTTGACTGGAATTCTGTGGCGCCGACCCGCACCCGGAAAGGGAATGTCCGGCGGCCTCTTACATACGTCACCGCTTTCGTGACACGAGCGCCCGCCGAGTCACGGACGGGTTGGCCGAAAACTGCCGGGCAGGCGCCAAGATCGCTGTACCCTCCGGCCATGACTACGGACACGGAGTGCCTTGCACTCACGCAGAATCTGCGCCGCCGCGGGGCCATCGTCCTCGCGGTTTTTGCCCTGGTGTGGGCTTTTGCGGGCGGCTCCGGCATAAGTGCCGTGGGGGTTTCGGTGACGGTCGGCGTGCTCGCCGCCGCGGTGACCGTCGTGGCGGTGGTCCTGGCCTTCCGCGGCGGGGCCGGTCCGGCCTCGCGCATGGTGCGGCTCCCGGAGAAGTGGAACCGCGGGGTCGGCATGGTGAACATGGCCGAGCTGGTGGCGATCTTCGTGGTGATCGCGGCGTCGAACGCGAGCGGCCACCCGGAGCTGATCCCGCCCGGCATCTGCCTGGTCGTGGGCCTGCACTTCTTCCCGCTCGCCCGCCTCTTCGACCAGTGGCAGTACAAGTGGACGGCCGTGTTCCTGACCGCGGTCGCGGTGGCCGGCCTGGTGGTTGCCGCGACCGGCACGACGATGGAGACCGTGCGTGTCGTGGTCGGCCTGGGTGCCGCGCTGGTGCTGTGGGCCTCGTCGTTCCACGTCGCCGTGCGGGGCTGACGCAGGAATGTCGGCGGCCCGACGAGGGGCCCGTAGAAAGGCCCCACAAAAGGATGTACCCATCCAGCTCCCGGCTGGATGGGCGCATCCTTTGGAACGGTGGATCAGCAGGCGGAGCAGGTGCTGGACGAGGACGACGAGGTGCCGATCGAACCGCTGGAGGCGCCCATCTCGGGGAGCGCGACACCCTGCGCGACCTCGAGGGTCTCCAGCTCGTCGACGTCGAAGCTGTCGAACGCCTTCTCCGCGTCGTCGCCGTTCTTGATGTCGTTGATGCTCATGTGATGAATTCCTTCCGGTGTTCCGCGAAGTGGCTTCGCGGGGTGGATGAGCGGTGGGTGAGGGGAAGTCAGCAGGCGGAGCAGGTCGACGAAGAGGACGACGAGGTGCCGATCGAACCGCTGGAGGCACCCATCTCCGGGAGGGCCACGCCCTGGGCGACCTCGAGGGTCTCCAGCTCGTCGACGTCGAAGCTGTCGAACGCCTTCTCCGCGTCGTCACCGTTCTTGATGTCGTTGATGCTCATGTGATGAATTCCTTTCAGGAGTTCCCGGGGATTCCCCGGAGGGACCTTCCCGGAGATTTCCGGGGGGTCTTTTTTCTTTCCGCAACCGGTGGCTGCGCAATTAATAATGCTCGGCCGGTCATTCGGTGGCCAGCCTTTGCGCCCCCTCGCTGACATTTATCACGGGGGAATTAACCGGCAGCGACCATTCCGGGCTGTTGAGCATGTCCCAGCCCGCCTCGGGATCGCCGGCCACGGAGTCGTCGGGACTGCGGCTGCCCAGCAGGAAGTCGCCTACGGACGACTCCTTCAGATAGTCGAGGCCGAGGACACGGGCCGACATGTCGGCGTCGCCGTTGCCCAGGCCGCACGGGGCCAGACCGAGGGCCGTCGCCACCAGGTACATGGTCTGGTAGAGCACACCGGTGTGCCGCAGCGTCGTGGCGTAGGCGATGGCGCGGTACTTCCACGCCATGCGCTGGAAGCGCGCCGTGACGGTGATGAGCACGTCGGGGCGCGCCTCCATCCCGGTGGCGCGTGACGCCACATGGAAGAGGGACTCCCGGTCCGTCTCCGCGTCGTTGACGAGGACGAGGCGGTGCGCGACGGGGTCGTAGTAGTAGATGCCGGCGTCGAGCCCCGCGCAGCGCCGCACGGTCACGTACAGCTCGAGTTCGTAGCCCTGGCCGCCGCTGGGATAGGGGCGGGAGACGACCTCGTCGCGGCCGCTGCCGTCCTCGGGGGTGTAGTGGGCGCGGACGCGGGCGACCCGGTAGAGGAACTCGCCCAGCTGCTCGGTCGTCAACTCTCCCTCTCCGTAGGAGCGGATGGAGCGGCGCGTCTCCAGGGCGGTGGTGAGGGACGGGTCGCGACCGGCGATCTCCTCACGCGTGGGCCGGTACAGGTCCACGGCCGGTCCGTCCGGGGCGGGCTTCACCGCGGGCTGGGGGTCGATCTCGCCGCGGTACGGGTAGACGGCGCCGAACACGTCGTCGTAGCGCCCGGAGCGGATGCGGGAGTGGAACAGCAGGTCATGGAAGTCCCACTGACGCAGCGTCGGCTCCGTGTCGGAGGCGAACGTGCCGTTCTCGTCGGCGGGTTCGACGAAGCCGGCGCCCACGAGGTGGGCCAGCGCGTCGAGGGCGTCGTCCTCGCGAAGGCCGGTGCCGAGCGCGCCGGCCGCGACGGGTTCGCCCAGGGCGGCGACCAGTTCGCGGGCCGCGCGGTCCACGAGCACCGCGCGGAACTTCACGAGCGGCGACTCCAGGACCAGTACGCCCTCGCGGGTACGGCAGAACGCGAACCGGGAGAGGCGCACGGTCGTGCCCGGCGCCACCACGGCGATCCGGTGCTCGGCGTCACGCGCGGTGGGCTCGATGCGCAGGAGCTCCCTGCGGTCGGCGGGGCCGCCCCGGGTGAGGACGCTGTGCGCGACGAGATGGCCCGCGCGGTCGAGGAGCCGTTCCACCTGGACGGCCTCGGCGGCCCGCAGGCCGTCCAGCAACTCGCCCATGGGGAGCGGCCCTTCGGCGAGCCTGCCGAGCGCGGTGCGGATGCCGCCGCGCACCGGACGCAGGGTGAGCGAGGTGGCGGGGCCCGCGAGAGTCGCCGACTCCCCGTCGAAGAGGACCCGGACGTCGGCGCGGAATGCGGGCGCGGTGCGCGGCGGTGATTTCGCCGTCTTCTCGGTCTGCATGCTGATCTCCGGTTCCTTTGAGGCGACTTGCCCAGACCGCGTGCGGTTGAGGGCGTACTCCGGAAATCACTGTCACGCCGAACGGGAACCCCTCCCCCTGTCTCGCGTGAAATCGGTGACGTACACCATCGGCGGCCATGACACCCGTCACCACGACGTGTCGATCGCTCGGAATTCCGCGCCCATGTCCGCATGCTCGGAAGACGAATTCACCATCCGGCCGGGCACGTCGGCCGAGCGACCTCAGTTAAGGAATCCCCGCCGTGCTTACACGTCGTCATGCAATACGCCTCGGTCTCACCACCGGTGCCGTCGGCGCAGTGGGCGCCGCGGGAGGGCTCTTCCAGACACTGACGTCGGGCGGATCCGCGAACGCGGCAACGGCGGCCGGCGCCCCGGCCGTCACGCCGTTCGCGGTCCCGCTGCCCGTGCCCAAGGTCCTCGCCCCGTACCGGAGAACGAGCACCGCCGACTACTACGCGGTCACCATGAGCCGCACCAGCCACCAGATCCTGCCCGGCACCCGCACGGACGTGCTGACCTACAACGGCACGTTTCCCGGCCCCACCATCCGGGCCCGCAAGGGCCGCACCGCGGTGGTCCGCCAGATCAACGCCCTCGACATGCCGGCCTCCGTCCACCTGCACGGTGGCAGCAACCCCGTGGAGCACGACGGCGGCATGACGGACACGATCGCGCCGGGCCGCTCCAGGACGTACGTCTACGCCAACGACCAGGTCGGGGCCACGCTGTGGACCCACGACCACGCCCACCACATGGAGTCCGAGCACGTCTACCGGGGCCTTTCCGGTCTCTATCTGCTCGGCGACAAGGCGGAGGACGCGCTCGGCCTGCCGTCCGGCCGCTACGAGGTACCGCTGGTCCTGCGCGACGCCCAGTTCGACGCAGCGGGCCAGATGGTCTACACGATGGACGACGCGGAGAACCGGACGACCATCCTGGTCAACGGCGCGCCGTGGCCGTACATGAAGGTCGAGGCGCGCAAGTACCGCTTCCGGATGCTCAATTCATGCAACCTGCGCATCTTCATCCTCTGTCTGAACGACGGCAGCCAGGTCACCCAGATCGGCTCGGACGGCGGCCTGCTCCCGGCACCCGCCGCCACCCCGGTCCTCGTCCTGTCCCCCGGTGAACGCGCCGACTTCGTCGTCGACTTCTCCAGGTACGCGCCCGGCACCCAGCTCACGCTCCAGAACATGCTGGGCCCGGGACCGACCGAACTCGTCGGCCAGATCATGCGGTTCGACGTCGGCGAGAAGACACCCGACACCAGCCGCGTGCCCGACGCCCTCACCACCCTGCCCGCCCTGCCGAAGCCGACCGTCGAGCGCAGCTTCGAGCTGCGGATGGACGAGCCCGGCACCGGCGACAAGGCCTACATCAACGGAAAGACCTTCGACGCCGGCCGCATCGACACGAACATCGAATGGGGCGACACCGAGGTCTGGACGGTCACGAACACCAGCACCACGATTCCGCACAACTTCCATACGCACCTGGTGCAGTTCCGCATTCTCGAACGCGACGGGCAGCCGGTCTATCCGGCGGAGGCCGGCCTCAAGGACACCGTGCTGCTCTTTCCGGGGCAGACGGCCAGACTCCAGCTCACCTTCGACACGCACAAGGGCGTCTATCCCTACCACTGCCACATGATCGACCACAGCGCCATGGGAATGATGGCGCAAATGAAGATCTCTTGAACTGCCCATTCCGCACATCGAATTGCTGGAGAAAGGGGGAAACATGACCGCACGATCAAGCCCGTACGTCCGCCGCATTCTCGACGCGCTCGAACGGGATCCGTCCCGCGCGGTCCTGCACCGGCCGGACGGCACCGTCGCCGCCGGTGAGCTGAGCGACTCCGTCCACGGCACCGCGGCCCTGCTGTACGAGCACGGGGTCGGCCGGGGCGACACCGTGGCCGTCCTGACCGGGCCGAACCATCCGCTGATGCTCAGCGCCCGGTACGCCGTGCACCTGCTGGGGGCCACCTCCGTCTACGTACGGTCGATGAACCCGAGGACCGACACGGAGACGTTCTCGCTCGGCACGCAGACCCGACTCCTGCGGGATCTGGGCGCGTTGCTCCTGCTGGTGGACGAGGAGAGTGCCGAGCGGGGGCGCTGGCTGTCCCACCGCCTGCCGGGGCTCACCGTGCTGCCGATCCCGCGTGGGGCTCCCGCCCGGGTCCTCGATCCGGGTCGGCTGCCGCCGCCGCGGCCCGACGCGCTCGCCGTCGTCGACTTCACCAGCGGCAGCACGGGCCGGCCCAAGATGGTCGCCCAGCAGTTCGGCACCCGTGAGGAGCTCGTCGACCGCCTCGCCCATGGCCTCGATCCCCGGGGACCCGCGACGCTCCTGTCCGTCACACCGATCAGCCACACGACGGCGCCGATGGCCGACGCCGTCCTGTCGGGCGGCGGAACGGTGGTGCTCCACGACGGCTTCGACCCCGACGACGTACTGCGCTCCTTCGCACAACAGCGCGTCACCGACGTGTACTTGGCGGTCCCCCATCTCTACCGGCTGCTCGACCATCCGGGCATCGACAAGACCGACCTGTCCTCGCTGCGCCGCATCACCTACAGCGGCACACCGGCGGCCCCGGGCCGCGTGGAGCGGGCCGTCCGCCTCTTCGGGGACGTCCTCATCCAGGTGTACGGCACCACGGAGGCAGGCGGCATCAGCAGCCTCAACCCGCTCGACCACCGGGAGCCGGAACTGCTCGGCTCGGTCGGCCGGCCCTTCCCATGGGTGCGCCTGGAGATCAGGGCGCCCGGCGACGGACCACAGGTCGAGCGGGGCGTCACGGGCGAGGTGTGGGTCAACTCCCCGACGGTGACCGCCGGTTATCTGGACGACGACGAGCTGACCGGCGCCACCCTCAGGGACGGCTGGCTGCGCACCGGTGACCTCGGGCACTGGGACCGCTACGGCTATCTGCGGCTCGACGGACGCGTCGGCGACGTGATCAAGCACGGCGGTCTGAAGCTGGACCCCACGGCGATCGAGGACGCGCTCCTCAAGCATCCGCAGGTACGCCAGGCCACGGTCTTCGGCGTGCGGGACGACGACTACGTGGAGCAGGTGCACGCCGCCGTCGAACTGCACTCGGGCGCCGCCCGCACCTCGTGCGACCTGCGCGGATACGTGGCCGCGACGCTGACTCCGGAGCACACCCCGGTCCGGATCTCCGTCTGGCCGCAGTTGCCGCTGACCCCGTCGGGCAAGCCGGACCGCGCGTATCTGCGCCGGGTGTCGTCCACACCCGAGCGCTCAGGGACGGCGCCGGCGCCCGCCACCAGCTCCCCGCGCGGAGCCACCGCGCGGGACGGCCCCGGCCGCGTACGCGGCACGGGCGCCCCGCCCGATCACGCCATCCCGCGAACCAGAAAGGGCGTCTCATGACCGCATACGGCCACTTCGCCCGGTCGCTGCGGCTGCGGCGGCTCTACCGCCACAGCACGGCCGGCCTGATGATCACCCCTCTCGACCATTCGATCAGTGACGGTCCCGTGGTGTCCAAGGGCATGTCACTCGACCATCTCGCGGGCCGCCTCGCGGCCGGCGGTTCGGACGCCGTCGTCGTGCACAAGGGCAGTGTGCGGCACATCAGTCCGGAGCGGTTCGCCGCGATGTCCCTGATCATCCACCTCAACGCGAGCACCAGCCAGGCGCTCGACCCCAACGCCAAGTACGTCGTCGCCGGCGTCGAGGAGGCCCTGCGCCTCGGCGCGGACGCCGTCAGCGTCCACGTCAACCTCGGCTCCGACGACGAGCGGCAGCAGATCGGCGACCTCGGCCGGATCGCCGACGCCTGCGACCGCTGGAACCTGCCGCTGCTCGCCATGGTGTATCCGCGCGGCCCGCGGATCACCGACCCCCGGGACCCGGAGCTCGTCGCGCACGCCGTGACGATCGCCGCCGACCTGGGCGCCGACCTGGTCAAGACCGTCTTCCTCGGCTCCACCGCGGAGATGCTCGACCTGACGGCGGCGTGCCCGGTGCCGGTGCTCGTCGCGGGCGGCCCCGCCCTCGACGACGAGGAGGACGTCCTCTCGTACGTGCGGGACGCCCTGGCCGGTGGCGCGGGCGGCGTGGCGATGGGCCGCAACATCTTCCAGGCCGCCGACCCCAGGAGGCTCGCCGCCAAGGTCGCCCGGCTCGTCCACCACTTCCCCGAACAGCACTTCGGGCCGGGCCCCTTCACCGCGTCCGCCGACACGGACAGCGACGCCCGGCTCACCCCGGACCACCTCGACGCACCGACCACCACCCCGCTCTCCCACGATCTGACAGGAGGTCCGCATCATGACGGACGCCAAACTGTGCTGGCTTGACATCCGCGACGCCGGCACCGCCACCGCCGCCATCCTCGAAGAGGCCGTCCACCAGCGGATCGACGGCGTCGTCGCCGCCGACCCGGCCGCCTTCACCGGCCTGCCCCCGACCGTCCGCAAGATCCTCCTGTTCGAGGACGGGGCGGCCTCGGTCCCCACCGACCTCGGCGAGGCCGACCTGGTGATCGTGCCCGGCGGCAAGGACGAGCGGGCGCCGCTCGTCGCGGCGCACCCCGACGTCGAGTTCGGCCGCTACGTCGAGATCGTCGACGCCGACACCCTGGAGGACGCCTGCCTGGCGGCGCGTCTGGAGGCGTGGAGCGTCCTCGACTTCCGCGACCCGACGAAGATCCCGCTGGAGATCGTCATCGCGGCGGCCACCGGCGCCCCGGGCTCGATCATCACGACCGCGGCCAACAACGAGGAGGCCGAGATCGTCTACGGCGTGCTCGAACTGGGCTCGGACGGCGTCCTGATGCGCGGCCGCACCGTGGGCGACGCCACCGCCCTGCGCACGGCGGCGACCTCGCGCGGCGGGGAGATCCCGCTGGTCGAGCTGACGGTCACGGGCGCCACACACATCGGGATGGGCGAGCGTGCCTGCGTCGACACGACGACCCACTTCCGCAAGGACGAGGGCATCCTCGTCGGCTCGCACTCCAAGGGCATGGTGCTGTGCGTCAGCGAGACCCACCCGCTGCCGTACATGCCGACGCGCCCCTTCCGGGTCAACGCCGGCGCGCTCCACTCGTACACCGTGGCGCAGCACGGACGGACTCACTACCTGAGCGAACTGCACGCCGGCAGCTCGGTGCTTGCGGTCGACGTGAAGGGCCGCACGCGCCCCGTCAGCGTCGGCCGGGTGAAGATCGAGACGCGTCCGCTGATCTCCATCGACGCGGTCGCGCCCAACGGCCAGACGGTCAACCTGATCCTCCAGGACGACTGGCACGTCCGCGTCCTCGGCCCCGGCGCCTCGGTCCTCAACAGCACCGAACTCAAGCCGGGCGACACGATCCTGGGCCATCTGCCCACGGCCGACCGCCATGTCGGCTACCCGATCAACGAGTTCTGCCTGGAGAAGTAGCAGCGCCCGTACGCGCGTGAGCAGCGCCCGTACGGCTCGCACCAGGACGCCCCGCCCCGGCACACCCCGTGCCGGGGCCGGCGCGCGTCCGGCCCCGGGCCGCCCCGGTCTCACAGCCATCCGTGCTCGCTCGCGATGCGCGCCGCGTCGAACCGGTTGCGGCCGCCCAGCTTCTTGATGGCCGCCGAGGTGAGGTTCCGTACGGTCCCCGCGGCGAGATACAGCTCGCCGGCTATCTCCTTCACCGTGGCGCCGCCGGCGGTGAGGCGCAGCACGTCCATCTCTCGTACGCTGAGCGCCGATTCACCGGTTGTGGGCGGCCGCATCAGCGCCGGGTCGACGGTGAGACAGCCGCCCGCGACGCCCATGAGGGTGGTGATCAGCTGCGGGAGACGCGCGTTCTTGGGGACGATGCCCAGCGCGCCCGCGGCGACGGCCCGGTCGACCACCGCGGGGGTGGCCGCTCCGACCATGAGGGCGACGCCGCACTTGGGATGCTGCGCGCGCACATCGGTCGCGGCCCGCAGCGCCTTGCCGCCCATGGTGGGCTCCC
Source organism: Streptomyces sp. NPDC055140 (assembly GCF_053607285.1). Lineage (NCBI taxonomy): Bacteria > Bacillati > Actinomycetota > Actinomycetes > Kitasatosporales > Streptomycetaceae > Streptomyces > Streptomyces sp. NPDC055140. Next base: position 151,522 of record NZ_JBSGTG010000014.1, on the reverse strand, counting down.
CGAGGAGCAGCACGGTCGGCCGGTGCCGTTCGACGGCGGGCAGCACGGCCTCGTAGGTCGTGGCGAGCCCCACGACGTCCAGGCCGTTGGTGCCGTTGAGCGTCTCGGCGAACGCTTCGAGGACCAGCTGGTGATCACCTGCTACGACCACGCGTACGGACATCTCTCTACCCCCGTATCGATGTACTGGACTCAGGCTCGGACTCGGACTCGGAACCGGAACCGGACGTGCCGAGCAGCCGGTCGACCACCGACCTGGCCAGTTCCTCGGCCCGGGCCTCCTGGTCGATCTCGATGTGCACGGCGTGGACGGGCAGGCCCGCGACGACGGCGGCCGACACCGCGCGGAACGTGTCCGCGAGGCCGTACGGAGCGTCCTCGGCCGGGACGATCACGACGGCGGCCGTGAGCGGACCGATGTCGGCGGCTATCTGCGCCGGCAGCCCCAGCACCGCCTCCGTGTCCTCGGCGTCCACCTGGTAGGGCAGCGCCACGAGACCGATGTCGGCCAGCTCCTTGCACAGGAAGGCGGCGTTGGTGGCCGCGTCGTCCCCGCGCCCCCGATGGCCCGCGCCGACGACGGCGACGGCGGCCCCGGCGGCACAGAGCCGCGCGGTGACGACCCGTCCGGTGCCGGTGGTGGCGTCGACGACGAGGACGACGCAGCCGTCGAGCGGCGGGGGTGCGTAGGACGCTGCGTGGGACACGAGGACTCCCTGTTCGCGGAATACGATGAGCAGGTAACGTGCGGAATCTGTGGACGGCTTGAAACGTGCGCGTCGCCGGGAACGCGGCGCGCCCTGATGAAGTGGAGCTCAGGCGCCTTGACTTGGCGCTGAATAAACGTTCAACCGTGGTTCAAGGGGGAAACACCACGTGGACGAAGTCTCGTCACTGGATCAGCAGACGCTCGGCGTCTACCGCGCGATTCTGTTCCACAAGGAACACGATCCGAAGCGCCTCGCCGCTTTACTCGACTGCACACCGGAGGCGGTGGAGGCGGCCCTGGACCGGCTGTCCGAACTCGCCCTCCTCGCGCCTTCGACGGACTCACCCGGCCGGCTGCGGGCGGTGAACCCGTCGCTCGGCCTGAAGGTCCTCCTCCAGCGGGAGCAGAACGAACTGGCCTGGCGCCAGCAGCGCATCGAGCAGAACCGCGCCGCGCTGGCCGCGCTCGCCGCCGAGTACACGGCGTCCGGCTGGTCGAACACCCTGGACGGCACGGAACACCTCGACAACGTCGACGACATCCGTATCCGTCTGGAGGCGCTCGCCGAGTCCTGCGTGCGCGAGTCCCTCGCGTTCCATCCGGTCAACGCGCTCACCCAGGAGTCGATCGAGGCCGGCCGGCCCCTCAACGAGCGGGCGCTCGCGCGGGGGGTGCGCTTCCGGTCGATCTACCTCGACAGCGTCGCCAACGACCGCGTCACCAAGGCGCACGCGCAGTGGATGGCGGAGCGGCACAGCGAGATCCGGACCTCGCCGACGCTGCCGATGCGGCTGCTCATCGTCGACAACACCGCGGCGATCGTGGCAGGTCTGCCGGGTCAGGCCCAGCCGTCCGCGCTGCTGTTCAGCAGCCAGCCGGTGGTTCTCGCGATGCGGGCCCTGTTCGAGGCGTACTGGGAACACTCCTGCCCCCTCGACCGGCCCGGCGACGCCCTGCCCGGCGGGCTGACCCCGCAGGAGCGCAAGCTCCTCCAGCTCCTTGCGACGGGTCTCACCGACGAGGCCGTGGCCCGTGCGCTCGGTATCGGGGTCCGCACCGAGCGCCGCATCATGGCCGAGCTGATGGAGCGCCTCGGTGCGTCGAGCCGCTTCGAGGCCGGTGTGCAGGCCACGCGCAGGGAGTGGATCTGACGGGGCGTCGTCGTCCGCATCGCACTCACCGCTGAGGGGTGACGGGCCAGACGAAGTCGTCGGGCGAGGCGGGTATACCGGGCAGGCCGGGCAGGTTCTGCGGAAGGCTCGGCCACACGAAGTCGAGGGGCCGGGCCGGCGGGGTCGGCCACACGAAGTCGTCGGCGGAGGAGGGGGCCGCCTTCGGGGCGCCGGCACCCTGTCCGGTGGCCCCCGAGGGGAGGGCCTGCGCGGGCACGGCCCACAGGATCCCGCCGAGTACGGCGGCGGCGAGGACGGTACAGCGGGTGGTGGCACGGGACATGAGAGGTCTCCATTCGCGAGTACGGTGCGGCGTACGTTCGATGCGTTGACCTGCGCCGGTCCGGTCCGTCTCGGCCCGTTCCGACTGCGTGCCTAGAGATAATCACCGCGCCACCCCCACTGTCCGCATCCGGCCACGCCAGGAAGCTGCATGGCAGGGAGTTGCCTGAGGGGCGGGGTCTTCGGGTGGGGCCTATCGGCCCTCGGCCCCGGCGTCCGGTCCGGCCGCCGCGCGGCGGAACTCCGCGTTGATGCGCAGGGCCTCCTCGAGCTGGTCCTCGAGGATGATGATGCGGCAGGCGGCCTCGACGGGGGTGCCCCGGTCGACGAGCTCGCGGGCCCGTGCCGCGATACGCAGCTGGTAGCGGGAGTAGCGGCGGTGTCCGCCGGCCGACCGCAGCGGAGTGATCAGGCGCGCTTCACCGATGGCCCGCAGGAACGCGGGCGTGGTGCCGATCATCTCGGCGGCCCGGCCCATCGTGAAGGCGGGGTAATCGTCGTCGTCGAGACGGCCGAGCGGTCCTTCTGCTGTCATTTCACCTCGTCGAGGGGCGCATGGAGGGGCCCCGGCGCCGTCGCGGCGGCCGCGCCCCGGGCAAATTGAACACCATGCGTCCGCAAGGCCACGCCGCCGCGGGGCCGCGCGCACGCCGAGGGCCCCGACCGGTGCGCAGGTCGGGGCCCTCGGCATGCGCGCGGCCTCGATGGCCGGCGGCGGCGTGTCTACGCGGAGGCGGGCGAGCCCATCAGCGCCGACGCGGCCTGGAGCGGGGTGAGTCCAGCCCCGGCGGAGCCGCCCGCGGAGGCCTCGGTACAGGCGAAGCCGAGCGCGGTCAGCGCCCTGACCACCTCACCGGAGGTGAAGTCGCGCCGGTCCTGCCGGGTGATGACGGCCCCGACCTGCTTGACGGGGTAGCGGCGCCGCCCGATGAGAACGGAGTCGCCGGTGACGGGTTCGGGTTTGACGCCCTTCATCGCCTCCAGCACATCACTGCTGAAGAGGTCGAAGGGGAATCTGGCGATGACACAGCGCATGGGGGGCCTCACAGGCAGAGGGACGGACCGGAGCTGTGGACGATGTCCCGCAGCTGGATGCGATCGGTGTAACGGGCGCTGTCGCGCGCGGCGCCCAGCTCGGCGCGGCTGACCGTACCGGTGCAGCGGCCGTCCTCGTCGCAGAGGAGAAGCTGACCGGCACGGGAGCTGTCGAGGACGGACAGGGCGACCTCGACGGTCATGTCGGCCCAGACGTGAGGTCCCGACGGCCTCGGGTACGCACCCCCCGAAGGGGGGCGGGCCGTCTCGCGCGGATGTGTCTCGACCAGTGTCAAAGTGCCTCCTACGGGATGGGGGGACGGGGCAGGGCTACGGGCCGTGGTCTCACAGGTCAGGACGCCGCGGCGACCGGGGGCCGGAAGGTTCCCGTGCCCTGCCCCGTGCGCGGCTGGTCGCCGGCGCGCCTCGGATCGGCGGCGCGCCGCGCCTCGGCGGAACGGCTGCGGCGGCCGCGGGTGCTCGCCCCGCTGCGCCGAGGGCGTTCCGCCACTGGCGCGGTGATGACGACCGGCACACCGGACGGCGCCCGCGCCCCGGTGATGCGGCTCAACTCGGCCTCACCCGAACGGACTTGGGCGATCTGCGGAGTGATCCCGGCGTCGCGCATCAGCCGGCTCATGTCGCGGCGCTGGTTGGGCATGACCAGGGTGACGACGCTGCCGGACTCCCCGGCACGGGCCGTACGGCCGCCGCGGTGCAGGTAGTCCTTGTGGTCGGCGGGCGGGTCGACGTTGACGACGAGGTCGAGGCTGTCGACGTGGATGCCGCGGGCGGCGACGTTGGTCGCGACCAGGACCGTGACGTGGCCGCTCTTGAACTGGGCGAGGGTGCGGGTGCGCTGCGGCTGGGACTTGCCGCCGTGCAGGGCGGCGGCGCGCACACCCACGCCGAGCAGGTCCCGGGTCAGCCGGTCCACCGCGTGCTTGGTGTCGAGGAACATGATGACCCGGCCGTCGCGGGCGGCGATCTCGGTGGTGGCCGCGTGCTTGTCGACGGGGTGCACATGCAGGACGTGGTGTTCCATCGTGGTCACCGCGCCGGCCGACGGGTCGACGGAGTGGACCACGGGGTCGTGCAGATAGCGGCGCACGAGGAGGTCGACGTTGCGGTCGAGCGTGGCGGAGAACAGCATGCGCTGGCCCTCCGGCCGCACCTGGTCGAGCAGGGCCGTGACCTGGGGCATGAAGCCCATGTCGGCCATCTGGTCGGCCTCGTCGAGCACCGTGACGGCCACCTCGTCGAGCCGGCAGTCGCCTCGGTCGATGAGGTCCTTGAGCCGCCCCGGGGTGGCGACGACGATCTCGACGCCGCCGCGCAGCGCTCCGGCCTGACGCCCGATGGACATCCCGCCGACGACGGTGGCCATCCGCAGCTTCAGCGACCGCGCGTACGGGGTGAGTGCCTCGGTGACCTGCTGGGCGAGTTCGCGGGTGGGGACGAGGACCAGGGCGAGCGGACGGCGGGGCTCGGCGCGCCGCCCGGCGGTACGGGCGAGGAGGGCGAGCCCGAACGCGAGGGTCTTGCCGGACCCGGTACGGCCGCGGCCGAGCACGTCACGCCCGGCGAGGGAGTTGGGCAGGGTCGCGGCCTGGATGGGGAACGGCTCGTTCATGCCGAGGCTGGTGAGCGTCCGCAGGAGCTCGTCCGGCAGGGCGAGCTCCCCGAAGGAAGCGACGGCGGGGAGACCCGGCCGAACGGTCTTCGGCAACGCGAACTCCCCGGAAACCACACTCCGGCTCGTTCGCCCGGATCGACTCTCTCGACCTGCCCCATACGTACGTTTCATGATCGGCAAAACCTTCCTGAGCGCGGCACGAAAATGCACGGCACGCGTCAGGGAATTCCCGCGACATTTGAACAGCACAGGGAATCGCAGGAACGAGCCGAATAATTGGATGCCAAAAAGATGAACGGCACCCGGAAAAGCAACGAGCTGGGGCCCGCACCCCAAGGTGCGGGCCCCAGCTACGGTCTACGCGTCAGCGACGACGTCAGGCGGGAACGATGTTCTCGGCCGTCGGGCCCTTCTGGCCCTGACCGATGTCGAAGTTCACCTTCTGGCCTTCCTGCAGCTCACGGAAGCCCTGGGCGGCGATGTTCGAGTAGTGGGCGAAGACGTCGGGGCCGCCGCCGTCCTGCTCGATGAAGCCGAAACCCTTTTCCGCGTTGAACCACTTCACGGTGCCAGTAGCCATGTCATATCTCCTTCGGGGCAGTGCCCGGAGCCCGCACTGTGCGAACCCCTGTCGCCGCGATCATCGCCCCGCCCGGAAAAGACACCGGAAACACAGAAGCGCTCCCGCCGGAAACGAATATCCCGGCGGAGGCACTCGAAGTTTTTGGGAACCACAACTGCAACTAAATCCAACAGTAGCATGCCACATCGAAATCCCGCAGAACTCCAATTTCCCGGCCCCGCCGACCGGAAAAACTTCAGCCCGCCCGCCCCCAATTTCTGCACTCGCCGGAACAGATATCACTCAGTGGCCGGCGGCCGACCGCCAGGTCAGGAGCCGTTCGCGACCCCGGGCGACCAGGAGCATGGTCATCGCCACGACGGTCACGACCTGCGAGAGCACGACGAGGTCCTTCTCCGCGTACCAGAGGGGTTCGTACATGTTGGGCAGCGGTCCGAATGCGCCGACGTCGACGAAGCGGTAGACGAGCAGGGCGGCGAGCCCGCCGGCCGCGGTGAGCCAGGCGAAGACGTCGCCGAGGGACCGGCGCCAGAACAGGACCAGCACGGCGGCGAGCGCGGCGAGGGCGGTCTCGATCCTGAAGAGGGAGCCCTGGCTGATCGTGGCGCTGACGGGGTCGTAGCGGGACGCGAGGTCCGCGTGCACGTACGCGTTGACGGCGAGTCCGGCGGCGGCGAGGATGCGGGCCGCCGCGCGCCATGGCCGGCGCGCAGGGCGGGGGGACGGGGGGTCGGTCGGTTCGTGGGACATACGGGTCCTCCCGGTGACGAGGGCGTGCGGGGTGCGCCGACGTCAGCGGACCGTGAGGGTGCCCTTCATGTTCGGGTGGATGGTGCAGATGTAGGAGTACGAGCCCGGCTTGGACGGCGCGGTGATGGTGGCCGACTCCCCCTGCGCGAGGTTGCCGGTGTCGAAGGACTTGTCGTCGGCGGTCAGGGTGTGCGTGGCCGAGTCCTCGTTCGTGACGGTGATCTTCGTGCCGGGGCTGACCTCGAACTTGGCCGGGTGGAAGGCGAAGTTCTTGATGGTGACCTTCACTTCGCCCTTGCTGCTCACGGACGACGACGGCGAGGCGGAGGGGGACGCCGGGGTCGAGGCGCTCGCCGGGGCGGACGGTGCGCCGGAGGACACCGATACGGAAGCGGAGGCGGGCAAGGTGCTGCTGGAGGAGGACCCGTCGCCCGAGTCCGAGCATCCGGTGAGGGTGGTGACCAGACACAGGGCGGCGACGATCAGGGCCGCGTGCGGTCGGCGGTGACGCATGGACATCGTGTCTCCAAGTGGTCTGCGGGGCACGCCGATGTCCGGCAGGAGCCCGGCCCATGCACGGATCCGTCCGCCGGACGGATGAACACGGGCACCGCTAAGAGATGTCGGCAGGAGGAGGCCCTCGCACGAGTGACAGCGCCTGAACGGCCTACGCAACGGGCTGCATACGGTCATCCCAGGTCGAGAAGCTCCTCGTGGAAGCCACCGAAGCCGCGCTCGCGGTCGATCAGATGGATCTCCAGGATCCAGTGGCAGTCGCGTCCGGCCCGGTCGGGGCGCCGGAGCCGGGCGGCGTTCCCGGGTGCGATGTACGACTCGATGTCGGCGCCGTCGATCTTCTCGTGCGGGAACTCACCCACCGGGTGACCGGCGTGCCAGCCGCCCAGTTCCCAGCCGCGCGTGGCGGCCAGCCGGGCGACCTCGGCGTGGAGCGCGGCGCCGGTGATGTCCAAGTCGGTCTCGAAGGCGCGGCGTCCGGCGGCGAAGACCTCGGGCAGGTCGTCGCGCAGCCGGAGCTTGTCGGGGTCGTCACCGAGGACGAAGGTGCGGCCGAAGTCGGCTTCCCACTCCTCGAAGATCGGCCCGAAGTCGGCGAAGGCGATGTCGTCCTGGCCGATGATCCGGTCCGGGGGATTCTCCTTGTACGGGTGGAGGGTGTTCGGGCCCGAGCGCACGATGCGCTTGTGCCAGTGGCGCGTGGGTCCGAACAGTTCGTTCGCGAGGTCGCGGATCCGGTCGCTGACCGCCCGCTCCCCCTCCCCCGGCGCGACCAGCTTCCTCGCCTCGATCTCGGCGAAGAGCTCGGCGGCTTTGGCCTGGGCGTCCAACAGGCATGCGGTGCGGTCGAGTTCGGTGTTCATGAATCCCCTCCGGTCGGGTGTTCCGCTCAGTTGTGCGCCTCGTCGACGACGCGGACGGCACGGGCCAGGAAGTACTCGGAGTTGTCCTCGTAGCAGACGAGTTGCCAGCCGTTGCCGTCCAGCATGGGCCTCAGATTCGGCTCGCCCAGCGGGTCGTCGGGGCTCAAGGGGCGGCCGTGCCGGGCGGCGCGCTCGGCGCGGCCGGAGGGATGGAAGAGAAGAAGCGTGCCGCCGGAGGCGGTGACGCGAGCCCACTCCCGCAGGGCTAGGGGTGGGTCGGGGAGATGGTCGAGCAGCCCGGCGCTGAAGATGCCGTGCGTCGCGCCCGGCGGCAACGGCAGACGGTGGCAGTCGGCGACCAGCAGGCAGGCCGGACCGGCGCGCCCCTCCCGGGCGGCTGCCGTGAGCATGGCCGAGGTGACGTCCACCCCGAACACCTTCCCTTTGTCACCCACCCCGGCACGCAGGGCAGGCAGGGCGCGTCCGCTGCCGCAGCCCAGGTCCAGAGCCGTCTGGCCGGGGAGCAGCCCCATCCGGGCGACCGCTGCCACGTACCTCGGGCCGTCGGCGGCGAAGCGCGCCTCCCAGGCATCGGCCCTGGGCGTGAAGAACGTACGGGTGGCGGTGTGCGCGGCGCGCGCGGCCACCAGCGCCGCGAACCGCCCGAACACCCGGTCCCGGTACGGGCCCGGCTCGGCCGGTTCACCCGACGCGGCATCGCGGATGCCGGGAGCGGTGGCGGCCTCTTCCGGGAATGCCGTCACGGAGGCGTCCACGGCGGCCTCGTCCACCTCCAGGTGGAACTGCAGCCCCCACGCCGAGCCGCCCACCCGGAACGCCTGCACCGGATACCGCTCGCAGGAGGCCAACAGCGCGGCGCCGTCCGGCAGTTCCATGATGTCGCCGTTCCGGTGCAGCACGCGCAGCCGCTCGGGTACACCCGCGAACAGCGGATCCCGGTCGGCCGCCGGACCGGTGCGTACCTCACCCCAGCCCGGCTGCGAGCCGGAACCCGTACGGACCGCGCCGCCCGCCGCGACGGCGAGAAGCCGGGCCCCCAGACACACCCCGAGCACCGGCACCTCGGCGGCCAACGCCTCGCGCAGCAGGGCCAGTTCGGCACGACGCGCAGGGAACCCGGCATCGCTGTGAGCGGCCATGGGCCCGCCCATCACGACCAGTGCCTCGACCCCGGCCAGGCTCTCCGGCAGCGGATCCCCCGCCCACACCCGGCACACCCGCAGCCGCAGCCCGGCCGCCATCAGTGCCTCACCGATCGCGCAGGGCCCCTCGTCCCGCACATGCTGCACCACCAGTACGCCCACGGCCTCGCCCCAATCCGCACATGCAGCACAGAACAGCCTGATCACACAGTACGTGCGAGTCAACAAGACCATTCAAGCCGCACAAGCGGCTCAACTCCAGCTCCGTCAGTAGACGTCGCGGACGTAGCGCTTGTCGGCGGCGAGCTGCTTGACGTACAGGGCGGCCGCATCGGGGGCGAGGCCGCCATGGGCGACGGCGATGCCGCACAGTGCGCTGTCGACGTCCTTGGCCATGCGGGCGGCATCGCCGCAAATGTAGAAGTGCGCGCCCTGCTGGAGCCAGGACCACAGCTGGGCACCGTGTTCGCGCATGCGGTCCTGGACGTAGATCTTGGCACGCTGGTCGCGGGAGAAGGCCGTGTCGAGCCGGGTGAGGGTGCCGTCCGCGAGGAAGGCGGACAGCTCGTCCTCGTAGTAGAAGTCGGTGGCGCGGTGCTGTTCACCGAAGAAGAGCCAGTTCGGACCGCCGTGTCCGCGGGCCCGACGCTCGTCGAGGAATCCGATGAACGGGGCGACACCGGTGCCGGGACCGACCATGACCATCGGAGCCGTGGGGTCCGCCGGGGGCCGGAAGTTCGGTGAGCGCTGGACGAAGACCGGCACCGGGACATCGGGAGCGGCATCGGCGAGGAAGGCCGAGCACACGCCCTTGCGGGGGCGGCCGCGGACGTTCTCGTACCGGACGACGGAGACCGTCAGCGACACCTGATGGGGGTCGACCAGAGGGCTCGACGATATGGAGTACAGGCGGGGTTGCAGCCGCTTGAGGACGCCGGCCCAGTCCTGGGCGTCGGCGTGGGCCGCGTGCTCGGCGACGACATCGACCGCCTGGCGGCCCCAGGACCACTGGGCGAGCTCGCCCTTGTTGTCGGGGCGCAGCAGCTTCTTCAGGTCGCGGTCGCCGGTGCGCTCGGTGATGAAGGCGAGCAGGGCGGGGGTGAGCCGGGTGATGTCGAGGTGCCGGTGCAGGGCCTCGCCGAGGGGGACGTCGCCCACGCCCGGGACCTGTACGGCGGCGTCGGGGGCGAGACCGGTGACGGCCAGCCATTCGGCCACCAGATCAGGGCAGTTGACGGGATGCACGCCGAGCGCGTCACCGGCTTCATAGACGAGCGGCGCCTCGCTGTCCCGGCTGTCGAAGGTGAACCGCCGGACCTCCTTCCCGGCGCCGGGAAGGCTGAGATTCCGATTGCCGGCCAGCCGGGCGACGGCGGGTGCGGGCTTGGTGCTGCGGATCGGCGTCATGGCCGGGGCGGGCGCCTGGGCGGGTGCCTGCGCCAGGTCGTGGACCGGTGTCGGAGCGGTGCTCAGGTGGGTGAAGACCTGGTCGAGCCAGGCGTGGGCGGAGGGCTCGTAGTCCGGTTCGCAGTCGGTGCGCGGCGCGAGGCGCACGGCTCCCAGTTCGTCCAGGCGCCGGTCGAGGCGTCGCCCATGGCCGCAGAAGTCGTCGTACGAGGAGTCCCCGAAGGCGAGTACGGCATAGCGCCGGCCCTCCAGCCGCGAGCTGTCGGGGGCGGTGAGGGCCTCCCAGAATCCGGCGCCGTTGTCGGGTGCGTCCCCGTCGCCGAAGGTGCTGGTGATCAGCAGTAGATCAGCGGTGGCCGGGAGGGTTCCGGGGTCGGTGGCGTCCATGCCCATCAGGGCGGTGCGGTGCCCGGCCGCGGTGAGCCGGTCGGCGGTGATCGCCGCGAACTCCTCGGCGTTTCCGGTCTGCGAGGCCCACAGCACGACCACCTCGCGGCCGCCGCTCCCGGCCCTCTGCGCGGGCTCCGTGTCCGGCTGCGGTGCGCGCGAGTACATGCCGGCGAGTACGCCGTTCACCCAGCGGGCGTGCTCCTCGGTGAAGGGCGCGCCGGGCGGCAGGACGGGAACCCCCGGCGCTCCCGACTCCAGCCCCGCCAGAAAGCCGACCAGGTACTGGCGTTCGCGCTCGGTCAGCACGGGCGGAGGGGTGGATGCCAGCCCGAACACGGCCGCGGTGCCGGGCGCAGCGGTGGACGCGGCGACGAGCTCCGGCCCCGGCTCCGCGCCAGGGACCGGGGACGGCCGGGGAACGACCGCGACCGGCGTGCTGACCTTGGCCAGCGTCACCGCGCACACCTTGAACTCGGGCTGGAACGAGATCGGGTCGACGGCGTCGCTGGTCACCGCGTTGATGCTCAGATACTCACCGAAGAGGTCGTTCCAGTGGAACGGTGCGAAGCAGCACCCCGGCCGCACCCGGTCCGTCACCACGGCGGGCAGCACGGCCCGGCCGCGCCGGGAGGCGACTTCCACGGAATCTCCCTCGCCGATGCCCAGACGGTCGGCGTCCTCGGGATGCAACTCGACGAAGGGCGCCGGGTCGAGCTTGTTGAGCTTGGCGACCTTGCCGGTCTTGGTGAGGGTGTGCCACTGGTGCTGGAGGCGCCCGGTGTTGAGGACGAACGGGTAGTCGTCGTCGGGCATTTCCGCCGCGGGGATGTGCGGGCGGGCGAAGAACACGGCCCGGCCGCTTGCCGTCGGGAACACCGGACCGGCGCCGTCCTCGCTCATGTACCGGATCGGGTTGCGGTCCGGACCCTCGGCGTCCGCGGCGGGCCACTGGACGGGCGTGGCGCGCAGCCGCTCGTACGTCACGCCCCGCAGGTCGTACCCGGTCTTCGGGTTCCAGGCGCGCTTGATCTCCTCGAAGACGTCCTCGGCAGTGTCGTACGAGAACGCCTTCTCGTATCCCATCTCGCAGGCGATGAGCGCGATGAGGCGCCAGTCGGCCATGGCCTCGCCGGGCGGGTCGACGGCAGGGCGGGCGAGGGTGAGGTTGCGTTCGCTGTTGATCAGGACGCCTTCGGTCTCGCTCCACAGCGCGCCGGGCAGGACGACATCGGCGTAGGCGTTGGTCTCCGTGTCGGCGAACACGTCCTGCGTGACGACGAGTTCGGCAGCTTCGAGCCCCTCGATCACGGTCCTGCGGTTGGCGACCGAGGCGACGGGGTTGGTGCAGATGATCCAGCAGGCCTTGATCTCCCCCTCGGCCATCCGCCGGAACATGTCGACGGTCCCCTGCCCGGAGCCGTCCGCCCGTACGGCGCCGGGTTCCAGACCCCACAGGTCCTCGGCGAAGGCACGGTCCTCGTCCACAAGAACGGATCGCTGACCGGGCAGGCCGGGTCCCATGTAGCCCATCTCGCGGCCGCCCATGGCGTTGGGCTGGCCGGTGAGCGAGAACGGTCCGCTGCCGGGGCGGCATATCGCCCCGGTGGCCAGGTGCAGATTGATCAGAGCGTTGGTGTTCCACGTGCCGTGCGTGGACTGGTTGAGCCCCATGGTCCAGCAGCTCATCCACTCTCCCGCCGCACCGATCCACCGCGCGGCCTTCCGGATGTCCTCCTCCGGGATACCGGTCATCTCCGCGACCGTGGCGGGCGGATAGTCGGCGAGGAACTCCGGCATCGCCTCCCAGCCCTCGGTACGGTCCGCGATGAACTCGTCGTCCAGGTCGCCGTTCTCGTGGAGCAGGTGCAACAGCCCGTTGAGCAGGGCGAGATCGGTTCCCGGCCGGATCTGCAGGAACAGTCCGGCCTTGTCGGCGGTGGCGCTGCGCCGCGGGTCCACGACGATCAGTTTCGCGCCCGCCTTGACGCGCTCCATCAGCCGCAGGAAGAGGACCGGGTGGCAGTCGGCCATGTTGGACCCGATGACGAGGAAGACATCGGCGCGCTCGAAGTCCTGGTACGAGCCGGGCGGCCCGTCGGCGCCCAGGGAGAGCTTGTAGCCGCTGCCCGCACTGGCCATGCACAGCCGGGAGTTGGACTCGATCCGGTTGGTGCGCACGAAGCCCTTGGCGAGCTTGTTGGCGAGGTACTGCGCCTCCAGGCTCATCTGCCCCGACACGTAGAAGGCGACCGCGTCCGGGCCGTGTTCGTCGAGGATCGCCCGCAACCGCCGAGCCGTGGACGTGATCGCCTCGTCCACGGCGACGGGCACCGGCTCGGTCCCCCGCTCCGCCCGCACCAGCGCGGAGGTCAGCCGCCCGGGGGCGCTCAGCATGTCGGCCGTGGTCACGCCCTTGGTGCACAGCCGCCCGAAGTTGGCGGGATGGGCCTTGTCGCCCGACGCCTTGAGAACCTTCCGGCGTCCGTCGGCCCCGGTGGCGACGTCGAGCACCATCCCGCAGCCCACCCCGCAGTACGAGCACACGGTCCGCACCTGCTCGGTACGGCCCCGCGCGTCCTGAGTGACCACCGGGCGCTCTCTTTCGTGGGTCGGATGAGACCACCCGACCGTACGAAATGCCCGTTACCCCGACGTCAACCCAAGTGATCACGGGCGGTTACGCCCGCCACACACTCACCGGCCCGCGGCTGTGAGAAGCGGGGCGTCCGCCGCTCTCCCGTCCCCTGTTCAGGAAGCCTGCCTCGGCCGCTCCGGCTCCAGGCGCAGCTGCCTGCGGCGGCGCTGTTGCGCCACGTCGGCCACGGGAGCCGACAGGAGCAGCGTTCGCGTGTACGCGTGGTCGGGGGTGCGTGTGATGTGGTCGGCTTCACCCGTTTCCACGATCTCGCCCCGGTGGATCACGGCGACCCGGTGGCTCATGCAGCGGACCACCGACAGGTCGTGGGAGACGAAGAGGTAGGACACCCCGGTCTCCTGCTGGATCTCCAGGAGGAGGTCGAGCACCGTCCGTTGCGTGGTGAGGTCGAGCGCGGACACCGGTTCGTCGCAGACGACGAGGCGCGGGCGGAGCGCGAGGGCGCGGGCGATGGCGACGCGCTGGCGCTGGCCGCCGGAGAACTCGCGCGGCAGGCGTCGCGCCGCGTCGGACGGCAGGTGGACCCGGTCGAGCAGGCCGCCGACCCGGCCGCGCGCCTCGCGGGCGTCGACGCCCTGCGCGAGGAGCGGTTCGGCGAGGGTGTCGCCGATGGTGAGGGACGGGTTCAGCGACGTGTACGGGTCCTGGAAGATGACCTGGAGGTCACGGCTGAGGGCCCGGCGGCGTGCCGTGGTCGCCGTGTCGATGCGTTCGCCGTCGAGGGTGATGGTGCCCGAGGCGACCGGCACCAGACCGAGGATGGCGCGGCCGATGGTCGTCTTGCCCGAGCCGGACTCGCCGACCAGGCCGAGGGTTTCGCCGGGCCGGATGTCGAGGTCCACCCCCTTGAGCACCTCGGTGCGGGGCGCGCGCCACCCCTTGCCGGGGAACGACACCCGCACGTCCTCGACGGTCAGCAGGGCTTCGGACGCCGATGCGCCGGTCATACGGTGGTGCTCCTTGCCTCGCGGGGCTGCCAGGGCTCCCGTGCGGGGGCGTTGTCGAGAACGGCGTCGAGCAGGGTGCGGGTGTAGTCGTCCTGCGGGTCGTGGAGCACCTGCTCGGTGGTGCCGGTCTCCACGATGCGGCCCTTGTTCATGACGGCGACCCGGTCGCAGAGGTCCGCGACGACGCCGAGGTTGTGGGTGACGAGCAGGACGCCCAGGTTCCGCTCCTGTTGGAGGCGGCGCAGCAGGTCGAGCACTTCGGCCTGGACGCGGACGTCGAGGGCGGTGGTGGGTTCGTCGGCGATGAGGAGTGCGGGGTCGCAGGACATGGCGCCGGCGATGAGTACGCGTTGGGCCATGCCGCCGGATATCTCGTGCGGGTAGCGGCGCATGACCTGTTCGGGGTTCGGGATCTCGACGGTGCGGAGCAGGTCGACGGCGCGCTCGGCCGCCTCCTTGCGGGACAGGCCGAGGACGTGGCGCATCGGTTCGATGAGCTGGCTGCCTATGGTGAAGGCCGGGTCGAGGTTGCTCATCGGTTCCTGCGGGATGTACGCGACGGTCGCGCCGCGCAGGGCGCGGTGGTCCCGCTCGGGCATCCCCACGACTTCCCGGCCCGCGACGAGGACGCTGCCGCGGGAGATCCGGCCGCCCTCGGGGAAGATGCCGAGCACGGAGAACGCGGTCTGCGTCTTGCCGGAACCGGACTCGCCGACCAGGCCGACGATTTCGCCGGGCCGCACATCGAGGTCGACCTCGTGGACGACCTCCTTGTCGCCGCCCTCTGATCCGGGATAGGCGACGGCGAGCGAGCGGATCGACAGAAGCTCGGCCCGCTCCTCGCCGGAGTCCGCGGGGGCCGCGGCATCGGCCGTGCGGGCGGGAGTTCGCGTACGACGGGACGCTTGTCCCGCGCGGTCCTCCAGGGAGTCCCGCAGGGCCGTGGCGATCAGGACGAGTGCGGCGTTGGTCAGGCCGAGGGCGAGTCCGGGCCACAGCAGCAGGATCGGCCGGCGCTGGATGTTCTGGAACGCCTCGTTGAGCATGGCGCCCCAGGTGGCGGAGTCGCCGCTGCCGACACCGAGGAATTCGAGGCCGGCCTGGAGGGCGATGGCGAGGCCGGACACGAGGGCGATCTGGATGATGATGGGGCCGCGGACGACGATCAGGACGTGCCGGGCCACGATGCGGGTGTCGGAGAGTCCATAGACGCGCGCGGCGTCGACGTACAACTCGCCCCGGACGTTCGCGACGATGCCCCGCACCAGGCGGAAGAAGCTGGGGGAGGACAGGAATCCGAGGACGACCATCAGGACCCAGACGTTGGGGCCGAGGATGGCGCGGGAGGCGAGGAGCACGACCATGGCGGGCAGCGCCATCACGAGGTTCACGAGCCAGTTGGCGACGGAGTCGAAGCGGCCTCCGTAGTAGCCGGCGTACAGGCCGGCGGGGACACCGAGCGTGAGCGCGATGCCGAGGGCGATGACGGCGCCGCCGAGGGTGTTGCGCCCGCCGTACAGGATCCGCGAGAGGATGTCGCGTCCCGCCGAGTCCATGCCCAGCGGGTGGCCGGAGCTCGGACCGGCGAACGCGTCGGCGAGCGACGCGTCCCCGGGGGCCTGGGGTGCGAGGAGCGGAGCGAGCAGCATCGCCGCGACCAGGAGCAGAAGGACCGTCAGGGAGACGGCGCCCAGCGGATTGCGGACGAGCCGCCACAGGATGCCGCGGGAACGGTCGGCGTCCGCCGGGGTCTTCGCGGTCGGTGCCGGATCGGCAGGGAGGTTCTCGCTCATGCGATCCTCGCCTTCGGGTTGAGCCAGCCGATCACGATGTCGACCAGGAGGTTGATCAGGACGACGCCGATGACGGTGAGCATGACGAGCGCCATGATCACGGGGATGTCGCCGCGGGTGGTGTAGGTGACGGTCATGCTGCCGAGGCCGGGCAGGCCGAAGATCTGCTCGACAAGGACGGCGCCGCCGAGCAGGCCGACGAACTGCATGCCGAGGACGGACAGGGCGGGCGCGGAGGCGTTGCGCAGGACGTGCTTGAGCACGATGCGGGACGGGGGCAGTCCACGGGCCCGCAGCGTGCGGACGTAGTCCTGGCGCAGGACGTCGATGACGGCGCCGCGCACCTGCTGGGAGACGCCCGCCACGGAGGCGACCGACAGCGAGATCACCGGCAGCGTGACGGTGGAGAGCCAGCCGCCCGGCGACTCGGTGAACGGGGTGTATCCGATGGCGGGGAACCAGTTCAGTCGGACCGCGAAGACCAGTACGAGGATCAGCGTCACCAGGAATCCGGGCAGCGCGTAGCCGAGGACGCCGAGGATCTGGACGCCGCGGTCGACGGCGCCGCCACGTCGCATCCCGGCCCACGCGCCGAGCAGGAACGAGACGAGGGCCGTCACGAGCGTGACGCCGAGCATGAGACTCACGGTGACGGGCAGCCGGTTGGCGATGGCCTGGGAGACGTCCTCGCTGGAGAACCAGGACGTGCCGAAGTCCCCGCGCACGGCGTGGGAGAGCCAGTCCGTGTACTGCGCGAGGACCGGCCGGTCGAGTCCCAGCTGGGCGTTCTTGGCGTCGACGACGTTCTGCGACGCCCCCTCGCCGAGGAGTTGGCGCCCCACATCCATGTCCGGGATCGACAGAAGCACGTAGGAGAGGAACGAGATGACGAGCAGGAGCACCGCTCCCGCGGCGATCCTGCGGGTGATGAAGGTCAGCATGTGTCTCGGTATCCGTGACCGCGGCCGAATCGGCCGGCGTGAACCGCGCCGGGTGCGGCGGCCCCGCTCCGGGGCGGGGCCGCGCGCGGCGCGTGGGACGTCCCGCACCGCATCGGCGGACGAGATCGTGAGGCGACCCTACCTGCGGTTTTTACCGCCGAGCAGGTTTGCGGGGAGGGATTTGACCAGCTGGTAAGTGAGGGACGGTCTCCAGACACAGTGGCTGCTCGGGCCCGACGCGGTGCCGATGGGAGCGCTGGTAAGCGACTTCCTCGGCCGGTACGGCTTTCACGTGAGCGACTCCGCCGAGGGGCCGGTCACGAGCCGGCCTTCGCGAGCACCTGGGCGGCCATGCTGCGGTGTCCCGCGGCGTTGGGGTGGAAGCCGGCGGCCTCCGGCGTCTCCTTCGGCTCGATCCAGCGCACCCCTTCGGCCTTGCAGGCGTCGTGCCCCACCGACGGGGTGTAGGTGTTGACGTAGGTCGCGCCGTAGGCGGAGGCCTGCTGGGAGAGCATGGAGTCGAGCTCCTTCTCCTTGTCGCGGAACCAGGCGAAGTCGCCCGCCGCGAAAGGGATGGCGTCGCGGCACGCGGACCCGTCGTCGGGCATGATCACCGGGTAGCCGACCAGGAGCACCTTCGCCTGCGGTGAGCGGGTGTGGATCTCCTGGAGGATCGCGTCGATCTTGGGCGCGGTGCTGTTGATGCGCGAGCGGATCTCGTCGGTGCCGAGCAGGGTGTAACTCGTCTTGCAGGGAGACCCGTTCGGGTCGAGATACGCGACCAGGACACAGCGGGTGCCGACTTCCTGGAGGCCCAGGTCGTTGCCGCCGATCCCCAGGGTGACCAGCGTCGTGTCCGGGCGCAGCGCGTCCAGCTGGGGAGGCGTCGAGTCCTGTGGCCCGGCCATGTTGCTCGTGTCGGCGCCGGCGCAGGTCACGTCGGTGACGCTGGTGGCGTGCAGGGCCCCGGCGACCAGCGAGGGGTAATTGCTGTTGGAGCGGCCGCAGTTCGAGTCGACCTCGTCGGGGATGCCGAGTCCGGAGCTGTACGAGTCCCCCAGCGCCACGTAACGCACCGGGGCGGCTCCCTGCTTGGCGTGCGCGGAAGGCTGTCGGTCGCTCGAGTGGGCCGCCGCGGGCTGGACGAGGGACAGCCCCACCAGCCCGGCGGCGCCCACGAAGACGGCGGCGCGGAGCAGAGGGCGCCGGGCGCCTTCTGGGGATGAGGGATCAGGGGAGGAACGGTGCGAACGGTGCAGCTGCACTGCTGTACCTCTTCTCATCTGCGGCATAGGCGCACGGAGGGCCTCACTCGGACGAGGACGACCGAGCTCGAAAACCGTAAGGTGATCGGTTTCTAGCCGTCAAGACGTCTGCGCGCGACAACTTGGACACCCCCGCCCGGCGCACCGCCCCACTTGCCGGGACATCCCGGGGAGACCTTGACAGCAAAAACCGATCACCCTACGTTTTTTGATTGGCTGAGTCTCCAGCCGTGTCGACGCATCTCACCGGGCAGGCCGAATGACCCACCAGCACCACTCCCCCGCACCCGGCGCCCCCACAGCGGGCAGCGAACTGTCACTCGCCCAGAAGGCGTCGCTGACCAGCGGCGCGGGTGACTTCGTCACCCAGGCGGCAGGAGACATCCCGGCCGTGTCCCTGTCCGACGGGCCGCACGGACTGCGGCTGCCCAAGGAGCAGGGCGACGGCGGCCAGGTCGACCTGCACAGCGCGGCGCCCGCCACCTGTTTCCCCCCGGCCGTCGCGCTCGGCAGCAGCTGGGATCCGCAGCTCGCAGGCCGGGTCGCCGCCGCCATCGCCGCCGAGGCACGGGCGCACGGCGTCCACGTCGTGCTCGGTCCCGGCATCAACATCAAGCGGTCACCGCTGTGCGGACGCAACTTCGAGTACTTCTCCGAAGACCCGCTCGTCACCGCCGAGGTGGGCGGCGCGATGGTGCGCGGGCTGCAGGAGGCGGGTGTGGGCGCCGCGCTGAAGCACTACGCGGCGAACAATCAGGAGACCGACCGCATGCGCGTCAGCGCCGACATCGACGAGCGGCCGCTCCGTGAGATCTACCTCCGCGCCTTCGAGCGCATCGTCCGCCGGGACCGTCCCTGGTCGGTGATGTCGGCCTACAACGCGGTCAACGGCGTACCCCTGAGCGAGAACCACCGCCTCCTGACCGACATCCTGCGCACCGAGTGGGGCTTCGACGGTGTCGTGATGTCCGACTGGGGAGCGGTACGCGACCGTGTACCCGCGCTGCGCGCCGGGCTCGACCTGCAGATGCCGGGCACGGGCGGACGGACCGACGCCGAGGTCGTCGCGGCCGTCGAGAGCGGCGAGCTGGACGCCGGGGCGCTCGACCGGTCGGTCGCCAGGCTCGCGCTCTTCGCCCGTCGCGCCACCGCGGCCGACGGCACCGGGGCCGACGAGGTGTCGTACGAGGCACACCACGAACTGGCCCGGACGGCCGCCGAGCGATGCGTCGTCCTGCTCAAGAACGACGGCGAACTGCTGCCCCTGGCCCCGGGCTCCGGGACCGTCGCCGTGATCGGCGAGATGGCCCGCACCCCGCGTTTCCAGGGCGCCGGCAGTTCACAGGTCACCCCGACCCGGCTGGACGTACCGCTGGACTGCCTGAACGCGGCAGCGGACGGTGCGAGCGTCACGTTCGCGGCCGGCTACGCCCTGCCGGGCGCCGACGCGGAACCGGCGGAGGATCTCGTCGAGGAGGCCGAGCGGCTCGCCGCGGGCAGCGACACCGTGCTGCTCTTCCTCGGACTGCCCGCGCAGGACGAGTCGGAGGGCTTCGACCGCGACCACATCGACCTGCCCGCAGCGCAGGTGCGGCTCCTGGAGCGCGTCGTGGCGGTCAACCCGCGGGTCGTCGTGGTCCTGTCCAACGGCGGTGTGGTCCGCACCGCTCCCTGGCACGACCGGGTGCCGGCGCTCGTCGAGGGCTGGCTCCTCGGCCAGGGCGGCGGCGCGGCGCTCGCCGGCGTCCTGTTCGGCTCGGTCAACCCGTCGGGCCGGCTCGCCGAGACGATCCCGCTGCGCCTGGAGGACTCCCCGTCACATCTGTCCTTCCCGGGCGAGGAGGGCCATGTCCGTTACGGGGAAGGCGTGTTCGTCGGATACCGCGGCTACGACAAGCGCCGCACCGAGGTCGCCTTCCCGTTCGGGCACGGACTGTCCTACACGACGTTCACGTACTCCGCCCTGACGGTGCTGCCGGGCGCCGACGGCGCACGTCTGGATCTGCGCGTACGGGTGGCCAACACCGGGCAGCGGGCCGGGCGCGAGGTCGTACAGATCTACAGCCGGGGACCGGCGGGTGGCCGAGTGGCCTGCCCGGAGCGCGAGTTGCGCGGGTTCGCGTCCGTGGAGCTGGCGCCGGGCGAGGAGGTGGAGGTGCGCGTGAGCGTGGACCGGGCCGACCTCGCCCACTACAGCGAGCGCGAGGCGAAATGGCGTGTGGAGGGCGGTGTCCACCACTTCGAGGCGGCGGCCTCGTCCCGGGACATCAGACTCACCGTTCCGGTGACGCTCGACGGAGACCCTTCCCGGATTCTGCTGACAGGGCGCCACACCCTGGCGGAATGGCTCGAACACCCCGTCGGCGGGCCGCTCCTTGCGGAGGCGTTCGCCCGCGGCCGCACGGACGAGAGCGCGGGCGCCATGGCCGATCCGGTGATGCGGCGCTTCCTGGCGGGAGTTCCGCTCGATGTCATCGCCGACTTCCCGCAGAGCAGCGTCGGCCCCGAGGACGTGATCACGCTGTCGGCCAAGGTGGCGGCGGAGGCGGCCGGAGGGGAACCCCCGACCGACGACGAGTGAGGGTGCAGCGGTGATCGACGATGACGAGTGAGGGCGCCGCGGTGATCGAGGGCGAGGCCGCGGCCGGGTGGGAGCCGGTGCTCGACGCGTTCGCCGACGCCCAGGCGCGGGACCCCGGTTCGGCGCAGCTCGCGGTGTACCGGCGCGGGCGCCTCGTCGTGGACACCTGGACGGCCGCCGGACCGGCGGGCGCCCGCCCTTACGGGCCCGAGTCGGTGGGCGTGCTGATGTCGGTCACCAAGGGGTTGTCGGCCGTCTGCGTCCAGATGCTCACCCAGAACGGCGAGCTCGATGTGACAGACCCGGTCTCCCGCTACTGGCCGGAGTACGCGCGCAACGGCAAGGCCGGAACGACGGTCGCCGACCTCCTCACCCACAGCGCGGGGCTGCCCGCGTTCACCCGCGACCCGGCCGATGCCGCCGCCGTCGACCTGTTCGACTGGGACGGGTGCGTGGCCCGGCTCGCGGACGCGCGGCCGGTGTGGCGGCCCGGCAGCGCCTTCCACTACCACCCGCTCACCTACGGCCACTTGGTCGGCGAGGTGGTGCGCAGGGTCACCGGCGCCACCGTCGGGTCGTTCTTCGCGGCCGAGGTCGCCGGCCCGCTGGGGCTCGACCTGTGGATCGGACTGCCACCGCACGAAGAGCACAGGTTCGTCCAGCAGCACCAGCCCGGGGCGGCGCCCACGTCCGAGGCGATTGCCGCGGCGCTGCACTCCGTCGGCCTCACACCGGACGACCGGCTCGCCCGCTCGATCCTGGCGTCCATGGCCGAACTCGCCGCCGTCACCGCCGCGTTCCGCTCCCGGCAGGGCCGCGCCGCCGAGATTCCCGCGGCCGGCGGCATCGGCAACGCCCGCGGCCTGGCCCGGCTCTACGCGGCCCTGACAGGACACGTCGACGGTGTGCGGCTGCTGTCGCCGCTGACCGTGGAGCGGGCACGGGCACCCCGCACCGACCATCTGCCCGCGCCGGCGCCACTGCGCCGCCCCGCGCACACGCACCCGGCACGCTTCGGCCTCGGCTTCGAACTCCCGCGCCCCGGCCTGCCGATGCTCGGCGAGGGCTCCTTCGGCCACGCCGGGGCGGGCGGCCGCCTGGGCATGGCGCACCCGGAGAGCGGCCTGGCCGTGGGCTACACCTGCACGGAGATGACGTGGGACGGGTCCCAGGGCCCCGACCCGCGCTGGATTCCGTGGACCCGGGCCATCCGCCGGGCCGCGGGGCTGACCACCGGCTTGTGGTGAACGTCCGAGGCCACGCGGCACCGCGCAGAGGGCGGGACACACACACCAGTGAGCAGAACGCCGGCACGCAGCGGAACGCCGGCCACACGTCAACGCACAGAGGGCCGGAGGCGGACACCGCCTCCGGCCCTCTTCACGTCTCTCGCAGCGGAACCGTCACTCCTCATCCGGTTTCGCCGCCAGCAGGCTCATCACGTCCTCGATGGGCTGCTCCATGTCGGTGGACCGGTCGATCAGCCACTGCAGCTGGATTCCGTCGGCCAGCGCGATGAACAGGACCGCGAGCCGCTCCGGCGGGATGTCCGAGCGCAGTGTGCCCTCGTCCATCCGCCTGCGCAGATAGTCCGCCGTGCGTTCGCGCATCGTCGGATAGCGCTCGGCGAAGTGGGCGTGCGCCGGGTGAGTCGGATCGCTCGCGGCTGCCGCCATGGACACGAACAGTTCCACGAGTCCGGGCGTGCTCGTGCTCTCCCGGATGAGCTCGCGATAGCTCTGCGGGTCGGTCCGCTCCGCGTGCCGGATCCTGGCCGTCTCGTCACGCATCCGCAGGACCTGCGTCAGCAGGTCCTCCTTCGAGTCGAAGTAGTGCATGAGACCCGGAAGGCTCAGATTGCACTTGGCCGCAACCTTGCGCAGCGAGGTACCGCGGTATCCCTCACTCGCGAAGATCTCCAACGCCGCGTGGAGGATCTCGGCGCGCTTCGCCTCGCCCTTCTCGTACGGGCCCCGTTTCGCCATGTCAGCCAGCCTAGCGTGCGCTGAGAGCGCCGGCCGGGGCGTGCGGGATCCGGCCCGAGCGGGCGAGCGCACCGAGCCGGCGGGCCGACTCCTTGGGGGTGCGGGCGAAGGTGTCCGGGTCGACCGCGATCAGCCCGAACGTCGGCCGGTAGGTGCCCCATTCGTAGTTGTCGAGGGCGCTCCAGTGGAGGTAGCCGCGTACGTCGATGCCGTCGGCCATGGCCGACGCGAGGCTCTCCAGAGCGCGGGTCGTGTAGTCGACGCGGCGCTCGTCGTCGCCGGTCGCGATGCCGTTCTCCGTGACCATGACGGGTACGCCGGGGCCGACCACGTCGACGGTGTGCCGCACGGCCTCGCCCAGCGCCTCGGGGTAGTACTCCCAGCCGGTCAGTGTGGTCTCGGCGCCCTCCGGAACGGGCAGCGGCCCGTCCGCGCCGATGAGGTGGCGCGTGTAGGCCTGTACGCCGATCCAGTCGTCGCCACGCGCGGCCTCGAGGAACACGTCCTCGCGCGAAAACGCGTACGCCGCCGCCACGTCCTCGGCGCCCGGTTCGGCCTGGTACACCTGGTTGGCGACCGTCCAGCCGACCTGGAGCCCCAGGCCGGCGTCCCGCAGGACCTCGGTCGCGGCGTGATGGGCGCGGATGAGGGCCTCGGTGACGTCCGCGGCCGGCTCGACGGAGGCGAAGCCGGCAGCGGCTCCCGTGCCGCCCGCGCCCTTCTCGGTGGCGCGGCGGTACAGGGCGGACATCAGGGCCACCATGTTGGGCTCGTTGATCGTCGCCACGTACGTCACCCCGGCCCGCAGGACCTCGAGCACCGTCCGGGTGTACTGCGCGAACACCTCGGCGGAGTCCGGCGCCGCCCAGCCTCCCCGCGCCTGGAACCACTGGGGGCAGGTGAAGTGGTGCAGGGTCACGACCGGCGTGAGACCGCGCTCGATCGCCCCGCGGACCATGTCCCGGTAGTGCGCGAGGGCGGCACGCGAGACGCGTCCCTGCACCGGCTCGACGCGCGCCCACTCGATACTGAACCGGTAGGAGTTGAAGCCGAGTTCATGCAGCAGATCCATGTCCTCGGGCCAGCGGTGAAAACTGTCGGCGGCGTCCCCGCTCGGCTCGCTCACGAAGGTGTCCGGCCGGTTCTCGAAGGCCCACCAGTCGCTCCCCGTGTTGTTGCCCTCGACCTGGTGGGCGGAGGTGGCCGCACCCATCAGAAAGCCATCCGGCAGGACGAGTTCGGACTCTGCTGACGACGTCATACGGTCACCCCTGAAAAGCGTTCGTTGATCGGTTTTCGTGTTAGCGTACAGGTGGGGCCGGTCGGAGAGGAAGTGGCGCCGGGCGAATGCGCAGCCCGGCCGGCCCGATCGCCCGGGGGCGCCACAACGCCGCACCTGACGATCCGGCGACCGGCCCCCCGGGCTTTCGGACCTGCCGGTGGAGGACTCCATGAACGCCGTCACCCCCAGCCCGTCAGAGCAGGCCGCCCAGGCCGGCGCCGGATCACCTCCGGCCGCCGGCCCCTGGCGCATCCGGGCCGACCCCTCCCTGAGCCAGGTCGCCGGCACCGTACGGGCCCTGCTGACCCCACACCTCGGCGCGCGCCTGCTTGCCGACGGCGATCCGTCGGCGCACGGCAGCGAGATCGTCCTGACCCTCGACGCGACCGGCGTTCCGCTCGGCAGGACCGTCGGAGTTGCGCCGGCCGGGACAGCGGAACCGGCCGACGAGGCCTACGCCCTCACCGTCGGGGCCGACGGGATCACCTGCCGGGCGCGCACACCCGAAGGCGTCTTCCGCGCGGCGACCAGCGCAGCCCAACTGCTCCTGACGGCACCGCCCGACGGCACGATCGGGGCCCTGCAGCTGCGGGATGCCCCGCACTACGCCTGGCGGGGCCTGATGATCGACCCGGCGCGCAGCTTCCTCACCCCCGACGAGGTGCGCCAGGTCATCGACCTCGCCGCCCTCTACAAGCTGAACGTGCTGCACCTCCACCTCACCGACAACGAGGGCTGGCGCATCGAAGTACCGTCGCTCCCCGCGCTGACTGCCGGTCAGGCCGCGTCCGGACCAGCGGCCTTCTACTCGGCGGACGAGTACCGGGATCTCCAGTCGTACGCGGCGCGGCACTTCGTCACGATCGTCCCCGAGATCGACCTTCCGGGTCACTGCGCCGCCCTGCGGGCCGCACTGCCGGACCTCCCGCCCGCGCCCGCTCCCGAAGGGCTGGCGGACCGCTTCCCCTTCGTGCCCCCGCTCGACCTCGCCGACGCGGCCACACACACCACGGTCTCCGCCGTTCTCGCCGACGTGTGCGCCGTCACGGACGGCCCGTTCGTCCACATCGGGTGCGACGAAGCGGTGGGCATCACGGAGGACGCGTTCCACGTCGCGGTGAACGAACTGCGAAGCATCACAAAGAAGTTCGGCAAGCGGCCGGTGGCGTGGCAGGAATCCTCCCGGGCCGGCGCCGGACCCGGGGACATCGCGCAGTTCTGGGTCGACGTGCCGATGATGGACCTCCCAGGATCTGCCGAGGAACTCGCCGCCCGCCCCGAACTGGCCGCATCCGGGCTGACGTTGGAGATCGCCTCGGCGCTCAGGACCTTCTTCGCCCCGTCCGACCACGACGTCGCGCGCGTCCTCGCGGGCGGCGGCCGACTGCTGCTCTCCCCGCAGTCCCACCTGTACCTCGACCGGCGCTACGCGCCCGAGGTGACGCCTCCCGGCCAGGCGGAGGCGGCGGCCCGCCTCGGCTTCCCCCACTACCGCCCGCGCGATGTCCGGCACACGGCGTCCTGGGACCCGGCCTCGCACGGCATCCCCGACGAGTCCGTCGCGGGCGTCGAGGCAACCCTGTTCGGCGAGACCCTGCGAGACATCGACGACCTCACGACACTGCTCCTGCCGCGGCTCGGCTCGGTCGCCGAGACAGCGTGGACGGGCCGGCCTCCCCTTTGGGCCGAGTACCGCGAGCGCATCGCCCGCCACGCGCCGCTCTGGCGCGAGCGCGGGCTCGTCCACTTCGCCGCCGAGGATGTGCCCTGGGCGTGATCGCACATGAAGAAGGGGCGCCTCCAGCGCGGACTGCGGTGGAGGCGCCCCTTTACTGTCTGAACCGTCTGAACTATCCGGCTGCCACTCGGTTCAGGACTTGGCGGGCGTGTAGTCGTAGATCGACGGCACGGCCATCCCTGACTGCGGCACGACCTTCACGTCCTTGGTCGACACGATCAGGAAGGACGCCCGGTAGAAGGGGGCGAACCACCCCTCCTCGACCAGGTGCCTGTTGAGCGCGCGCGACGCGTCGTCACCGGCCTTGGTGTCACTGGCCGTCTGGACCTGCGGAAGCAGCTTCTTCACGGTCGGGTCGCTGGTGGCGAAGGGGTTGAACGCCCCCGGCACCACAAGGTCGTTCATGGTCACCCAGTCGATGGAGGACTGGCCGATGTTCATGACCATGCCGGAGTAGGCCTTCTCCTGGAAGATCTTCTGCAGGGCGGTGGCACCGTCGAGCTGGTCCCACTTGACCTTGACGCCCACGGCCTTGAAGTCGGCCTCGATCGACGACGCCAGGGCGTCGTTGACGATGGCGGACATGCGCGGCAGCTTCAGCGTGAAGCCCTTCGCGTAACCGGCCTGCGCGAGCAGCTTCCTGGCCTTGGCCGGGTCGTGGGGGTAGTAGGTGTCCAGGCTCTTGTCGTACGCCTTCGTCTCGGGACCGAAGACCTGGTCCGTGATCTCACCACGGCCGCCTCGGATCTTCTCGAGCATCGTCTCGCGGTCCAGTGCGTAGTTGAGTGCCTGCCGCACCCTTGCGTCCTTCAGCTGCGGTGTCCGCACGCCGCCGCGGTCGAAGAGCAGGAGCCCCTGGAAGTCGAAACTGTGCTTGGTCTTGGTGAGGTGCGTGTCGGACTCGATGGACGCCTGCTGATTGGCGTCCTGGAGGACAGCACTGTCGAGCTGGCCCGTCTTGAGGCCGTTGACGACGGCCGTCTCGTTGTCGAAGACGCTGATCGTCAGGGTCTTGTACGGGAGTTCCTCGCCCCAGTAGTCCTTCTTGCGGTCGAAGACGTACTTGGAGCCGATCACTGTCTTGGCCTTGTCCAGGGTGTAGGGGCCGGTCCCGACCGGCTTCGTCTTGAGGGAGCCGCCGGCCAGCTTCTTCGGGCTCGCCATCAGGCCGGCCGCGTCGCTCAGGTAGAAGAGCATCCCCGGGTCGGGGCTCGTCAGCTGCAGCGTCACGTGCGTCGCGTCGGCCACCTTGACGCTCTTGAGCGCGGCGAGGTACTTCGCCCCGCCGCCTCCGCCACCCTTGAAGTGCTCCAGGTTGGCCTTGACCGCCTGCGCGTCGAAGGCGGCCCCGTCACTGAACTTCACGCCTTCCCGCAGGGTGAGGGAGAGCTTGGTTCGGCTCGTGTCGTACGTCCACTTGGTGGCGAGCATCGGCTTGTACGTGCCGTCGGGGGCCCGCTTGACGAGGGTGTCGTAGACCGCCTGGAAGTACGGCAGGGCGCTGCCGAGCGCGGTCGCCGGGTCCAGGCTCTGGGCGTTCGTGAGGGTGGCGATGTCGAGTTCCGCCGTGCCGGCCGTGGCGGAACCGCCGTCCGTGCCACAGCCCGTGAGTGCCAGGGACAGAGCCGTGGCACCAGCCGTCAATGCCCCTATGCGGGCGGAAATCCTCATGGTGTTCTCTCCGTCTGGAGGGCCGGGCGGCAGACGTCTCCCGGCAAGGTGTCATGCGGCAGCCGGACGGCACACTCCGCCGGCAGGCTCTTCAACGCTCGAAAACCATATTGTGATCGGTTTCTGGGCGTCAATGCGCCGACCGAAGAACGTCGACGCGCCAAGCGGCGAGGTGAACGCGAGCCCGCGGCCACCGGCGCACACCCCTTGCCCCCGAAAACCACTCATCGTATGGTTTTGATGATCGGATGACGCGAAGGAGCGCGACCCATGTCCCACAAGTGGCCGAATTTCGCCTTCTTCATCCCGGACCAGCTGCGCGCCGGTCCTGGAACTGGCCGGCGTCGAGGCCCCGCACCGCCACCTTCGGCTGCCGCAGCCTCCTCCCCGTACGGCAAGCCTCGGCAAGGCATCGCACGTACGCGTTCACCGAAAGCGGCTCCCCCGTCGAAGAGGAGCCGCAGATGGACAGCGCCGGTTTCCCTACGACCTGAAGGCCGCGCTCCAGCACGAGCGCCCCAAACTCGTGGGCCGCGCCATCGCCGTATGGGACAAGGAGTGGTGTACGTGTGGCGCCTGTACGAACCGGCCGAGTTCTACGACCGCACCCCGGACCCGGACGAGCGGGGAGGCCTCGCGGGCCGCCCCGAGCACACCGAGGTCGAACAGCGCATGAACCGGGCACTCCTGCGCCCGCCGGCCGACGCCGCGAACGCCATCCCGGCCGGCGAGGACCCCCGCTACCCCAGCGTCGACCTACCGGTCCCGGCGGGCCACCCGGGCCCCGACGGCGAGGTGGAGACCGCCCCGCAACAGCTCGCGCGGGCGTTCGTGCGGTGGCAGGAGTCGAGGCGCTGACCGGGCCCCGGGCAACGCCTCGACTCCTGCCGGTTTCCCTCCGCGTCACTCACACGCCGTGAGGTGCGCCCTAGAACCCGTCGGACTCGTCTTTCCGGACCACACACAGCGCCCAGATGACGAAGCCCGAGATCGCGATCAGCACGACCGACCAGAGCGGGTAGTACGGCAGGGAGAGGAAGTTGGCGATGATGACGAGTCCGGCGATGACCACGCCGCCGACGCGTGCCCACGTCGCGGTCTGGAGCAGCCCGAAGCTGACGATCACCGCGATCACGCCCAGGACGAGGTGGACCCAGCCCCAGCCGGTCAGGTCGAACTGGAAGATGTAGTTGCGCGTGGTGACGAAGATGTCGTCCTTGGCGATCCCCATGATGCCCCGGCAGATGCCGAGCACACCGACGAGCATGAGCATGATGCCGGCGAAGATCGTCAGGCCGCCTGCCCACGCCTGCTTCGTCGTGTCGGCCGGCTGCGAGTGTGTCGCGGTCATGGTGGTGCCTCGTTTCGTGTTCGTCCGGCACGCGCTCAGCGTGCGGAGCTGGAGGAGCCCGAGGAGCCGGAGGCGGTGTCAGTACCAGGGCCTTCGGCCGGACCGTGGCCGGCCAGCACCATCTGCTTCGCCTTGTTGAACTCCTCGTCCGTGATGTCGCCGCGGGCGCGGATCTCGGACAGCCTGGCCAGCTCGTCGACGCTGCTGGGCCGTTCCGTACCGCCCGCGGTCTTCCTGATGTAGCTGTCGAAGGCCTTCTGCTGCTCACGGGCCTGCGCGATCTCCCGGCGGCCCATGTTCTTGCCACGGGCGATCATGTAGACGAAGACGCCCAGGAAGGGCAGGAAAATGGTGAGCACCAGCCAGCCGGCCTTCCCCCAGCCGCTCATGTCGTCGTCGCGGAAGATGTCGCCGATGATGCGGAAGAGCAAGACGAACCACATGATCCACACGAAGAACCAGAGCATGCTCCAGAAGACGCTCAACAGCGGATAGTCGTACGCCAGGTACGTCTGCGCGTTCATGTCTCTTCTCCGTCCCGGGCGCTCGCCCAGCCGCCTTTGCCTGCCGCCTTCAGCGTGGGCCGACAGGGGCCGGGTGGCCTCACCCGGCGGGGGTGAGCTCGGTGGGTGGGGTGTCAGGCCGTCGGCGCCTGGCCGGGCGAGCCCGTGACGCCCGCCTTCCGAAGCGCGGACCGCCAGGCGAAGGCGACCGCCGCCTCGGCCAGACCGAGCAGGACGAGCCACAGGCCGAGCAGCCGGGTCAGGGCCTGTGCCGACTCGGCGGGCAGGACCAGTACGACGATGCCCGCGACGATGCCGAGCACCGCGACGCCCAGGAGCACGCCGCGGTGCGGCAGGTCCTTGGCGGCGATGGCGGTGTAGAGGGTGAGGACACCGGACACGAGCCAGACGACGCCGACGATCAGGGAGAGCGCGGTGATGGTCTGCAGCGGGTTCCGCAGGCACAGCACCCCGGCCAGGAGGAACAGCACGGCCAGGAGCAGCCCCGACAGCCGTTCCTCCTCCCGCGCGAAGACGGCCACGAACCGGAACACCCCCATGACCAGCAGGTACAGGCCGATGAGGACCGCCAGGACGTGCAGTGTCTCCGCCGGCCAGACCAGGATCAGGATGCCGGGCACCAGCGTGACGACCGCCGAGCCCAGGATCCACGTCCATGAGCGGCCCAGTCGCGCCAGTGCGTCGGCGGGATCGTCGACCGGCCGGGAGGCCGCCCCGCCGGCGGAGGGTTCCGGTCCGGTCTGCGGCGCCGGACCACGCGGCATGGTCATGACTCCTCCTCGCATGAACGAGCGGGTCGTTCCCGGACCACCGAAGGGACCGGCGGTACGCGGGGACCTGACCGCCTCAGCGTCCCGCGCGCCGCGGCCCACCGGGTCACCCACGGCGGGTGATCCGGCGGCGCCGTCAGGGCGATGAGGCGGACCCGGAGGCGTTCGCACGCCCTACGGCCGGGCGTGCGGCGGACGGGAACGAAGGGCGACGGAACGAGCGTGACTTCGAGACGCTGGGAGCGGCCTGCCGCTCCGGGCGGATCAGGGCGGAGCGCCTCTGATCAGTCGGCCCGGCCCTCCGGCAACTGCCGCATCTCCAGCACCCGCAGTCCCAGCGACTGGAGCCGGGCCAGCAGCCCGTACAGGTGCGCATCGTCCACGACGGGGCCGAACAGCACCGTCTGGCCGGCCATCATCACGTGGCCCAGCTCGGGGAAGGCCTTGGTCAGCGTTTCCGACATGTGTCCCTCGACGCGGATCTCGTAACGCATGGGCTTTTCTCCCGCGAGCAGCGTGGGGCGGGTGGGCGACGTCCTCACCTGCGAGCGTCCGCCTCGGCGCCCGGCCGGGCCTCACCCGGTACAGGTGACCTGCCTTCTCCGGCGCACGGCGATCCGGCTCAGTGCTTCAGGACGATCTTGAAGGTGATGATCAGCAGACCGAGCACCAGGTTGACCAAGGCGGTGACGGCCATGAGACGCCGGGGTGCACCGGCCCGGCGTGCCGCGGCCACGGACCAGCCCACCTGCCCGGCCACGGCGACCGACAGCGCCAGCCAGAGCCCAGCTTTCACGTCCAGCCCGAGGAGAGGGCTGAGGGCCACCGCGGCGGCGGGCGGGATGGCCGCATTGACGATCGGCCACTCGTCGCGGCACACGCGCAGCACGGTCCCGCGGTCCAGTGCCTTCCGCCGCGCCAGCCGCGCTCCGAACAGCTGCGCGTGTACATGGGCGATCCAGAACACCACGCCGGTGAGCAACAGCAGCAGCACCAGCTCCGCGCGGGGAAAGGAGCCCAGCGAGCCGGCGCCGACGACCACGGAGGCCGCGAGCAGGGATCCGTAGACGCCGCCCGTGTAGTCGGCATGTGCTCGGCGCTCGGCTCTGTCCGGTCGGCCCGTGACAGGTCCGGTGGTTCGGGACACTGGTGCCTCCTCGGACTCGGCTCAGGGCATCGGTCCGGTCACCCCGGCCGGAGCGTCGGCCGGCCGACGGGGCCCGTTCACACCAGTCCGAGTTCGCGCGCGCGGCGCACCGCTTCGTTGCGCCGGTTCACCGCCAGCTTCCGGTAGATGCTCTTGAGGTGGGTCTTCACCGTGTTCACCGACACGTAGAGGTCGGCGGCGATCTCCTCGGTCGACATCATCCGGGCCAGCCGCTCCAGCACATCCCGCTCGCGTCCGCTCAGCTCCTCCGCGACGAGCGCAGCGGGCCGCGCGTCGACCGTGGCCGGTTCACCAGGACGCGACGGAGCGGGCGTCAGCCAGTCCGCGGCCAGCTCCTGGAGCGGCGCGGTGGACAGCAGAGGCCGGATCCACGGCCGCGCATCGAGGAAGGGTCTGCGAAGCCGCTCGCGCCGTGCGCCGAGGAGTGCCTGCGCGACGAGCCTGCGTGCTGTGGCGTCGTCTCCCGCCCCCTGCGCGGCCTGAGCCCTGACCAGCGCTGCCCGAACGGTCACCGCCGGCCCGGTCCGGCCCCCGGTGTCGATGCTGTCGAGCAGACCGACGGCCTCTTCCGGGCGACCTGCGGCGAGCAGTATCCGCGCGGCTTCCACAGCGCAGGCCGGCTGGTCGCCGGGGACGTCCTGGAGCACCTCGGCGGCCATCCGAGGCCGTCCTTCGGCCATGTGCGCGGCCGAGGCGAACAGCGCCTCCTGGCCCGCCGCCCAGGGCGAGGCCGCACAGACGCGGATGCCTGGGTCCGCCGCCTCGACGGCGGCGCGGGCGTGGCCCTGGACCAGCAGGAGACGCGCCTTGGTGATGGCCCGGACCGCGGCGATCACCGGATCGTGCGTCGCAGAGCGGAGTTGGGCCGTCTCGTCGAGAAGGGTCTGCGCCTGGCTCAACTCGTCGCGGTCCACGGCCACGGCGGCCAGCACCAGCAACCCGATGCCCGTGCCGGCACCCGAGACGCCCGGCTCGGCCACACGGAACCTCTCCGCCTCGGAGGCACCCGCGAGAGCCTTGCGCTCCGCCCTGTCGATCCAGCCGTTCAGGTAGTCGATCAGTGCCAGGTGCCCCAGCGACTCCTCACGGGGCAGCACGGTGGACGGTCCGCCATGGGTGCCCGCCACTGTGGTCAGGGCGGCACGCGCGTCCTCGAAGCGCCCGGCCCACAGGCGGGTGGAGCCGAGATGGGTCATGAGGAGCGCATGGAGTTCGGGATGTCTGTCCAGGAGGTGCTCCGGAACCTCCCGCCGGAGCCCGGCGGCCGCCTGAGCGGCCGCCTCGGCCTGCTCGGGAGAACCGGTCAGCCGGGCGGCCAGCGTCTCCAGCAGCGCACAGCTCAGCTGCGCTGCCGCCCGGTCGTGCGGGTCGGCGGCAAGCCGCTCCTCGGCGCGGCGCAGATGGGACAGACCGCGCTCGACGTCGCACCGGGACAGGTCACGGGCCGCCCGGACGAGCTCCGTCGCGGGGCCGGTGGCCTCGGGGTCCATCCCGGAGAACAACTGGTCGAGGTCGGCCGAGCGCAGACCGGTGAAGAGCTGTCCGATCGCCAGGTCGTCGACGAGGGCGCCGGCGGTGAAACCCCAGTCGCCCGACGCGGCACCGTGAGCGAGTGTCTCCGGCAGGGATCCGGAACGGCGCAGCCACAGCGCGGCACGTCGGTGGAGCTCGGGCTCCAGCCCCGGCAGGCGGACCCGCAGGTGGGCCCGGAGTATCTCCCCGAACAGCGGGTGGAGCCGGTACCACGAGTGCCCGAGGTCCTCGACGAACGCGTTCGCGCGGTGCAGCTCGACGAGCAGGGGCTCGGCGTCGGTCCGCCCGGTCAGCGCGTTCGCCAGATCAGGACTGAAACGCTGCAGGACGCTGACGCGCAGCAGGAGATCCTGTGTCTCCTCCGGCTGCCGCTTGAGCACCTCGGCCAGCAGGAAGTCCGCGACCGCGCTCCGGTCCGCCTCGAACTCCTTCAGATAGAGCTCCGGGGCCGCGCTCTCCCGCGCGGCCAGGGCGCACAGGCACAGTCCGGCGGCCCAGCCCCGGGTGCGGTCCACCAGGCCGCGCGCGGCGTCGACCGGCAGGCGCAGACCGTGCAGTTCCAGCAGCGAGACGGCCTCCTCGGGGGTGAAGGCCAGCTCGGCGCCGCGCAGCTCCGTCAGCTCGCCGGCCGCCCGGTAACGGTGCAACGGCAGCAGGGGTTCGGTGCGGGTGACGAGAACCAGGCGCATGCCCTGCCCGGCGTGGTGCAGGACGAATTCCAGCTGCTCCGCGACCTCGGGGGTGGTCACGCGGTCGAACTCGTCGATCACGACCGTCACCGGCTGGTCACGTGCGTCCAGATCGGCGGCGAGCGCCGCCAGCAGCTTGCGGTCCACGCGGACCGCCTCCGTCGGGACCCCGACCGCGCCGGAGACCGGCGCACCGCACGCGCGCAGAGCCTCCAGCACGTACGCCCAGAACACACCGGGCTGCCGGTCCTCGTCCTCAGCGGTGAGCCAGGCGACCGGCTGTGGCAGGCCGGCGGCCCAGTCGGCGGCCAGCAGGGTCTTGCCCGCGCCCGCCGCTCCGTTGATCAGGGTCAGCCGCGTCCGAAGGGCCTCGTCGAGGTGCCGGTCGAGCCGCTGCCGCCGCAGGTAGGCGGCGGGTCGCGTCGGCAGGGCGATGCGCGTGCGGAGAAACGAGTCCCCCAGAGGATCCACTCCGGAAACACCCGGAACACCCGGAACACCCGGTCCAGCAGCATCCTCGTGGATCTCCGCCACAGCGCTCACCACCGCTGCCTGTCAGGGGCCGAGCCATGGGCCCGCTCCCCCTCAGGATCCCAGCCTTTCCGGCCGCGCGCGCGGGGGCGGACTTCTCGACGGGGAATGCAAGGCGTGCCGGCACCCGCACACCAACGGTCACCGCACTCTCGAGAAGGGCGGCGGGAATCGCTCTCGCACCCGAGCCGCCGACAGCAAGGAAATGCCCCCAGGCAGCACGAAGAAGACTCGTGCGGGTAGGGGCATGCCCCCGGTTTCCGCGCGCGGGCGGATCACCGCGCCGTCATGTGCCCTGCCTGCTGCGGGCGTTCGCCTCGGCCACCAGCGCGCGCAGCAACTCGTCCTGGGTCAGGAGCCGGAGGTCGCAGGTCTCGGCGTCCCATTCGCGGCCACCGGCCAGCGGACGGATCTGGAGATACGGCCCCTCATGGCCCATGACCCGCCCGAACCGGTCCCGCACGGTGTCGTGGACGGCGTCTCCCACCTCCGCCGGCTGGCCCTCCTTCGTCTCAGCGGTCAAGGGCGGACAACTGAGCGCCTGAACGAGCAAGCCGACGGCCCCGCGACAGTTCGATTCGCGGGGCCGCCGCCCACTCGCGAAACCTCAGGTCAGGCGTCCTTCTTCACCGGCTCAAGAATCGCCACGCACTCCACGTGATGCGTCATCGGGAACAGGTCGAACGCGCGCAGCATGCGGACCTTGTAGCCGCTGTCGCGGAAGTACGCCAGGTCGCGGGCCAGGGCTGCCGGGTCGCAGGCCACGTAGGCGATGCGGCGGGCGCCGAGCGACGCCAGGTGCTCCACCGTCTTCTTGCCCGCGCCCGCGCGCGGCGGGTCCAGGACGATCAGGTCGACCTCGGTGATGCCCGTGCGCGGGAGGACCGATTCGACCTTGCCCTGTTCGATGCGGACGCGCTCGAACGCGGCCAGGTTGTGGCGGGCGTCCTCGACCGCGCGCTTGCCGGACTCGATGCCGAGCACCGCGCCCTGGTCGCCGATGCGGTCCGCGATCGCGCCGGCGAAGAGGCCGACGCCGCAGTACAGGTCGAGCGCCATCTCGCCCTTGCGGGGCAGCAGGCCCTGCATGACGGCCTTGACCAGCGTGTCCGCCGCCTGCGGATGCACCTGCCAGAAGCCGCCGCTGCCCACGCGGTGCGTGCGGCCGTCGGCGCGCTCGCGGACGAACCCGCGGCCGTGGACCCGGTGGATGCCGCCGTCCTTCTCGTCGACGCGCAGCACGGAGACCGGCTTGTCGAGTTCGACCAGGGGCAGGCGCGCGCCGGGGCGCGGGGTCAGGATGACCTGGCGGTCCTGGGAGCCCGTCGCCGCGATCGCCTCGATGGACTCCATGCCCGTCCAGTCGCGCTTCTCGATGCCAAGTTCGGAGACGCCCGGCGCCGCGATCATGCAGTGCTCGACCGGCTCGACCTCGTGCGAGCGGTGGCGGCGCAGGCCCGCCTTCCCGGTGTCGGGGTCGACCGCGTACTGCACGCGCGTACGCCACTGCGGGACCTCGCCCGCCGGGAGCTTGTCGCCCTCGGCCGGCATGACCGTGCCGTCCCAGCCGGCCTCCTCGGGCGTGAGGCCCGCGAGGCGCTGGAGCTGCTCGGCGATGACCTCGCCCTTGAGGCGGCGCTGCGCGCCCGGCTTGGCGTGCTGCCAGTCGCAGCCACCGCAGCGGCCGGGACCGGCGTACGGGCAGGGCGCCTCGACGCGGTCCTTGGACGCCTCGATGACGGTGACCGCGTCGGCGCGCAGGAAGCGGGCGCCCTCCTCGCCGTCCGTGACGCGGGCCACGACCTTCTCGCCGGGCAGCGCGTGCCGGACGAACAGGACCTGCCCCTCGTCCGTGCGGGCGACGCAGTGGCCACCATGGGCGACGGGGCCGACCTCGACCTCATACTCCTCCCCGACCAGCGACTTCTTCGGTTCTGCCTGCATGGCGGGGGACTCCACAACGTAAGAAAGCAAGGGACACGGCGAACGGCCGGACAACAGCCCACCAGTCTACGTGGGTGTGGTCCGGCCGCTCGCCACACGACAGCCGAGGGGGTCAGCCCTTGTTCGAGGGCTCCTTCGGGCGCTTCTCGACCGGGCCGCGGCGCACCGCACCCGGAGCGTTCCACTCGGAGCGCCTGCGGGCCCGCTTCTTGGCGGCCTCGGAGGACTCCAGCTGGTAGGGCACCGAGGTGACCATGATGCCGGGGGTGAACAGGAGCCGGCCCTTGAGGCGCAGAGCGGACTGGTTGTGGAGCAGGTGCTCGTACCAGTGGCCGACCACGTACTCGGGGATGATCACGCTGACCGCGTCGCGCGGGGAGTCGCGGCGCAGGCTCTTCACGTACTCGATGATCGGGCGCGTGATCTCGCGGTAGGGCGAGTCGAGGACCTTGAGCGGTACGTCGATGCTGCGCCGCTCCCACTCCTCGCGCAGGGCCTTTGTCTCCGCCGGGTCGACGTTCACGCTGAGCGCTTCGAGGGTGTCCGAGCGCATCAGCTTCGCGTACGAGAGGGCGCGCAGCGTCGGCCGGTGGATCTTGGAGACCAGGACGATGGAGTGCACCCGGGAGGGCCGCACGGTGTCGTCACCGGGCGTCTCGGGGGCCTGGATCTCCTCGGCCACGCGGTCGTAGTGCTTACGGATCGCGGTCATCGTCGCGTAGAAGATGCACATGCCGAGGAGGGCGACCCAGGCGCCGTGCGTGAACTTCGTGACGAGGACCACGACGAGCACGAGGCCGGTGAAGAACGCGCCGAAGGTGTTGATGGCGCGCGAGCGGACCATGTGGCGGCGCTTGGCCTGGTCCTTCTCGGTGCGCAGATGGCGGTTCCAGTGCCGGACCATGCCGGTCTGGCTCAGCGTGAACGAGACGAACACGCCGACGATGTACAGCTGGATCAGGCGCGTCGAGTCGGCCCCGTAGATGACGACGAGGAGCGCCGCGGCGCCGGCGAGGAGCACGATGCCGTTCGAGAACGCGAGGCGGTCGCCACGGGTGTGCAGCTGGCGCGGCAGGTAGCGGTCCTGGGCGAGGATCGAGCCGAGGAGCGGGAAGCCGTTGTACGCGGTGTTGGCCGCGAGGAAGAGGACCAGCGCGGTGGCCGCGGCGAGGATGATGAAGAGGAAGCTGCCCTTGCCGAAGACGGCCTCGGCGACCTGGGAGATCACCGGGTTCTGGACGTAGCTCCCGCCGACCGCGACGCCGTTGTGGATCAGGTCGGTCGCCGGGTTCTCGGCCATGCGGACGTTGGTCGACATGGCCAGGGCGATGATGCCGCAGAACATGGTGACGGCCAGCAGGCCCATCGCCGCGAGCGTGGTCGCCGCGTTCTTCGACTTCGGCTTGCGGAACGCCGGTACGCCGTTGCTGATCGCCTCGACACCGGTGAGCGCGGCACAGCCCGAGGAGAACGCGCGCAGCAGGAGGAAGACGAGGGCGAAGCCCGCGAGACCCTGGTGTTCGGCCTTGATGTGGAAGTCGGCGGTGGGCGCCTTCATGGTGTCGTCGAGGACGAGCCCGCGGAACGCGCCCCACGCGATCATGATGAAGACGCCTGCCACGAAGACGTAGGTCGGGATGGCGAAGAGCTTCCCGGACTCCTTCACGCCGCGCAGGTTCATCAGCGTGAGCAGGACGATGACCAGGACGGCGCACAGGACCTTGTGCTCGACGACGAACGGGATCGCCGAGCCGAGGTTCTCGATGCCGGAGGCGATCGACACGGCGACGGTGAGGACGTAGTCGACGAGGAGGGCGCTCGCGACGGTGAGGCCGGCCTTGGGGCCGAGGTTCGTGGTCGCGACCTCGTAGTCGCCGCCGCCGCTCGGGTACGCGTGGACGTTCTGGCGGTAGGAGGCGACCACGGTGAACATCAGCACCACGACCGCGACGGCGATCCAGGGGCTGAAGTGGTACGCCGACACGCCCGCGATGGAGAGGACCAGCAGCACCTCTCCCGGCGCATAGGCCACGGAGGACAGCGGGTCGGAGGCGAAAACGGGGAGGGCGATGCGCTTCGGCAGGAGCGTTTCTCCGAGCCGGTCGCTGCGCAGAGCGCGCCCGATCAAGATCCGTTTGGGCACGTCGGTCAGTTTGGACACGCAGAGGATCGTAAGCGTTCGAACGGGGGGCCGCCCACCCACCACCCCCCAAGTGCACCGGAACCTCACATCGGGCCTCGCGCCGGGCGGTCCTGGCGAGGCGTTACATTCTCAGTTGCCGCCTGCGCGGGCGACGGCTTGCCCTGCCTTGTCCCAGTTCGAACGCAGTCGGGCCAGATAATCGGCGGCCTGGCTGCCGGGCGTCGCACCGCGGGCGAAGGCCTGCATGTTCCCCGCGCCCGTGTTGTATCCGAGCCCGAGCAACTCGTCCTTGTCGTACGGGCCCGAGGGGTGCGCGGGCAGTTGCCGCGCCAGGTCGTGGAGGTACCAGGCGGCCGCGCGCACGGCCAAGTCCCGGTCGTCGGGCAGTTCCTCCCACCGGCGCCCCGCGAAGGCCCGGCCCCGCTTGGTCTCGTCGAACGCGGCGCGGTGCATGTTGGCGATCCCGAAGGCGGCGCCCGGCTTGTAACGCTGCCAGGCGCGTTCCAGGGCGGGGTCGTGGGGTTTGTACGACTCGTTGTAGAGGATCGCCATGAGGAGCCGCGGGCTGACGCCGGCCTCGGCGGCGCGGGCGCGGACCTGCGGGGCGTAGGCCGCCGGGTCGTACTTGCCCGAGGGGGTGGTGGAGCTGCTGGGGCTGGGCTTCGGCGTGGGGGTCGTGGGCGTTCGCGAGGGGTGGGCGGACACATCGGGCTTCCCCGTAGCCCCCGTGGCCCCACCGGCCCCGTCTGCGCCCGTATCCCCCGACCGCCCGCACGCCCAGGCCACCAGGACGACGAGCAGCACTACACCCCAGAGCCAGGGCCCGCGCCTGGCCTGCCCGCCTCGCTCCGCCATCCCCCGCCTCCTCCAGGCCCTTTCGTTCTCTACGCCCCGGCCCCGCGGAGGCGGCGGGCCGGGTTCGGGTCGGCGCGCTCGGCGAGCCGGCCGACCAGCAGCCGCACCACGGCGACGATGTCCGGGTCGTCCACGAAGTAGACCTGGCGGCGCCCTTCGCGCCGGGACCGGACGAGCCCGGCGAGCTTCAGTTTGGTCAGGTGCTGGCTCACGGCGGGCAGCGCGCCGCCGACGCGGTCGGCGAGGCCTGTGACATCGCTCTCACCCTGCGCGAGGGCCCACACGATGTGCAGCCGGGCCGAGGAGGCGAGAAGCCCGAACGCGCCGGCCGCCTCCGCGATGACCTCGGCGGGCGGGTCGTCGAAGGCGGGCCGGTCATCGAAGTCGCGTACGCGCGTCACCACCGTCGTCGTCCTCTTCCACATCCGCTTCGGCTCACCGGGCCAAGGAGGACCCCAGTCTAGGTGGGCACTGTGACGCCCGTAACGCCGCTGTGGTCCGGGTTCACGCGGGAGAGGAGAGGTGGCTACGGTGCTGGAGATGCCCCGCAGCCACCTCCCCGCGCGACGGCCGGGCACACCTCAGGGTGACCATGCCGCACGTTGCCGGAACCCGCGTCCGAGCCCGCTGCGGCCCCGCAGGCGAAGCCGCCGACGACGCGCGGGCGGGCCGCGGACAAGCCGGACGAGCAGCGCGCAGCCGCCGAGAGGCCGGACAGGCAGCAGGTGGTCGCGGGGAAGCCGGACAAGCAGCCCGCCAAGGCGCGCGACGCGTGCTTCTTCGCCTGGGTCCCGCGCCGCAAGACGTGGTTCACGGCACTCGGCGCAGGCACCCTGTACGGCTGCCTGCTGCACGGGGTCGTCGCCAAGGGCTCCCGCTTCTGGGACTGGTACGACCTTCGGTGGCTGCACACCCCGCTCGGCGAGATCACCGTCAGGCCGGCCGCCGCCGCTCTCATCACCAGCCTGTGCACCCCTCCCGTGCAACGCCTCTCCCGCTCCCGCTTCGCGATGGAACCGGAGATGAAGTGGGCGTTCAGGCGGGACGCGGCCGAGATCGCGGGCAGGGGCAGCACGCGGCGAGGCTGATCAAGCTTCCGGCTACGCGGATGCTGGCAACGGAGGCCATGCGGCTTAAGCTCGTCTCCTGGCAACGCGGCACGCGATTGCCTCTAGTTGCCCGGCAGACTGAGAGAGAAGAGTGAGCGAGATGTTTTCGCAGGTCATCGGGGCGACCGGGAGTGCGGGGTAGCGGCCGGTGCACATCGTCATCATGGGGTGCGGCCGGGTGGGTTCAGCCCTGGCCCAGAACCTTGAACAACAGGGGCACACAGTAGCGGTCATCGACCAGGACCCCACGGCCTTCCGCCGCCTGGGTTCCGGCTTCGGCGGCCGCCGCGTCACCGGGGTCGGCTTCGACCAGGACACCCTGCGCGAGGCGGGGATCGAGGAGGCCGGCGCGTTCGCGGCCGTCTCCAGCGGTGACAACTCGAACATCATCGCCGCCCGCGTGGCCCGCGAGATGTTCGGCATCGAGAACGTCGCGGCCCGTATCTACGACCCGCGTCGCGCCGAGGTCTACCAGCGCCTGGGCATCCCGACCGTCGCGACCGTGCGGTGGACCGCGGACCAGATGCTGCGCAGGCTGCTTCCGTCCGGCGCCGAGCCGCTGTGGCGCGACCCCACCGGGGGCGTCCAGCTCGCCGAGGTGCACGCCTCGGTGGCATGGGTGGGCCACAAGATCAGCCGGCTCCAGGAGGAGACCGGCGTCCGGGTCGCATTCGTCACCCGGCTCGGCGAGGCGATCCTGCCCACGTCGCAGACGGTCCTGCAGGAGGGCGACCTGGTGCACGTGATGATGCGCACCGACGACGTCGAGAAGGTCGAAGCGGCGTTCGCCGAGGGTCCTGAAGAGGAGGGCGGTCACTGATGAGGGTCGCCATTGCCGGAGCGGGCGCGGTGGGCCGGTCCATCGCCGGTGAGCTCCTGGAGAACGGGCACGAGGTCCTTCTCATCGACAAGGCGCCGACCGCCATCTCGGTCGAGCGCGTCCCGCAGGCGGAGTGGCTGCTCGCCGACGCCTGTGAGATCACGTCCCTGGACGAGGCGGCGCTCCAGCGCTGCAACGTGGTCATCGCGGCCACCGGCGACGACAAGGTCAACCTTGTCGTCTCGCTGCTCGCGAAGACCGAGTACGGGGTCCCGCGGGTCGTCGCCCGCGTGAACAACCCGAAGAACGAGTGGCTCTTCAACGAGTCGTGGGGCGTCGACGTCGCGGTCTCCACGCCGCGCCTGATGTCCGCGCTCGTCGAGGAGGCGGTGAGCGTGGGCGACCTGGTCCGCCTGCTGCGCTTCAGCCACGGCGACGCGAACCTGGTGGAGCTGACGCTGCCGCCCGAGTCGGCGCTGGCCGGCACGCGCGTGGGCGACGTCCAGTGGCCCGAGGACACGTCCCTGGTGACGATCATCCGCGGGACCCGCGTCCTGGCCCCGTCCCAGGAGGACTCCCTGGAGGCGGGCGACGAGCTGCTGTTCGTGGCCGCCCAGGC
Organism: Streptomyces sp. NPDC055140; assembly: GCF_053607285.1. Lineage (NCBI taxonomy): Bacteria > Bacillati > Actinomycetota > Actinomycetes > Kitasatosporales > Streptomycetaceae > Streptomyces > Streptomyces sp. NPDC055140. The sequence goes on along the minus strand of NZ_JBSGTG010000014.1, from coordinate 110,101 downwards.
CCGCGAGGAACAGCTCGAGGACCTGCTGTCGGTCCGCCGCGAGGACGTCGCGGGCTGACGGTTCTTCCGCAGGTACGAAGATGGGGCCCCGGAGTTCGCACTCCGGGGCCCCATCTTCGTAACGTCTCAGCCGGCGGCGGTCACGTCACGCCTCCCGACGACGCTCAGACCTCGCGGCGATGACGCGCAGCCCCCGACTCCTTGCGGGCGGCCTTCGCTTCCTTCTCGGCCTTCTCCTCCGCCTCCATCTCCGCGAACACGTCGATGGGCGCGGGCGCCTTCGACAGGAAGACCCAGGTCAGCCAGACGGCGAGCAGGAACGGCGGGATCTTCAGGGCGATCAGGACCCAGCCGAACTTCGTGGTGTCGGCCCACCAGTACATCGGGAAGAGGATCGCGCACTTGGCGAGCAGGATCAGGCCCCAGGCCCAGCTGGCCTTCGCGTAGGCCTTCTTGCGGCCGGGGTTGCGCGTGCGCCAGGAGAGGTTCTCCTTGAAGACCGGTCCCAGGATCAGGCCGATCAGCGGCACCCCGCACAGCGTGGTGACGATGTAGGCGACGGCCAGGCCCAGCGTGTAGAGCATGCCGGGCAGGTAGAAGTCCTTGGCATTGCCCGTCATCATCGCGAAGAGGACGCCGAAGCCCACGCCGAAGACGCCGCTGAAGGCGTGCTTGACGGTGTCCTTCATGACCAGGCGGACCACGACCAGGACCAGGGACACCGCGAGGGCCGCGATGGCCGACATGTGCAGGTCCTTGTTGATCGTGAAGATGGTCACGAAGAGGAGACCGGGAACGACGGTCTCCACCAAGCCCCGCACGCCGCCGAAGGCCTCGAAGAGGGCGGCCTCGGTCACCGCCTTCGAGTCGGATTCCTGATCCGCGGTCGGCTTGTCGAGGGACGTCACCGGCTACTCCCGTCCGAGCGGTCTGAGTTCGTACTTCGGGTTGAAGAGCACCCTACGGCCCCGGCTCATCGAAACGCGTCCGGAAGCGATCAGCTTGCGGCCGGGCTCGATGCCGACGATGGACCGGCGGCCGAGCCATACGACGTCCAGAGCCGCGGAGCCGTCGAACAGCTCCGCCTCCAGGGCCGGGACTCCGGCGCGTGGTCGGAGGGTGACCGTGCGCAAGGTACCAGTAACCGTGACTATCTGCCGGTCCTGGCAGTCCCCGATGCGGGTACAACCCGTGGTCTGCGAGTCCTCGCGCAGCTCTTCCGACTCCAGGTCCTCCTGGGAGGAGGACAGCCGGTCGAGCATGCGCCGGAAGCGGCCTGCCGGCTTCTCGGACGGCGTATCGGAACGAGGGACAGCACTCATAAATCAAGCGTACCGGGGGGCGGGGACAACGGATGAGCGGGTCAGCGCTCGAAGCGATACCCCATGCCGGGCTCCGTGATGAAGTGGCGCGGGTGTGAGGGGTCCGACTCCAGTTTGCGGCGGAGCTGGGCCATGTAGACGCGCAGGTAGTTCGTCTCGGTGCCGTAGGAGGGGCCCCAGACCTCCTGGAGGAGCTGCTTCTGGCTGACCAGACGGCCCGTGTTGCGGACCAGGACCTCCAGGAGGTGCCACTCGGTGGGGGTCAGGCGCACGTCGCGGCCGTCGCGGTTGACCTTCTTCGCGGCCAGGTCGACGGTGAAGTCGTCGGTCTCGACGATGCCCTCGTCCTCGCCTCCGCCCGTGGGCTCGGCCCGCCGGACCGCGGCGCGCAGGCGGGCCAGGAGCTCGTCCATGCCGAACGGCTTGGTGACGTAGTCGTCGGCGCCCGCGTCGAGCGCCTCGACCTTCTCGTCGGAGGAGTGCCGCGCGGACAGCACCAGGATCGGTACGCGGGTCCAGCCGCGCAGGCCCCTGATCACCTCGACGCCGTCCATGTCGGGCAGGCCCAGGTCGAGCACGACCACGTCGGGGTGGAACGCGGCGGCGAGCTGGAGCGCGCCCGCGCCGTCGGGCGCGGCCTCCACCTCGTACTTGCGCGCCTTCAGGTTGATGACGAGGGCGCGCACGATCTGCGGCTCGTCGTCGACCACGAGCACCCGGGTCATGCGTACCTGCCTCTCTGAGCAATGGCTGAGCTGGTGGGGGCGGCCGGCGGGTGGCCGGTCGCGGCGGTGAGCGTGAGGACCATGGTCAGGCCCCCGCCGGGGGTGTCCTCCGCCGTGAGCGTGCCGTTCATCGCCTCGACGAAGCCGCGCGCGACGGCGAGGCCGAGGCCCACTCCGGCGCCGCGCGGTGCGTCACCGTAGCGCTGGAACGGGGCGAAGATGCGGTCCTTCGCGGTGTCGGGGACGCCGGGACCGCGGTCCACGACACGTACCTCGACGCGGTCGCCGAGCGTGCTGGCCGCGACGAGGACCGTCTCGTCCTCGGGGCTGTACTTGACCGCGTTCTCGACGATATTGGCGACGGCGCGCTCCAGGAGTCCCTTGTCCACGGTGACCATGGGCAGGCTCTCCGGAATGTCGAGGTCGACGCTGCCGTCGGGGACGCCCACCAGCGCCATCGGGACCACCTCATCGAGATCGATCTCGCGCATCAGCGGGGTGACGGTGCCGGTCTGGAGGCGGGACATGTCGAGGAGGTTGCCGACGAGGTGGTCGAGGCGGTCGGCGCCCTCCTCGATGCCGGCGAGGAGTTCCGCCTGGTCCTCCTCGGACCAGGCCACGTCGTCGGAGCGCAGGGAGGAGACGGAGGCCTTGATCCCGGCGAGCGGGGTCCGCAGGTCGTGGCTGACGGCGGCGAGCAGGGCGGTGCGGATGCGGTTGCCCTCGGCGAGGGTACGGGCCTGGTCCGCCTCGGACTGGAGGCGCTGGCGGTCGAGGACGACGGCGGCCTGGGCCGCGAAGGCCGCGAGGACGCGGCGGTCCTCGGCGGGCAGCACCCGGCCGGACAGGGCGAGCGCCATGTGGTCGCCGACCGGCATGTCGACGTCGGCGTCCTCGGGGCGTTCCAGGGGGTGCGGGCCGACGCTGGCGGCGCAGGTCCACGGCTCGACGTCGCTCGCGCGTTCGAGGAGGGCGACGGAGTCCATGGCGAAGGTCTCGCGGACCCGGTCGAGCAGCGCGTCGAGGCTGTTCTCGCCGCGCAGGACGCTGCCGGCGAGGAAGGAGAGGATCTCGGACTCGGCCCGCAGTCTTGCGGCCTGGTGGGTGCGCCGGGCCGCGAGGTCGACGACGGAGGCGACCGACACCGCGACCCCGACGAAGATCACGATGGCGACGATGTTCTTGGGGTCGGCGACGGTGAACAGGTGCAGCGGCGGCGTGAAGTAGTAGTTCAGGAGGAGCGAGCCGACGGCGGCCGAGGCCAGCGCCGGCAGGAGACCGCCGACGAGGGCGGCCGCCACAGTCACGGACAGGAAGAGGAGCATGTCGTTCGCGAGGCCGAGATCGGTGGCGACATGGGTGAGTGCGAGGGACAGCAGGGCGGGCCCGCCGACGCCGACGAGCCAGCCCCAGATGATGCGGGAGCGGCCGAGGCGCGCGCCACGTGCGACGGGGAGGCCGCGCCCCTTGGCCACTTCCTCGTGCGTGACGATGTGCACGTCGAGGTCGGGGCCCGACTCGCGGGCGACGGTCATGCCGACGCCGGGTCCGAAGATGTACTGCCACGTCTTGCGGCGCGAGGAGCCCAGCACGATCTGGGTCGCGTTGACGCCGCGTGCGAACTCGAGGAGCGCGGCCGGTATGTCGTCCCCTATGACGTGGTGGAAGGTACCGCCCAGATCCTCGACGAGGGTGCGCTGGAGCGCGAGCTCCTTGGGGGATGCGGCGGTGAGGCCGTCACTGCGGGCGATGTAGACGGCGAGGATCTCGCTGCCCGAGCCCTTGGCTGCCATCCGCGCCGCGCGCCTGACGAGGGTGCGGCCCTCGGGTCCGCCGGTCAGGCCGACGACGATGCGCTCGCGGGCCTGCCAGGTGGAGCGGATGTTGTGTTCGCCGCGGTACTGCTGGAGGTATTCGTCGACGCGGTCGGCCACCCACAGGAGGGCCAGTTCGCGCAGGGCGGTGAGGTTGCCGGGGCGGAAGTAGTTGGAGAGGGAGGCGTCGATGCGGTCCGGCTTGTAGATGTTGCCGTGGGCCATGCGGCGGCGCAGCGCTTGCGGCGACATGTCGACCAGCTCGATCTGGTCGGCGCGGCGCACCACCTCGTCGGGGACGGTCTCGCGCTGACGCACGCCGGTGATCGACTCGACGACGTCGCCGAGTGACTCCAGGTGCTGGATGTTGACGGTGGAGACGACGTCGATACCGGCGGCGAGGAGCTCCTCGACGTCCTGCCAGCGCTTGGCGTTGCGCGAGCCGGGCACGTTCGTGTGGGCGAGTTCGTCCACCAGGGCGACGTCGGGGCGGCGGGCGAGTACGGCGTCGACGTCCATCTCGGTGAAGACGGCGCCGCGGTAGGTCAGCTCCTTGCGGGCGATCTGTTCGAGGCCGTGGAGCATCACCTCCGTACGGGGCCTGCCGTGGTGCTCGACGAAGCCGACGGCGCAGTCCGTGCCCCGCTCGATTCGGCGGTGGCCCTCGGAGAGCATCGCGTAGGTCTTGCCGACGCCCGGTGCCGCACCGAGGTAGATCCGTAGCTTGCCGCGTCCCATGGCCCCATTGTCTTCCCGCTCCACGCGTTGTACGCAGCGTCGACCCTACGGCCACCAATTACGGCAAATGGGGCGAGGGGGCCGCGGACGTGCGTCTTTGACGCAACTCTGATGCGGGCCGCGCCGCACCGGCGGCGTTTCGGTCAGCGCTGCCCCGGCGTCTCCCCTGACGCGGTGATCTCCGTGATCTCGCCGTCGCGCAGTTCGAGGACCCGGTCGGCGAGGTCGAGCAGCGCCGCGTCGTGGGTGGCGACGAGCGCGGTGACGTGTTCGCTGCGGACGACGGCGCGCAGCAGCTCCATGACGGCGAGGCCGGTCTCGGCGTCGAGCTGGCCCGTGGGTTCGTCGGCGATGAGGAGGGCGGGCCGGTTCGCGAGCGCGCGGGCGATGGCGACGCGCTGCTGCTGGCCGCCGGACAGTTCGCCGGGGCGCTGCTTGGCGTGGTCGGCGAGGCCGACGAGGGCGAGGAGCAGCTCCACGCGCTCCTCGCGTTCGCGGGGGTCGGCCTTGCGCAGCCGCATCGGGACCCCGACGTTCTCGGCGGCGGACAGGATCGGGATCAGGCCGAAGGACTGGAAGATGAAGCCGATGCGGTCCCTGCGCAGTTCCAGGAGCCCGTTCTCGCCGAGTCCGGAGAGGTCCTGTCCGTCGACGGTGATGCGCCCGCCGTCGGGTTCGTCGAGCCCTCCGACGAGGTTGAGGAGCGTCGTCTTGCCGGATCCCGAGCGGCCCTTGAGGGCGACGAGTTCGCCGCGCGGCACCTGGAAGGAGACGCCGCGCAGCGCGTGCACGGCCGCGGCCCCGGTGCCGTAGGAGCGGTGCAGGTCCTCGATGACGACCATGGGGCCGCCGCCGTCCTGGTCGAGGACGGCGGTCCCTGCTTCCGTGCTCTCACTCATGTGCGCTCCCCCGTACGTTCCCCGGCCGGGCGCCAGTATGGTCACGCGGCGCCCGGCCGGGCAATGACCCGGATCAGTTGGGGTTCTCGGCGTGGGTCAGGGTCTCCCAGGCGACGAACAGGTTGTTGGAGCCCGCCGGGCGGTTCTGCTCGGTGAGCTTCTGGGTGTTCGTCATGGCGTTGCCGAGGCGGGTGTGCATCGCGTTGTAGCCGACCTCGGTGACGGGTCCGAGCCCGCGCGTGACGGACCCGCCGCACAGCCAGCTCGGCGGCGCCTCGCCCAGCTCGTACTTGGCCTGGAAGCCGAGGGCCTGCTGGAGGCGCTGCCCGACGTCGGTGCCGTACAGGTCCTGGCCCTGGATGCGGCTGGTCTCGGCGATGTGGGAGATGGCGGAGATGCCGTATCCGGTGTGCGTGAAGTCGCGGCAGGTCTCCTGGGTGAGGCCGGTGACGAAGGTGGACTGCCCCTGCCAGTAGCTGACGATCTTGGCCTTGGTGTCGAGGTTCTGGCTCGGCACGGTCTTCGGCAGGTCGCCGTCGGAGGCGAGGTAGACGTAGGCGGCCGTGCGCGTACGGAACTTGGCCATGGCCTTGTCGTACGACGTCCTGTCCTCCAGGAAGACGGAGATGCCGACGGCGGCCTCCATCATCGACAGCTCCCAGTTGCCGTTGGAGTTGGAGCCGTTGATGACCTTGGGGAGGTAGACGTCGCGCAGCATCGTCCGGAAACGGCCCTCGTTCGCCCAGCCGCCGGTGTACGTGTACTTGATGATCTCGGCGGCCTTGGGCCAGGAGGAGCCGGCCCAGCCGGTCTGGAGCGGCGCGTTGCTGTTGGTGTGCTCCTTGATGGTGGCCGACCAGGCGTCCATCAGCTCGATGGACTTCTTCGCGTAGCGGTCGTCGCGCGTGATGTACCAGGCGAGGGCGTCGGTGTACGCGGCTATCGCGTCCTCACGCTCGTCGGTGCAGCCGTAGTTGGGGTTGGAGTAGGAGCCGCACTCGACGGTGGCGCGGGGCTTGGCGGTGCGTGTGAGGGAGGCGTACTTGCTCGCCAGCATCTGGTCGTACGCGCCCTTCCAGGGCTGGGCGCCGGCGTTGACCTTGTCGCGGGCGAAGTCGAGCTGGCTCTTGGAGACCGTGACGCCCGGGTGGGCGAAGGTGGCGGGCGCGGCGTCGGCGCGGTCGGCGCCGGGCCAGGCGAGGAGGGTGGCGACGAGTGCGGTGGTGGTTGTCGCGAGGGTGGCGAGGAGGGCGGTGCGTCGTCTGCGCCGGTGGCGGGCGGGGGCCGGTGTGTTCGGCATGTGGGGGGCCATCCGTTCTTCTATGTGAACGTGAAGTACCTTTATGAACACGGGTGTTGGCCGCAGACCCTAGGTACGTACCAGCCCTCCGTCAAGAGGTGAAGAAAGAGCCGCAGTTCAGTCGTCGGAGCGGTCGTCGCGATCCGGCCATACGCCCACGTGGCCCGCCTCACCCGTGAGCCGAACCCGGCCGCGCAGCCCGTACCGCTCCACGCAGTCCCGCGGCAGCTGGAGCCTGCCCACCCGGTCCAGAACCGTGAACTCCTAGCCCTCTCCCCCGCGTTCGCGCAAGGTCTCCGTCGACGTGCGGCCGTCGCGGATACGGACCGTGCGACGCACCTGGCCGGACACGAGCGGGTCGTGGGTGACGACGAGAACGGTCCGCCCAGCTCCTCGTTGGCGCGGCGCAGGGCCGTGAACACGTCCTCCCCGCTCGCCGTGTCGAGCTCGCCGGTCGGCTCGCCGGCCAGCAGGACACGCGGCGCGTTCGCCATGGCCACCGCGACGGCGACGCGCCGCTGCTCGCCCCCGGACAGCTCGGCCGGGCGCCGGTCGCGGCAGTGCGCGATGCCCAGCACGTCGAGGAGTTCGGCGGCCCGCGCGGTCCGCCTGTCGCGGGGCACGACCGCGAGCCCGGCGGCACACAGAACCAGCCGATGGTGCCCGCTCCCCCGCACCACCGCAGGCACCCGCCGTACGTCCACGAGCCGCTCTCCCCCTGTGCGCGGCGCATCAGGGGGTTGCGCGAAGGCCTCGCAATGGTCTGGACAACCTTCAACTGCCGAGCCGTGCGCAACGCCGATGGGCCGCACACTCCGGTGGAGTGTGCGGCCCATCGACGGCCGTAAGGGTGCGGCTCAGCGCACCTCGGTGATCTCGGGGCCGCGCGCCAGCTGCCCCATGCCACCGGCGAACCGGGAGCCTTCCTGCGGCTCCTGCTGCACGCCCTCGGCGACCATCTGCGCGTCGTCCGGCAGCTTCAGGACGATCGGGTCGCGCGGAGCCATCGGGCCCTCACCGCGGACCACGACGGTGTCCCGGAAGATCTGCTCGAGGAGCCCGGCGGCCTGCGGCTGCACCGCTCCCTGCCCGGAGATCACCCCGCGCAGGAACCAGCGAGGGCCGTCGACGCCGATGAACCGGACGACCTGGAAGCCGCCCGTGCCGTCCGGCAGCTGCACCGGCACCTGGGCCCGCAGCTCCCAGCCGAGCGGGCCCTCGACCTCGTCGATCACGCCACCCTGCTGAGTGATGCCCGAGGCGATCTCCTCACGGACCTCGCCCCAGATGCCCTCCTTCTTGGGGGCGGCGAAGCCCTGGAGCTGCACGGCGCTGTCCTGGAGGACCACGGTGGCCGCGACGATCGCGTCGCCCGCGACCTCGACCCGCAGCTCCATGCCCTCGACTCCGGGGACGAAGAGTCCGCCCAGGTCCACGCGGCCCTCGCCGGGCTCGCGGACCTCGGAGGAGTCCCAGGGGCCGTCGGGACGCGGCTCGGGCTCGAGCCGCACGCGCTGCGGCTCGCCCTCGCCCGCGTCGCTGTCGCCGGCTACGCCGTCGACGACCTGCTCGGCCTCGCCCGCCGCGTCATCGGCGGCGCCGTTCTTCTTGCGACGTCCGAACACGTCACTGTCCTTCCCGGTCGGATACGACCGATGCGTATCGATTCCCACCCTGATGCCCACTCGGGCCCGGCCCCACGGCGGCATGACCACCGGTGGACCCGAAGCCCCCCGCGGCCCGCGCCGAGTCGGGAAGCTCCGCCACCTCCTGGAAGCGCACCTTCTCGACCTGCTGGACGACCAGTTGGGCAATCCGGTCGAAGCGCTCGAACCGCACGCTGTCGCGCGGGTCGAGATTCACCACGATCACCTTGATCTCTCCACGGTACCCGGCATCCACCGTCCCTGGGGCATTCACCAGGGCGACACCGCAGCGGGCGGCGAGTCCGGATCGCGGGTGCACGAAGGCCGCGTACCCCTCGGGCAGCGCGATCGACACCCCCGTGGGGAGTACGGCCCGCTCGCCCGGCGCGAGCTCGCACGCCTCGGTGGTCCGCAGGTCCGCGCCCGCGTCACCCGGGTGCTCGTACGAGGGCAGCGGTACGTCGGGGTCGACGCGCCTGATCAGCACGTCGAGAGGGGCTCGGGTCACGGGTTCACCTCGAAGGCACGGGTGCGCCGGACCTGGTCCGGGTCGCTCATGGCCGCCTGGATCTCCTCCGGGCGGCCGTTGTCGATGAAGTGGTCGACCTTCACCTCGATGAAGAGGGCGTCGGCGCGGACCGCGACGGGCCCGTCGGGGCCGCCGATCCGGCCGGTGGCGGTCGAGTAGATCTTGCGGCCGGCGACGGCGGTGACCTCGGCGTCGAGGTACAGCACGGTGTCCACGGGCACGGGCCGCACGAAGTCCGTCTCGAGCCGGCCGGTCACCGCGATGACGCGCAGCAGCCAGTTCAGCGAGCCGAGCGTCTCGTCGAGGGCGGTGGCCAGAATTCCGCCGTGTGCGAGACCGGGGGCGCCCTGGTGGGCGGGCCGCACCGTGAACTCGGCGGTGACGCGGACGCCGTCCTGCGCACGAGCTGCCAGATGCAGCCCGTGGGGCTGTTCGTCGCCGCATCCGAAACAGTGTCCGTAGTGCGCGCCGAGGAGCTCGCCGGGCGCGGGGGCATCGGGGTGCCGCACGGGCGCTATGGCGTCGGCGGGGGGCGTCAGAGCTGCAGAAGTACCACTCACAGGCGCAGACCTTACCCGCGCGTCCTGGGAGAAAGCGCACCGTGCCAAGCTTGACCGCATGGAGCTCTCCACCGCACCGTTCGAAGAACGCCTCACCGCCCCCCGCTCGTGGTGGCTCGTCTCACTCCTGCTCGGCGTCGCCTGCGCCCTGATCATGCTGCCGTTCGGCACGCTGCCGCTGCTCGGGGGGCTGGTCGGCGGGACGGCCGCTGCGGCGGTGGTGACGAGTTCGTACGGCTCCGTGCGCATCCGCGTCGTGGCGGACTCGCTGGTCGCCGGGGACGCGAAGATCCCGCTGTCGGCGCTGGGTGACGCGGAGATCCTGGACGCCGAAGGGGCGCGCGCCTGGCGCACGCACAAGGCCGACCCGCGCGCCTTCATGCTGCTGCGCAGCTATGTCCCGACGGCCCTGCGCGTGGACGTCATCGACCCGCAGGACCCGACCCCGTACGTGTATCTGTCGACACGGGACCCGAAGGGGCTGGCGAAGGCGCTCGGCAAGTAGCGGCGGTCAGCTTCCGAGCTCCTTGGGCCCGGGTGCGTCGCCCGGGATCAGCGGGTGCGGGTCGCTGGGGCGCTCCAGGGGCGGCAGCTCCGGCAGGGCGTCCCAGGGGACCTGGATCTTGCGCAGGTCCTTGCGGATCCGCCCCGCGAGCTTCTTGGTGTCGCGGCGGTTCATGACCGCCCCGACCGCGGCGCCGACCATGAACGGCATCAGGTTCGGCAGGTTACGCACCATGCGCTTCATGATCTGCTGGCGCAGCTCGCGCTTCATCTGGCCGCCGAGCGCCGCATTGATCGTCGAGGGCTTCGTCACCTCGATGCCGCGCTCCTCGGTCCACGAGGCCAGATAGGCGGCGCTGCGGTCCTTGAGGGCGCCGGGCGGGCGCACGCCGTAGACCTCGTGCAGCTCGGCGACGAGCTTCATCTCGATGGCCGCGACGCCGGTGATCTCGGCCGCCAGCTCGGCGGGCATCGCGGGAGGTACGGGCATCATCGCGGCGGCGCCGATCCCCGCACCCACGGTGGAGGTGGCGTTGGCGGCGCCCGCGACGAGTTTGTCGGCGAGCTGTTCGGCGCTCAGGCCGGGGAACTGTCTGCGCAGGGTCGCCAGATCGCGCACCGGTACACGCGGCGCGTTCTCGATGATCCGGTCGGCGAGATAGCCGAGTCCTGCTTTGGCGGCTGTGCCGCTCTTGCGGACGCCGTCCTTGACGGCGGCCACACGTCGCCTGGCGACCTGTACACGGCCGCCGATCGGCGCTTGGTCGTCCTCGGTGAAGACGGCGGGCACGTCGCTGTATCCCGCCGCCGCGAGGTCGCCCGCCACCTCTTGGTCGTCCGCGTCCTCGAGCGAGGCTGCTCCTGTGGGGGAAGAGCCTCGCTCGTCGTCACGCACGCCGTCGTCGGACGGGCCACCGTCCGCTTCCCTGTCCTTCCGGGAGCGGCGCTTCCAGGGCGGGGTCGAGCCAGTCACGGCCGACCCTGCCTCAGTCGCAGTCGCGGCAGATCGGCTGGCCGTTCTTCTCGCGGGCCAGCTGGCTCCTGTGGTGCACCAGGAAGCAGCTCATGCAGGTGAACTCGTCCTGCTGCTTGGGCAGGACCCGGACGGCCAGCTCCTCGTTCGAGAGGTCGGCTCCCGGGAGCTCCAGGCCTTCGGCGGCCTCGAACTCGTCGACGTCGACCGACGACGTCGACTTGTCGTTCCGACGAGCCTTGAGCTCCTCGATGCTGTCCTCGTTGACGTCATCGTCGGTCTTGCGTGGGGTGTCGTAATCCGTTGCCATGTGTCGCTCTCCCCCTCTGGGTGTATGCGGTGTCTCCAGCGCACAACGCGCGGGAGGCCGGACTTTGTGCCCGACCTGAGGCGGAGATTTTGCCTCACATCAAGGTCTGTTACTCAATCGACACCCAACCGGATCCCTCATGAGTGATCGGGTTGGACGGCGATCGGGACCGTACACGGTCCAAAGGTCCCACTTCACGGGCGCCACCCCGTGTACTTCCCGTGATCAGGGCCCCTGAAAACCCGGATTTTCCAGGCTTTCCGGGGGCTTTTGCGATCACGGAGAGTAGATGGCCGGAAATTCGCCCTTGTGATCGATCACACACGGTCTTCGCGGGACCAGGTCCCGAAAATTCCGCTAAAAGCGAACTCCCCCGGCACGTCGGCGGAAGCATCTCAGATCGGTCGCCGACCCGCATCTCGGAACGCTCAGATCGGGAGGTGACACGCGTCTCGGAGGCCTCAGATCGGCAGGGTGACCCGCATGACGAGCCCACCCCCTTCCCGCGGCTCCGCGATGATACGGCCCCCATGAGCGCGCGCCACCGAGCGGGCGATCGACAGACCGAGCCCCACCCCCTTGTCGCTCCCTGTGCGCTCGGTGCGCAGTCGCCGGAACGGCTCGAAGAGGTTGTCGATCTCGTACGCGGGCACCACGGGCCCCGTATTGGACACCACGAGGACCGCCTGGCCGTGCTGGGCCTCGGTGGTGACCTCGACCCAGCCGCCCTCCGGGACGTTGTACCGGACGGCGTTCTGGACGAGGTTCAGGGCGATGCGCTCCAGGAGCACGCCGTTGCCCTGGACGACGGCCTCCTTGCGCTCGCCGCGGATCTCGACGCCCTTCGCGTCGGCCTCCGAGCGGGCCTGGTCGATGGCCTGCGAGGCGACCTCGGCGAGGTCGACCGGTTTGCGCTCCACGATCTGGTTGTCGCTGCGGGCGAGCAGGAGCAGGCCCTCGACGAGTTGCTCGCTGCGCTCGTTCGTCGCCAGCAGCGTCTTGCCGAGCTGCTGGAGTTCCATCGGCGCCCCGGGATCGGAGAGGTGGACCTCCAGGAGCGTGCGGTTGATCGCGAGCGGGGTGCGCAGCTCGTGCGAAGCGTTGCCGACGAACCGCTGCTGCGCGGTGAAGGCTCTCTCCAGGCGGTCGAGCATGTCGTCGAAGGTGTCGGCGAGCTCCTTCAGCTCGTCGTCCGGGCCGTCCAGCTCGATGCGCCGCGACAGGTCCGTGCCGGCCACCCGGCGCGCGGTTCGCGTGATGCGGCCCAGCGGGGACAGGACGCGGCCCGCCATCGCGTACCCGAAGGCGAACGCGATCACGGCGAGGCCGAGCAGGGCGAGGAGCGAGCGGCTGAGGAGGTTGTCGAGTGCGTGCTGACGCATCTCGTTGACGCACTCGTTCAGCGCGGCGTTGAGCTGGCCCGTCGTGGGGTGGTCGGGGAGGCCCGAGAAGTTACGGCAGGTGCCGCTGCTCACCGAGCCGTTCGTGACGGTGAACGGAAGGTCACTGCCGACGTTCAGCGCCTGCGCGGCGAGCAGATAGATGATCGACAGCAGCACGATGCCGGCGATCAGGAACATGCCGCCGTACAGCAGGGTGAGGCGTATACGGATGGTCGGGCGCAGCCACGGGTAGGGCGGCTCGGCTTTTCTGGGGTCCCATGTGGGTTTCGGAGGCGCGGCCGGTGGCGCCGGTGTCGAGGCCACAGGGGATCAGATCCGGTATCCGGAGCCGGGCACGGTCACGATGACGGCGGGCTCTCCGAGCTTGCGGCGCAGGGTCATGACGGTGACCCGAACAACGTTCGTGAAGGGGTCCGTGTTCTCGTCCCACGCCTTCTCCAGGAGCTGCTCGGCCGAGACGACGGCACCCTCGCTGCGCAGCAGCACCTCGAGGACGGCGAACTCCTTGGGTGCGAGCTGGATCTCCTTGCCGTCGCGGAAGACCTCGCGGCGGTTCGGGTCGAGCTTGATGCCCGCGCGTTCGAGGACGGGCGGCAGCGGCACGCTCGTACGGCGTCCGAGCGCCCGCACGCGGGCCGTCAGCTCGCTGAACGCGAACGGCTTGGGCAGGTAGTCGTCGGCTCCGATCTCCAAGCCCTCGACGCGGTCGCTGACGTCGCCGGAGGCGGTCAGCATCAGAACGCGGGTCGGCATGCCCAGTTCGACGATCTTGCGGCAGACGTCGTCGCCGTGCACGAGCGGGAGGTCCCGGTCGAGGACGACCACGTCGTAGTCGTTCACGCCGATGCGCTCGAGGGCGGCCGCACCGTCGTACACGACGTCGACGGCCATGGCCTCCCGGCGCAGTCCGGTGGCCACCGCATCGGCGAGCAGCTGCTCGTCCTCGACGACGAGTACGCGCACGTCGCTGTCCTTCCTGTGTGACCTGCGGGCAGGTTTTGAGCACCTGTGAGCAGGTCCGGGTCGTGGAGTGTGGGCTCCATCCTGCCCCTTTCGGCCATAAACCGGCTGTAAGGCGATGGGGCGCCCCGGGAACGCGGGATTTTCTGGCCGGTCGAGGTTTCTGCGTAAGTGAGCGCGGGGAGGACGGTTTTACACCCGCGATCACGCTTTGTATGTGGCGTGCCACGACCCGCTTTCCGCAGGGCGGTGTGAGACGTGATCGCCCCTTCCGAGGGCACACCCCGGTGCCACGACCCACGACCCAGGACGAGGGGGCGCAACCATGGACGCATTCACCGCAGGACTTCTGCAGCGCATCAAGGCGACCGAGTCCGATCTGAGCCGGGCTCGCGAGACGGGCGACGAATTCCTCGTCGAGATCGAGCAGGACGAGCTGGACGACCTGCATCGGCTCGCCGCCGAACACGGTGTGGAGCTCGGCGTCGCGCGCGTCTGACGCAGTACGGAAGGGCCCCGGCGCCTGGTCGATCCAGGCAGGCGCCGGGGCCCTTTCTTGTGCCGTTCTTGTGCCGTTCCCGGGCTTCCTGCGCGCTCGGGAGGCCGCTGTCCGTCAGTCGTGCCAGGCCCCGAGCTCCTCAAGGCGGTTCTGGAGCTGCTCGAAGAGTCCGGGCGGCGCCGCGATCGTCAGCTCGCCGGAAGGCACCTCACCCGGGCGGCCGCCGGTGAGCGCGCCCGCCTCCCTGGCGATGAGGTCTCCGGCCGCCAGGTCCCAGGGGTTCAGGCCGCGCTCGTAGTACGCGTCGAGGCGTCCGACAGCGACGTCACAGAGGTCGATGGCGGCCGAACCACCGCGCCGGATGTCGCGCACGTGAGGCACCAACTCCCGTACGACATCGGCCTGGTGGGCCCGGCGTGCGGCGAGGTAGCCGAATCCCGTGCCGACGAGCGCCTGCTCGAAGGGGGGCGCCACGCGCGCGTGTGCAGGGCGGTCGTTCACGAACGCGCCCTGGCCGAGGACCGCGCGGTAGGTCTCGCCGCGCAGGGGCGCCGCGACGACACCGACGAGAGTCTCGTCGCCCTGGCGAGCGGCGATCGAGACCGACCATTCGGGGCGCCCGTACAGGTAGTTGACCGTTCCGTCGATGGGGTCGATCACCCAGGTGATCCCGCTGCTGCCCTCGGTGCTCGCTCCCTCCTCGCCCAGGACGCCGTCGTCCGGCCTGCGCTCGGCGAGGAAGCCGGTGATCAGCTTCTCGGAGGCGATGTCCATCTCCGTGACGACGTCCACGGCGCTGGTCTTGGTGGCGGCGACGCCGAGGTCGGCGGGGCGGCCGTCGCGCAGGAAGGTCCCTGCGCGGGCGGCGGCCTCCAGGGCGACCTCGAGGAGTTCGGCCTTCAGGTCTGTCACGTCGAGATCCTTACGCGTACGGGCTGTCGGCGCCCGCGGCCGCGGGCTTGGGGGCACGGGAGGGGCAGCAGCCCACCGGGCAGAGGTTGTGGCTCGCGCCGAGCGCGCCCAGGGCGCACGGCGTGACGGTCCGGCCGCGCTCGGCGGCGGCCCGCTCGAGGACGAGGTCGCGGACGGCGGCGGCGAAGCGGGGGTCCGCGCCGACCGTGGCGGAGCGGCGCACCGGCAGGCCGAGTTCGGCGGCCTTGGCCGTGGCCTCGGTGTCGAGGTCGTACAGGACCTCCATGTGGTCGGAGACGAACCCGATGGGCGCCATCACGACGGCCGGCACACCGGCGCCGTGCCGCTCTTCGAGGTGGTCGCAGATGTCGGGCTCCAGCCACGGGATGTGCGGGGCGCCGGACCGCGACTGGTAGACGAGCTGCCAGGGGTGGTCGACCCCGGTCTCCTCACGGACCGCGTCGGCGATCACGCGCGCGACGTCCAGGTGCTCCTTCACGTAGGCACCGCCGTCGCCGTGGTCGTCGACCGGCCCGGAGACGTCGGCGGCCGCGGTCGGGATGGAGTGCGTCGTGAACGCGATGTGGGCACCGTCCCGCACGTCGTCGGGGAGGTCGGCGAGCGATCTCAGGACACCGTCGATCATGGGGCGCACGAAGCCGGGGTGGTTGAAGTAGTGCCGCAGTTTGTCGACGCGCGGCACTTCCAGCCCCTCCGCTTCCAGGGCGGCGAGGGACTCCGCGAGATTCTCGCGGTACTGCCGGCAGCCCGAGTACGACGCGTACGCGCTGGTCGCGAGGACGAGGATGCGCCGGTGGCCGTCGGCGACCATCTCGCGGAGGGTGTCCGTCAGGTACGGCGCCCAGTTCCGATTGCCCCAGTGGACGGGCAGGTCGAGGCCGTGGTCCGCGAAGTCCTTGCGGAGCGCGTCCAGCAGGGCGCGGTTCTGCTCGTTGATGGGGCTGACCCCGCCGAACAGGAAGTAGTGCTGCCCCACCTCCTTGAGCCGCTCCTTGGGGATTCCCCGGCCACGCGTCACGTTCTCCAGGAACGGGACCACGTCGTCCGGGCCTTCGGGGCCTCCGAACGAGAGCAGCAGCAGGGCGTCGTAGCCGTCGAAGGGCGTGGGATCGAGCGCATCGGACATGCCTTTGATCCTGCCACCCGTCACTGACGGGCGGAAAACGGCCATGCCCGTAAGCCCCGGGACCCGTAAGCTGTCTTGGCCACCTACGCGCCTTACCGGAGTCGACTTGCCCAGCCCCTACCGCGCCATATTCGCCCTGCCCGGCACCAAGAGCTTCTCGGTCGCCGGGTTCCTGGGCCGGATGCCCCTGTCGATGATGGGCATCGGGATCGTCACCATGGTCTCCCAGCTGACCGGCCGATACGGGCTCGCGGGTGGCCTGTCCGCCACCGTGGCGCTCTCGGCGGCGGCCATCGGCCCGCAGATCTCACGCCTCGTCGACCGGCACGGGCAGCGCCGTGTGCTGCGGCCCGCCGCCCTGGTCTCGCTCGTCGCCGTCGCCGGTCTGCTCCTGTGCGCGAAGTTCGAGGCGCCGGACTGGACGCTGTTCGTCTTCGCCGCCCTGATCGGCTGTGTGCCGAGCGTCGGATCGATGGTCCGGGCGCGCTGGGCGGCCCTCTACAGGGACACCCCTCAGCTGCACACCGCGTACTCCTTCGAGTCCGTCATCGACGAGGTGTGCTTCATCTTCGGGCCGATCATCTCGATCGGTCTGTCGACCGCCTGGTTCCCGGAGGCGGGGCCTCTTCTCGCGGGCTGTTTCCTCGCGGCCGGTGTCTTCTGGCTGACGGCGCAGCGCGCGACCGAGCCGGTGCCGCATCCGCGCGGACAGCACTCCGGGGGGTCCGCCCTGAGGTCGCGCGGTCTTCAGGTCCTGGTGGCGACGTTCGTGGCGACGGGCACGATCTTCGGCGCGGTGGACGTGGTGACGGTCGCGTTCGCCGAGGACGAGGGCCACAAGGCGGCTGCCAGTCTCGTGCTCGCGGTGTACGCGGCGGGCTCCTGCGCCGCGGGGGCGGTCTTCGGGCTGCTGCACTTCAAGGGGGCGCCCGCACGCCGGTGGCTGGTCGGTGTCTGCACGACGGCCGTGAGTATGATCCCCCTCCTACTGGTCGGGAACCTTCCGTTTCTGGCCGTGGCGCTCTTTGTCGCGGGCCTGTCCATCGCACCGACGATGATCACGACGATGGCCCTCGTCGAGCAGCACGTACCACGCGCGAAACTGACCGAGGGCATGACCTGGGTGAGCACCGGACTCGCGGTCGGTGTCGCGCTCGGCTCCTCCGCGGCCGGCTGGGTGATCGACGCCGCCGGCGCGAAGGCCGGGTACGGGGTTCCGGCCGTGGCCGGCGCCGTCGCGGTGGCGGTCGGGTTCCTGGGGTACCGCCGGCTGAAGCAGCCGGTGCCGCAGCGGGGAGGAACCAATGAGCACGGGGAACTCGGGCAGCGAAACGACGCAAGCCCGGCAGGCCAGGACACGGAACGAACCGTGGCGTAACTGGGCGGGGAACGTCACCGCCCGGCCGGTCCGCGAGGTGACGCCCGCGTCGGTGGAGGAGCTCTCGGCGGCCGTCCGCGCAGCCGCCGACGACGGCCTGAAGGTGAAGGCTGTCGGCACGGGGCACTCGTTCACCGCGGCGGCGGCGACCGAAGGTGTATTGATACGCCCTCAACTCTTGACCGGCATCCGCAACATTGACCGCGAAGCCGGCACCGTCACGGTGGAGGCCGGCACCCCGCTCAAGCGACTCAACCTCGCCCTGGCCCGCGAGGGCCTGTCGCTCACGAACATGGGCGACATCATGGAGCAGACGGTGTCGGGTGCCACCAGCACCGGCACGCACGGCACGGGCCGCGAATCGGCGTCGATATCCGCGCAGATCAAGGGCCTCGAACTGGTCACCGCCGACGGCTCGGTCCTCACCTGCTCGGAGAAGGGGACCGACGAGGAACGCGCGGTCTTCGCGGCCGCACGGATCGGACTCGGTGCCCTCGGCATCATCACGGCGATCACGTTCGCCGTGGAGCCGATCTTCCTGCTCACCGCCCGCGAGGAGCCGATGACCTTCGACAGGGTCACGAACGACTTCGACGCGCTGTACGCGGAGAACGAGCACTTCGAGTTCTACTGGTTCCCGCACACCGGCAACTGCAACACCAAGCGCAACAACCGCAGCGCCGGGCCGGAAGCCCCCGTCAGCAGGTTCAGCAGCTTCCTCGAGGACGAGCTCCTGTCGAACGGCCTCTTCCAGGCGGTCAATTCACTCGGCCGCGCGGTCCCCTCGACGATCCCGTCGATCGCGAAGATCTCCAGCCGCGCGCTCTCCGCCCGCACCTACACGGACATCCCTTACAAGGTCTTCACGTCCCCGCGCCGCGTCCGCTTCGTGGAGATGGAGTACGCCGTTCCGCGCGAGGCCCTCGTCGAGACACTGCGCGAGCTGAAGTCCATGGTCGATCGCTCGAACCTGCGCATCAGCTTCCCCGTCGAGGTCCGCACGGCCCCCGCGGACGACATCACGCTGTCCACGGCGTCCGGCCGGGAGAGCGCGTACATCGCCGTCCACATGTACAAGGGCACTCCGTACCAGGCCTATTTCACGGCGGCCGAGCGCATCTTCACCGCGCACGAGGGCCGGCCGCACTGGGGCAAGGTGCACACGCGCGACGCGGACTACTTCTCGACGGTCTATCCGCGCCTCGGCGAGTTCAAGGAGCTGCGCGACCGCCTCGACCCGGACCGCCTGTTCGCCAACGACTATCTGCGGCGGGTCATCGGCGACTGACCGCGCTCACTCCGCGGGCGTCTCGGCCTTCTGCTGCGGCACGTCGGCTCCGTCGCTGCTCTGCGAGGTACTCGGAGTGGGCGTCGGGGTCGGCGTGGGCGTGGACTTGTCCCCGCCGGTCCCGGAACCGCTGCCCGATCCGTTGTCGTGACCGGTTGGGGAGTCCTCGCTCGCGCTGGGCGTGGGCGTGGGCTCCTCGGTGTCGCCCTTGTGCGCCCCACCGCCGCCCTGCGGCGTGCCGCTCTGCGTCCCGGAACTGGTGCTGTCCGACGGCTCCTGCGAGGTGCTCGGCACGGGGGTGTCGTCGTTGCGGGACGAGGAGGCGCCTCCCCCGGTGAAGGCCTCGCGGAGCGTTGTCCGCTGACCGTCACCGTTGAAACTCTGCCCCGAGGCGAGCTCGTACGTCGTGATGCCGCCCATGGTCACTCCGAAGACCACGGCAGCGGCGACGAGGGGCCGCTTCCAGCTCCGCACGCGCGCGCGGTGCGTGGTCCCTTCGGTGAACTCGTCGGGGAGTCCGTTGATGAGCCCGTCCGTGGACCCGTCGCCCAAGTCGCCCGGCGGAGGCGGCAGTTCCGGACCACCGGCCCCGGCCCTGAGCAACTGGGTCTTCTCCGGATCGCCACCGCCGACGCCTGCATTCAGGAGCAGGGTCCGGTCCGGATGGCCACCACCGGCTGTCAGGAGCTGCGTCCGATCCGGATCGCCGCTACCCGCCTTGAGGAACCGCGTCCGCTCGGCGTCCAGCGCCGGGAGGACAGTCGTCGCGTCGGCGTCCTGTGCCGGTGCGCCGCCCAGCCCCCAGGTCGTCGTCCTCGGGAGCACGTCGGTCCGCATCGCCGTCGTCGCCGCGGGCGGCGTCACGGAAGCGGCGACCGCGTCGGACCGGAAGGTCTCCGGTACCGGACGCCCGTCGCCCGTCACCGGGACCTGCCGGCCCTTGGGTATCGCCTGGCCCGCGACATCACGTATCTGCTCGCCCGTGCGCCGGAAGAAGTGCTGGAAGAGCGAGCCGCCGCAGGTGGCCAGCACGCTCACCACTCCCGCGCCCACGATCGTCCCGTACACGCCGAGCCCGGCGGCCAGCTTGGCCGCCACCACGGCGGCCACGGCGCTGCCCGCCACCTGGGGCAAATTCAGGTCGAGCCGCTTCCCCTTGGGCTTTTCTTGTGCATCTTGGGAGGTTTCCGGCTTCTCGCCCATCTCCGACCCTTGCCTGCCTTTCTCGACTTACTTCACGAGATAGGGACGGATGCACGAAGTGATTAGTTCCGTTTCTGGGGATTCCGTGAAGCACGCCACGCCGATGAACCCCGAACGAGGGATGCCCCGTACCCAACTCCCGTCCCCCATGAGAACTTCGATGGCGTGCCGGTCCACCCGAGTGGCCCGAATGGAGTACCGTTGCGAGCCCTGGGTCCGGTCTCCCGTCAGGGTGCCCGGGGCCTCCAGGACCGCCGGGAGGGGGTTCGTTGCACAGGGTGACGAGCTCGGTCACTTAGCGTTGCGAACAGGTAACCGTGCCATAACGGCGATCCAGGGCCCAGGCCCGACACGCCGGGCAACTCGGCAAGGTTGTGGCAGGCTGCACCCGGGCAGGCCACACTCGACTAGCGGAAGCAGCGACGCACGTGACGTCGGCAGGCACCACCCGGGAGGTCCCCATGCCCGAACTGCGTGTCGTGGCCGTCTCTAACGACGGCACACGGCTGGTGCTGAAGGCTGCGGACAGCACGGAGTACACGCTTCCGATCGATGAGCGCCTCCGGGCCGCCGTGCGCGGCGACCGTCCGCGCCTCGGCCAGATCGAGATCGAGGTGGAGAGCCATCTCCGCCCCCGTGACATCCAGGCGCGTATACGTGCCGGTGCCTCCGCCGAGGAGGTGGCCCAGCTCGCCGGCATCCCCGTCGACCGTGTCCGCCGCTTCGAGGGCCCTGTCCTCGCGGAGCGCGCCTTCATGGCCGAGCGGGCCAGGAAGACCCCCGTGCGCCGCCCCGGCGAGAACGCCGGCCCCCAGCTCGGCGAGGCGGTGCAGGAGCGTCTGGTGCTGCGCGGCGCCGACAGGGAGACCATCCAGTGGGACTCCTGGCGTCGCGACGACGGCACCTGGGAAGTCCTGCTCGTCTACCTGGTCGCGGGTGAGCCGCACTCGGCGAGCTGGACGTACGACCCGCCCCGGCGGCTCGTCCAGGCCGTCGACGACGAGGCGCGCTCACTCATCGGCGAGACCGACGACATCGCCGCGCCGGAACCCAGCTTTCCGTTCGTGCCGCGCATCGCGAGGCTGCCCCGCGACCGCCCGCTCGACCGCGCCCTCGACCGGCAGTTGGAGCGTCCCGCGCCGCCGGCCCCCGCAATGGAGATCACCGACGAGAGCCCGACGGCCGTCTCCGCCGCCGAGCGTGACTCGCTGACCAGCCTCCTGGAAGCCGTACCCAGCTACCGGGGCGACATCGTGGTCCCCGAGCGCCCCACGGTGCCCGCACCCGAGCCCGTCACGGACGAGCCTGAGCCCGCCGAGGCGGAGGAGCCCCCGGCTCCCGCCGCGTCCGCGGGAGCGGGTTCCGCCTACGCGGACGTCCTTATGCCCCGCAGCGTCGCGGGACACCGGGACCGTCTCACCGGCACCACCGACCGCCAGGCCGAGGCCGACGGGGTCCGTCCCGGACGGCGCGCGGCCGTGCCGAGCTGGGACGAGATCGTCTTCGGCACCCGCCGCAAGAAGCAGGACTAGCCACAAGCCGTACGGAGATGCCGAGGCGTACGCAGAACACGAACCGTACGCAGAAGAGGCCCGCGCCACGTCGGCGCGGGCCTCTCGCGTACTCAACTGCCGAGGCCCTACTGAGGATCGGGGCCGGTCGCCACGGGGCGCGACTCGTCCGAGGACCACTCGGACCATGAACCGACGTACAGCGCCGCGTCGATGCCCGCCACCGCGAGGGCGAGCACTTCGTGGGCGCCCGAGACTCCGGAGCCGCAGTACACGCCCACCTCGCCCGAATCCCCGGACGCGCCAAGGGACTTGAAGCGGGAGGCGAGCGCTTCGGCGGGCAGGAAACGGCCGTCCTGCGCCACGTTCTCCGACGTCGGAGCGGACACCGCGCCCGGGATATGGCCGCCGACGCGGTCGATCGGCTCCACGTCGCCCCGGTAGCGCTCGGCGGCGCGGGCGTCGAGCAGGACCCCCGAGCGGGCCAGCGCGGCCGCCCCGTCGGCGTCCAAGAGCCCCACGGCGCCCGGCGCGGGCTCGAAGGCGCCCGGCACGGGCGACGGCACCGCGGTCTCCAGCGGGCCCTCCCACGCGCCGAGACCGCCGTCGAGCACTCGCACGGACGAGTGACCCGTCCAGCGCAGCATCCACCAGGTGCGCGCGGCGGCCCAGCCCTGCCCGCCGTCATACACGACGACGTCCCGGTCGGCCGACACACCGGCCCGCCGCATCACGGCGCCGAAGGACGCGACGTCCGGCAGCGGATGCCGGCCGGCCGCTCCGGCCGGTCCCGCGAGGTCGGCGTCGAGGTCGACGTAGACCGCGCCGGGGATGTGTCCGGCCTCGTATGCGGCCCGCCCGTCGAAGGCCGGGGCCCCCGAGGCCTTGGCCATGCTCAGCTGCCAGCGGACGTCGAGGATGACCGGCGGGTTCCCACCCGCCGACTCGCTCGCGAGTTCGGTTGCGGAGATGATGGCATTCATGAGGGCCATCCTTGCTCATGCTCTGGCCCGAGCGCCGTCGGTCGGCTAGCGTGCACGATCGACTACCGAGCGTTGACCGACCGGACATCGCGAGGCCATGGCGCGGCAATGGATACGGACATCCCACCGGGCATCCTCGTTCGAGGAGTCCGTCCGTGGCGGCGCGGCCGGTGAGCGTCGCGCGGCACGGAGTGCCAGCATCAGCTCGGGCGCGTTGCGACACGTGATTTTGTTCCGAGGAGAGAGTGACGATGACCGAGGCAGCAGCCAGGCGGGCGCCGGGCACCCCCTGCTGGGTGAGTCTCATGGTGCACGGCATGGCGGCGACCCAGGAGTTCTACGCGGCTTTGTTCGGCTGGGAGTTCCGGCCGGGACCGCAGCAGCTCGGCCCCTACGTGCGGGCCCTGCTCGACGGGCATGAGGTCGCCGGGATCGGGCAGATGCCGCCCGACCGCCATCTGCCCGTCGCCTGGACCCCGTACCTCGCCTCGGACGACGTGGACGCCACGTCCGAGAGCATCCGCCACTGCGGTGGCACCGTCGGAGTCGGCCCGCTCGACGCCGGGGAGGCGGGCCGGATGGCCATCGCGTCGGACCCGGCGGGCGCGGTGTTCGGCATCTGGCAGGCGGCCGAGCATCTGGGGATGGCGCTCACCGGGGTGCCGGGGGCGCCGGCGTGGAACGAGCTGGTGACCCAGGAGACGGCGAGCGTCGCCAAGTTCTACGAGGTGACCTTCGGCTACGAGGAGGAGGCCGTCGTCTCCGCCGACTTCGACTATCTGACGCTGCATCTGAACGGCAGCCCGGTGGCGTCGGTGCACGGCGTGGGCCAGGCGCTCCCGCGCGACCGGGGCGCGCACTGGATGACGTACTTCGAGGTGGCGGACGTCGACGAGTCGGTGGACCTGGTCGAGGAGCTCGGCGGCCACGTCCTGAAGCCCGCACGCGACAGCTCCCAGGGCCGCCTGGCGACGGTCGCGGACCCGGAGGGCGCGGTGTTCACCCTCGTACGGTCGGCGCCGCGCGAGGAGGACTAGGGCCTCCTGGCGGACCTCAGCGGCGGTTCAGGCCGAAGCGACCGGTAGCACTTCGGGGGACAGGGCCGCCGCGTGCGCCGTGGCGCTTGTCAACTGCTTGCGGTGGTGGCGTCGGCACAGGACCTCGTAGCCGACCTCGTCGTCGCTCCGGTCGACGTCCCCGACGACGACCTGGGCGCCCTCGACGACCATCCGGCCGCCGACCGTGCGGGCATTGTGCGTGGCGCGGGCGCCGCACCAGCACAGGGCCTCGACCTGGAGGACCTCGACGCGGTCGGCGAGTTCGACCAGGCGCTGGGAGCCGGGGAACAGCTTGGACCGGAAGTCGGTCGTGATGCCGAAGGCGTAGACGTCGAGGCCCAGGTCGTCGACGACGCGGGCGAGCTGGTCGATCTGGGCGGGCGCGAGGAACTGCGCCTCGTCCGCGATGACGTAGTCCACGCGGCCGCCCTGGGACAGCTGGTCGACGACGTACGCGTACACGTCGAGCCCGTCGGCGACCTCGACGGCGTCGGTGACGAGGCCGAGGCGCGAGGAGAGCTTGCCCTCACCGGCCCGGTCGTCGCGCGTGAGGATCATTCCCTTGAGGCCGCGCGCCGAGCGGTTGTGCTCTATCTGGAGAGCCAGGGTGCTCTTTCCGCAGTCCATCGTTCCGGAGAAGAACACGAGCTCGGGCATGGGGAGTTGAGGACCTTTCCGCGGTGGTGGGGGACGATCAGGAGCGTACTTCGAGCAGTGGTACGAGCTGCTCGGCGGGGGTCATCGAGCCGTGGTTGCCGACCATGGCCGACTCCTTGGGCTCCCGCTCCGAGGCGATGATCACCACGTCGTCGTGGGCGGCCGCGATGACGTCCCCCAGGCGCGCGTAGACCCGCTCGTCGATGTGCGGGCCGAACCAGCCGGCCTCGATCGCCTCGTCCCGGCTCGCGATCCAGAACTGCTCGCCGAGCACCTCGCGCCACACGGTCAGGACGTCGGACTCGGCGCCCGGCACCGCGTAGACGTGGCGGGCGCGGCCCTCGCCACCGAGGAGGGCGACGCCGGCGCGCAGCTCCCAGTCCTCGTCGAAGTCGATGCGGGACTGCTCGTCGAACGGGATGTCGATCATGCCGTGGTCGGCCGTGATGTAGAGGGCGCTGCGCGGCGGGAGCTGCTCGGCGAGGCGCTGCGCGAGGCGGTCTACGTACATGAGCTGGCCGCGCCACGGGTCGGAGTCGACGCCGAAGCGGTGGCCCTTGCCGTCGACCTCGCTGTAGTACGTGTACACCAACGACCGGTCGCCCGCCGCCAGTTGCTCGGCGGCCAGGTCCATGCGGTCCTCGCCGGAGAGGCGCCCGCGGAAGGTGCCGCCGCTGAGGGCGATCTTCGTGAGAGGCGTCGACTCGAACGCGGGGGCGGAGACCTGCGCGGTGTGCACACCGGCCTCGTGGGCGCGCTGGAAGATCGTCGGGTACGGCTGCCAGACGTGCGGCTGGGTCCAGGGGATCCAGCGGAGCTGGTTCATCAGCTCGCCGGTGTCCGGGTTGCGGACCGTGTAGCCGGGCAGGCCGTGCGCGCCGGGCGGCAGGCCCGTGCCGACGGAGGCGAGCGAGGTCGCGGTGGTCGCCGGGTAGCCCGCGGTGATCGGGCGGCCCGTGCCGCCGCGCGAGGAGGCGAGGAGCGAGGTCAGGAACGGGGCCTCGTCCGGGTGGGCCAGGAGCTGCTGCCAGCCGAGCCCGTCGATCAGGAACACGCACGCGCGGTCGGCGGGCGCGAGCTCGGGTATCGCCGGAGCGCAGCCGGGAACGCCCAGGTGGGAGCCGAGGGTGGGCAGCAGGTCGGCGAGGGAGCCGACGCCGTACTCGGGCACAGGTGCGGACCGGACGGCGAGAGGCTCTACGTCGTCCCAGGCGGGCATGGCCATCAGCGCGCTGTCGCCGCGGTCGCCTCGGACAGGGACTGAGCGAAGGCGAGGGTCTGACGGACGGTGTCGGGGCCGTCCCCGGTCTCGCTGACGCGCAGGCTCAGGTCGTCGGCGGTCGAGCTGCCCGTGTACCCGTGATCCGCCTCGCAGTTGGGGTCGCCGCAGGCCGCGGGCTCCAGGTCGATGCGGGCGACGGCGCCCCAGCCGATGGTCAGGACGACCTCGCGGGGCAGGGTGCCCGGGACGTACTTCTCCGGGTTGGCCACGACGCGGCTGAGCACCACCGACGAGATCCGGCCGAGCTTCACGGATTCGGTGGACGTCGTGGCGTACGGCGTCGGCGACGTGGTGTCGGCGGCCTGCTCGTCGGTGTGACTGACGATGAAGCGGGTGCCGGTGAGGACGAGCACGGTGACGTGCCTGCGCACCTCGTTCGAGTCGAAGGTGGTCTCCTGGTGGACCAGATACGACCCGATGGGTTCGCCGCCGACCGCGGCCTCCACCGCCTCGGCCACGAGGGCCGGGTAGTAGCCGCTGCGCTCGATCGCCGCGCGGAGCCCTTGGGTCGTCGTACTGGTCTTGGCCATGAGGTCCATCCTAAAGCCCGGCGGGGGGCTCGCGGTGCGCCTGTGGACGGGTGCGGAAAACACCCGTATGTGGGGCTCGTCTCACCCGGCCCGCTCAGTACGCGGGCAGGGTGCGCGGGCCGAGGTCGTCGCGGGCGGGCGGCGGGGCGAGCCGTATCGAGGCGCCGAGGACCGACAGGCCGCTCTGGGCGACGACGACGGGCTCCAGGGAGACGGCGACGACCTCGGGATGGTCGTCCACGAGCCGCGAGACCCGTTGCAGCACCTCTTCGAGCGCGGCCGTGTCGACCGGCGCGGAGCCGCGCCAGCCGAAGAGCAGGGGCGCTGTCTTGATGCCCCTGACGATCGACTGGGCGTCCCGGTCGGTGACCGGAATCAGCCGGTGTGCTGTGTCGCCGAGCAGCTCGGACGCGGCACCCGCGAGTCCGAAGGAGAGCACCGCGCCGGCGGCCGGGTCGATGACCGCGCGGACGACGGTGTCGACGCCGCGGGGTGCCATGGCCTGGACTACGGGCCGCAGCTCCTCGGGCTTGCCCAGCGTCTCGGACAGCTCTTCGTAGGCGCGGCGCAGCTCCTCCTCGTTCGCCAGGTCCAGGCGTACTCCTCCGAGGTCGGCTCGGTGGCGCAGGTGCGGGGCGGTCGTCTTGAGGGCGACGGGGTAGCCGAGGGTGCGCGCGGCGGTGGCCGCCTCGTCAGGTCCGGGGGCGGGCAGGGTCTGCCGTACGTCGATGCCGTAGCGGGCGAGGAGGGCGCGGGCGTCCTCGGGGGCGAGCTCGACGCCGCGCGGGTCGTCCTCCTTCGCGAGGAGCGCGGTGATGAGCTCGGCGGCGCCCGTCTCGTCGATGCCGTCATACTCGGGGACCTTGCCGGGCTCCGCCGCGTCGCGCCGCCACTGGGCGTACTTGACGGCTTCGGAGAGGGCGCGGACGGCGCGCTCGGCGGCAGGGTAGGCGGGGATGAGCGCGGGCGTCGGGGCGGGCTCATCCGTGGGCGGGCGTCCGGCCGGGGGGCCGCCGGGGGTCCTGGCGAGCGCGCGGGGGCCGGTGCTGGCGGCCGCGGAGAGCGCTTCGGCAAGGCCGCCCAGCTCCACGTGCACGACCAGGACGGGCTTGGTGGGGGTACCGGCCGCGGCGGAACTGAGCGCCTCGGCGAGCGCCGCGTCCTCGGCGGTCGACTCCCCCACCGCCGGCATCGCCGTGACGACGACCGCGTCGCACTTGTCGTCCGCGAGCGCCTCGGTGAGCGCCGCGTGGAAGTCCTCGGCGGACGCCGCGGTCGTCAGATCCCGCGGCGGCTTCGGCCGCAGGCCCTCGGCGAGGCAGACGTCGTACGTGAGGAGGCCCAGCGACTCCGAGTTCCCGAGGATCGCCACGCGGGGGCCCGGCGGGAGGGGCTGGCGGGCCAGCAGCAGGCCGGTGTCGACGAGTTCGGTGATGGTGTCGACACGGATGACACCCGCCTGGCGCAGCAGGGCGGAGACGGTGGCGTACGGCAGGCGCGTGGCGCGCACCGCGTGGCCGAGGGGCGCGATGCCGCTGTGCCGGGCGCCCTGCACCACGACGAGGGGCTTCGCGGCTGCCGTGCGGCGGGCGAGGCGGGTGAACTTGCGCGGGTTGCCGATGGATTCGAGGTACATCAGGGCGACGTCCGTGTCGGGGTCGTCGTACCAGTACTGGAGTACGTCGTTCCCCGACAGGTCCGCGCGGTTGCCGGCGGAGACGAACGTCGACACACCTGTCACTCCGGTCACGCCGCCGCCGCGCCGCTGGAGACGGGCGAGCAGCGCAATGCCGATCGCTCCCGACTGGGCGAACAGGCCCATGCGGCCCGCGCGCGGCATCTCGGGCGCGAGCGACGCGTTGAGCCGCACCTCGGGCGAGGTGTTGATGACGCCGAAGGCGTTCGGCCCGATGAGGCGCATGCCGTACGAGCGGGCCTGGCGCACCAGTTCGCGCTGGCGGGCGCGGCCTTCGCTGCCGGACTCGGCGTATCCGGCGGAGACCACGACGATCCCCTGCACGCCGCGCTCTCCGCACTCGGCGACGACTTCGGGGACGTACCGCGCGGGGACGGCGACGACGGCGAGGTCGACGGGCTCGGCGGCGTCGATGTCGTGCACGGAGCGGTGGGCGGGGATGCCGTCCAGGTCGCGCAGATCGTCGGGGAACGCCCTGTTCACGGCGTGGAGGCGGCCGGTGAAGCCGGCGTCGCGGAGGTTGTCGAGGACGCTGCGGCCGACTCCGCCGGGCGTGCGGCCCACGCCGATGACGGCGACGGATCCGGGGGCGAGAAGCCGGTGCACCGAGCGCGCCTCGGCGCGCTGCTCGCGGGCGCGCTGCACGGCGAGCGAGGCCTCGGTGGGTTCGAGGCCGAACTCCAGGCGGACGACGCCGTCCTCGAAGTGGCGCTTCTGGGTGTACCCGGCGTCCGTGAACACCTTGATCATCTTGGTGTTGGCGGGCAGCACCTCGGCGGCGAAGCGGCGGATCCCGCGCTCGCGGGCGACGGCGGCGATGTGCTCCAGGAGCGCGGACGCGACGCCCCGGCCCTGGTGGGCGTCCTGCACGAGGAAGGCGACCTCGGCCTCGTCGGCGGGAGCGGAGGCGGACATTCCCTGGGCGTTGATGCGGTCGTAGCGGACGGTCGCGATGAACTCGCCGCCCACGGTGGCCGCGAGGCCCACCCGGTCCACGTAGTCGTGATGGGTGAAGCGGTGGACGTCCTTGGCGGACAGTCGTGGGTATGGCGCGAAGAAGCGGTAGTACTTCGACTCGTCGGAGACCTGCTCGTAGAAGTTCGTGAGCCGCTCGGCGTCGTCGATGGTGATGGGCCTGATGCGCGCGGTGCCGCCGTCGCGCAGCACCACGTCTGCTTCCCAGTGGGCGGGGTATGCGTGCCGGTCCGACGGGGTCTGCATGGGCCAAGCGTACGGCGCGGCGGTGACAGTCGTACGGGTCGCGGCGCGAGCGGGCCGAAGGCACGCTATGAGGGCCGACGGGCGTGTGCGGGCGGTACGTAGGACCCACATCGGACACGTCCACCGGTGTGGGAGACTGGTCTAGACAACCGTGAGAATCCTGAAGGGCAGCATCACATGGCTGAGCGCCGCGTCAACGTCGGCTGGGCCGAGGGCCTTCACGCCCGCCCCGCCTCCATCTTCGTCCGCGCGGCCACGGCGGCCGGCGTCCCCGTGACGATCGCCAAGATCGACGGCACTCCCGTCAACGCCGCCTCCATGCTCGCGGTGCTCGGCCTGGGTGCCGGCGGCGGCGAGGAGATCGTCCTGTCCTCCGACGTCGAGGGTGCGGACATCGCGCTCGACCGTCTGGCCAAGCTGGTCTCCGAGGGGCTCGAGGAGCTTCCCGAGACCGTCTAGTACGGGCCGGTACGGGGTCGCCCAGCACTGACCCCTACCGGGTCTCTGGATTCTTGGGCGCTGTTTACTGCTCGCAGAAGATCGCGCCACATAAAGGGTCTGTTCGGATTTTCCGAGCAGACCCTTTTTCTTTCTGCGGACCTGTTCTCATAATTCCGGGGCAGCGAAAACAGAGCCCCTTGAAATGGGCCGCCCTCTTTGTATACGGCACCTCTGTTAATGCTGGAGCCCCACCGTGTTGACGGGATGTTGCGAAGTCCTCACACGGCCACCCGGGCGGGGGGCGCGCAACCGGTGAGCGACCGCGGCGCGCTCCGTGTGCTGCGCCGTGAGCGCCCGCGCGCGCTCCCCGTCACCGCGCGCCACGGCGTCCACGATCGCCCCGTGCTCGGCCCAGGACTCGGCGGGCTGCGCGGGCTGCTCGACGGTGTACATCCACGCGATCTTGTGGCGGAGCTGCGTGAGCATCGTGATCAGCCCCGGGCTGCCGGACGCCTGCGCCAGCGTCTCGTGGAACCAGCCGCCCAGCGAGCGCAGATCCTCGCTCTGACCTCGCCGAGAGCGCTCCTGACCCAGCCTGACCAGGCCTCGAAGCACCTTCAGGTGCGCCTCGGTGCGGCGCTGCGCGGCGCGGGCGGCGGCGAGCGGCTCGAGGAGCATCCGGATCTCCAGCTGATCCGCCGCCTCCTGCGTGGTGGGTTCGGCGACGCACGCGCCCGCGTGCCTGCGGGTGACGACGAAGCCCTCGGCCTCCAAGGTGCGCAGCGCCTCGCGCACGGGGACGCGGGAGACGCCGTAGCGGCGGGCGAGCACCTCCTCGGTGAGTCTGCCGCCACGCTCGTAGACACCGGAGACGATGTCGTCGCGGATCGCCGTGCATACCGAGTGCGCCGGAATGCGCATGAACCGACCTCCGCCTTAATCCCCGCGAAACGCGGTAGACAGTCGCTCGTACAGCGCGATTGAAGTCCGTTCAGCGCGCTTGCCCAGCGACTCTATTCCAGCGGACGCGAATTTCCGACGGCAGGCCGTAATCCATGGATATTTTTTGGACAGCGCCGCCGGCAACGAACGAGCCGGGCCGGTAACGAGCACGGCTGGTGACGAGCGCGGTCGGTAACGCCGAAAGCCCCGGCTCGGTTAGCCGGGGCTTTCGGTGCGTTGTCGCGAGTACGCGGCGAGGGTCAGACGTTGATGCCGTGCGAGCGCAGGTACGCGACGGGGTCGATGTCCGAGCCGTACTCGGGGCTCGTGCGCGCCTCGAAGTGGAGGTGCGGGCCCGTGACGTTGCCGGTCGCCCCGGAGAGGCCTATCTGCTGACCCGGGGTGACCGTCTGGCCGACGGAGACGCCGATGGACGACAGATGGCCGTACTGCGTGTACGTGCCGTCGTTCATCTTGATGACGATGTTGTTGCCGTAGGCGCCGCCCCAGCCGGCCTCCACGACCGTGCCCGCGCCCACGGCGTGGACCGAGGTGCCGCTGGCGGCGTGGAAGTCGATGCCGGTGTGGCTACCGGAGGACCACAGGCCGCTGCTGGCCTTGTACGCGGTCGACACGTACGAGCCGGTGACGGGCATGACGAAGGCGTTCAGTCGCTTGCGCTCGGCCGCACGGGCGGCGCGCTCCTTGGCCTCGCGCTCCGCCTTGGCCTTCGCCTCGGCCTTGCGCCGCTCCTCCTCGGCCTTCTTCTTGGCCGCGGCCTCGGCCTTCTCCTTCGCGGCGGCCTTGTCGGCGGCCTGCTGCTGGGCGGCGGCCTGCGCGTCGATCTGCTCCGCGAGGGAGTCACCGATGGAGATGGCCTTGGTCAGGCCGGTCTGCTCAAGAGACGCGTCGTCAGCGGCGAGGGCGGGGGCGGCGAGGCCTCCGATGACACCGGTCGTGGTGAGCGCGGCGACGCCGGCGACCTGCGCGGTGGTACGCGTGAGACGGCTCGGGCGACGGTGCTTCCCGGTGGCACGGGTGAACGCCATGGAGTGGCTGATCCTTTCCTTCCTTCTCGCCTACCGGGTTAGCTGACGGGTTCGGAGCAGGAAGGTCTCCTACGGACCCCCTTCAGAGAAGGGCGTCCGATTCACCCCAGGGACGGTGGGTCCCCGGCTCCCCCGGCTCGCGCCTTGGGGGACTCGGCGATGACTGTCCGGCGCCGCGGGCGCGGCGTACATCTGGCGGACAGCCGGACCGACGCTAAGCGGGGCATCTTTCAATCAACAAACGGAACCGGGCTTTTGTAGCGCATGCCACAGGGCAGACAGGCAACCACTGGTTCAATTCGGACATACAGGGGCCCCGGCGGTCATCTCATCCACCGGGGCCCCTCGTTGCACACCGGTCACGGTCAGCCCGTGACGACGGTCACCTCTCCGATGCCGAGCGCCCTGACGGGCTCCTCGATCTGCGCGGCGTCACCGACGAGCACCGTCACCAGACGGTCCATCGGGAAGGCGCTCACGACGGCCGCGGTGGCCTCCACGGTGCCCGTCGCGGCGAGCCGCCGGTACACCTCCGCCTGGAAGTCGTCCGGCAGGTGCTGCTCGACCTGGTCGGCGAGCGTCCCCGCGACGGCCGCGGCGGTCTCGAACTTGAGCGGGGCGACGCCCACCAAGTTCTGTACGGCCACGTCCCGTTCGGCGTCGGTGAGACCCTCCGCCGCGAGCGTGCGCAGCACCTTCCAGAGGTCGTCGAGCGCCGGACCCGTGTTCGGCGTGTCCACGGAGCCGCTGATGGCGAGCATCGCGACGCCCGTCCCGTCCGGCGCCGAGCGCAGCACCTGGGCGAATGCCCGCACGCCGTAGGTGTATCCCTTCTCCTCGCGCAGGACGCGGTCCAGGCGGGAGGTGAGGGTGCCGCCCAGGCAGTACGTGCCGAGCACCTGCGCCGGCCACACCCGGTCGTGCTTGTCCGCGCCGACGCGGCCGATCAGGATCTGCGTCTGCACCGCGCCCGGCCGGTCGACGATGACGACCCTGCCGGTGTCGTCGGCCGTCACGGGCGGTACGGGGCGCGGCTCGGCCGTGTTTCCCGTCCAGGCGCCCAGCGTGTCCGCGAGCAGCGCGTCGAGGTCGATGTCCGCGAGGTCGCCCACGACGACCGCGGTGGCCGTGGCGGGGCGCACGTGCCGGTCGTAGAAGGCGCGTACGGCCGCCGCGTCGATGGCCGCGACGGTCTCTTCGGAGCCCTGGCGCGGGCGGGACATGCGCGCGGTGGCCGGGAAGAGCTGCTTCGAGAGCTCCTTGGCGGCGCGGCGGCCGGGGTTCGCCGTCTCGTGCGGGATCTCGTCGAGCCGGTTGCGCACCAGACGTTCGATCTCGCTGTCCGCGAAGGCGGGTGCCCTGAGGGCGTCGGCGAGCAGACCGAGCGCCTTCGGCAGGCGGGAGACGGGGACCTCCAGGGAGACCCGTACGCCGGGGTGGTCGGCGTGCGCGTCGAGGGTGGCGCCGCAGCGCTCGAGCTCGGCGGCGAACTCCTCGGCGGCAAGCTTGTCGGTGCCTTCGGAAAAGGCCCTCGCCATGATGGTGGCAACGCCGTCGAGCCCGGCGGGTTCGGCCTCCAGGGGCGCTTCGAGATTGATCTCGATGGCGACGACCTGCTGGCCCGGACGGTGGCAGCGCAGCACCGTCAGGCCGTTGTCGAGGGTGCCGCGCTCGGGCGCGGGGAACGCCCACGGCCGCGCCGTGCCGGCCTGAGGCTGCGGGTGGAAGTCCATGGTCGCGAGCTCGGTCACTTGCCGGCCTCCTTGTCTGCGGTCCCGTCTGCGGTCTCGTTTGTGGTCGCTGCGGCGGTCTCGTCAGTCGTCCCGCCGGCGATCTCGTCGGCGGTCTCGTCGGCCTCTTCGGGGGTCGTGGGCTCGTAGACGAGCACCGCGCGGTTGTCGGGGCGCAGATGGGCCTTGGCCACCTCCTTGACCTCCTCGGCGGTGATGTCGAGGACGCGCCGGACGGCGGTCAGGGCGAGCTGCGGGTCACCGAACAGGACGGCGAACCTGCACAGTTCGTCGGCGCGGCCCGAGACCGTGCCCAGCCGGTCGAGCCACTCGCGCTCCAACTGGGCCTGGGCGCGCTCCATTTCCTCCGGGGTGGGCCCGTCGGCGGCAAACCGCGCGAGCTCCTCGTCGACGGCCTCCTCGATGACCGGGACCTCGACGTCGGCGGACGTCTTCACGTCCAGCCATCCCACGGAGGGCGCCCCCGCGAGCCGCAGGAGACCGAACCCGGCGGCGACGGCGGTCTGGTCGCGCCGTACGAGACGGTTGTAGATCCGGGACGACTCGCCGCCGCCGAGGACCGTCAGGGCCAGGTCGGCCGCGTCGCACGCGCGCGTACCGTCCTGCGGCAGCCGGTAGGCGGCCATCAGCGCGCGGGCCGGGACCTCCTCCTCGATGACCTCGCGCACGCCCTCACCGATCAGGTCGGACAGGGCGCCGTCGCGCGGGGGCTGCTTGCCGTCGTGGCGCGGGATGGAGCCGAAGTACTTCTCGACCCAGGCCAGCGTCTGCTCGGGGTCGATGTCCCCGACGACCGAAAGGACGGCGTTGTTCGGGGCGTAGTACGTACGGAAGAAGTTTCGCGCGTCCTCCAGCGTGGCCGCGTCCAGGTCGGCCATGGAGCCGATGGGCGTGTGGTGGTACGGGTGGCCCTCCGGGTACACGAGGGCGGTCAGCTTCTCGAACGCGGTCCCGTACGGAACGTTGTCGTAGCGCTGGCGGCGCTCGTTCTTGACGACGTCGCGCTGGTTCTCCATCGACTCCTCGTCGAGCGCGGCGAGGAGGGAGCCCATCCGGTCGGCCTCCAGCCAGAGCGCGAGCTCCAGCTGGTGGGTCGGCATGGTCTCGAAGTAGTTGGTGCGCTCGAAACTCGTCGTCCCGTTCAGCGAGCCGCCGGCGCCCTGCACCAGCTCGAAGTGCCCGTTCCCGTGGACCTGCTTCGAGCCCTGGAACATCAGGTGCTCGAAGAGGTGAGCCAGGCCTGTGCGGCCCTTGACCTCGTGGCGCGAGCCGACGTCGTACCAGAGGCAGACGGCTGCGACCGGGGTCAGGTGGTCCTCGGAGAGCACCACGCGCAGCCCGTTGTCGAGGCGGTGCTCGGTCGCTGTCAGGCCGCCGGAGCCGGCCTCGGCGGTGGCCGTGTGACCCATGGGCATGTACGTCCCTTCGATCGCGGAACTATCGCGGAAACTGCAGATGTGCTGCCAGTTCTGCCACTGTATGCAAGCGTTCTGACGCCTGGCGAAGTTCCCGCACTGGGTACGCCGAGAGCGAGCACCGAACGCCGTACGGACGGGTCGCGGTCGGCGTTGTCAGTGGGGCGGTCCACAATGGTGCGCGTCAGATTCTCGTACATGCCCCGGCAGCATCTGTGAAGGAGCCGCAGCAGCGATGGCCCGCCGCAGCACGAAGACCCCGCCTCCCGACGACTTCGAGGAGCGGATCCTCGACATTGACGTTGTCGACGAAATGCAGGGCTCCTTCCTCGAGTACGCCTACTCGGTGATCTACTCCCGGGCCCTGCCGGACGCCCGTGACGGCATGAAGCCCGTGCACCGGCGCATCGTCTACCAGATGAACGAGATGGGCCTGCGCCCCGACCGCGGCTATGTGAAGTGCGCCCGCGTCGTCGGCGAGGTCATGGGTAAGTTGCACCCGCACGGAGACGCGTCGATCTACGACGCCCTGGTGCGGCTCGCCCAGCCCTTCTCGATGCGCCTCCCCCTGGTCGACGGCCACGGGAACTTCGGCTCCCTGGGGAACGACGACCCGCCGGCCGCCATGCGGTACACCGAGTGCCGGATGGCCCCCGCGACATCGCTGATGACGGAGTCGATCGACGAGAACACGGTCGACTTCGGGCCGAACTACGACGGCCAGGAGCAGGAGCCCGCCGTCCTGCCGGCCGCCTACCCGAACCTCCTGGTCAACGGCGCGTCCGGCATCGCCGTCGGCATGGCGACGAACATGCCGCCGCACAATCTCGGCGAGGTGATCGCCGCCGCCCGCCACCTGATCAGGCACCCGGGCGCCGACCTCGAGACGCTCATGAAGTTCGTCCCGGGCCCCGACCTGCCGACCGGCGGCCGGATCGTCGGCCTGTCCGGCATCAAGGACGCCTACGAGTCGGGCCGCGGCACCTTCAAGATCCGCGCCACGGTCTCCGTGGAGGACGTGACGGCGCGCCGCAAGGGCCTCGTCGTCACCGAACTGCCCTTCGCGGTGGGCCCCGAGAAGGTCATCGCGAAGATCAAGGACCTGGTCGGCTCGAAGAAGCTCCAGGGCATCGCGGACGTCAAGGACCTCACCGACCGCCAGCACGGCCTGCGCCTGGTCATCGAGATCAAGAACGGCTTCGTGCCGGAGGCTGTCCTCGAGCAGCTCTACAAGCTGACGCCGATGGAGGAGTCCTTCGGCATCAATAACGTGGCGCTGGTCGACGGTCAGCCCCTGACGCTCGGCCTCAAGGAGCTCCTGGAGGTCTATCTCGACCACCGCTTCGAGGTCGTACGCCGCCGCAGCGAGTTCCGCCGTACGAAGAAGCGGGACCGGCTGCATCTGGTCGAGGGCCTCCTCGTCGCGCTGGTGGACATCGACGAGGTCATCCGCCTCATCCGCTCCAGCGACAACTCCGCGCAGGCGAAGGAGCGCCTGATGGAGCGCTTCTCGCTGAGCGAGATCCAGACGCAGTACATCCTGGACACGCCGCTGCGCCGCCTCACCAGGTTCGACCGCATCGAGCTGGAGACGGAGCGCGACCGGCTCAACGGCGAGATCGACGAGCTGACCGGGATCCTCGACTCCGACGCCGAGCTGCGCAAGATGGTCTCGGCCGAACTGGCGGCGGTGGCAAAGAAGTTCGGCACCGAGCGCCGCACCGTCCTCCTGGAGTCGGCGGGCACGACGGTCGCCGCGGTGCCCCTCCAGGTCGCCGACGACCCGTGCCGCGTGCTCCTGTCGTCCACGGGCCTCCTGGCGCGCACGGCGACCGCCGACCCGTTCGGGGACGACGAGGACGCCCGGCGCACCAAGCACGACGTGATCGTCTCCGCGGTCCCGGCGACGGCGCGCGGCGAGATCGGCGCGATCACGTCCACGGGGCGCCTGTTGCGGCTCAATGTCATCGACCTGCCGCAGCTCCCGGAGACGGCCTCGGCGCCGAACCTCTCCGGCGGCGCGCCCGTCACGGAGTTCCTGTCGTCGCTGGAGGCGGCCGAGAAGGTGGTCTGTCTGACCACCCTCGACGAGTCGTCCCCCGGCCTGGCGATCGGCACCGAGCAGGGCGTGGTCAAGCGCGTCGTGCCCGACTACCCGACGAACAGGGGCGAGTTGGAGGTCATCGGCCTCAAGGACGGTGACCGCATCGTCGGCGCAGTGGAGCTGCGCACCGGCGAGGAGGACCTGGTCTTCATCACGGACGACGCGCAGTTGCTCCGCTACCAGGCGTCGCAGGTACGTCCGCAGGGCCGGGCCGCGGGCGGTATGGCGGGCATCAAGCTGGCCGACGGCGCCAAGGTGATCTCGTTCACCGCCGTCGATCCGGCTGTGGATGCGATCGTTTTCACGGTGGCGGGGTCGCGCGGGACGCTCGACGACTCCGTCCAGACGACCGCGAAGCTCACCCCGTTCGACCAGTACCCGCGCAAGGGTCGGGCCACGGGCGGTGTGCGCTGCCAGCGTTTCCTGAAGGGCGAGGACTGCCTGAGCCTGGGCTGGGCGGGCCCGACACCGGCCCGCGCGGCGCAGAAGAACGGCACCCCGGCCGAGCTGCCCGAGGTCGACCCGCGCCGCGACGGCTCCGGCGTCTCCCTCGCGAAGACGGTCTCGGTGGTGGCGGGGCCGGTCTAGTCCGCGTCCTGCGGTTCCTGTACGTATCTCAGGACGCCCCACATGCTGTGCTCGTCGGCATAGGTGTGCGGGGCGTCCTGGGCGCAGGCGGCCAGTTCCTTGCTCAGCCGCGGGGCGTCGATCCCGGCCCCGATGAGGACGAGCCGACTGACGCGCGGCTCTCCGGGCGCCCAGAGCTCCGGCGAGAACCGCAGGAACCGACCGACGGCGTGCACGGTGTACTTGTTACGCGTGTCGGCCGCGCCGAAGTCGACGTACCCCTTGATGCGGTAGAGCCCCTCGGGCCTGCTGTCGAGGAACGCCATCAACCGGCGCGGATCGAGCGGCACTTCGGGCTCGACGGAGACACTGTCGTACGCGGAGTGGAGATGGCCGTCGTGCTCGTCATGCTCGTCTCCGCCCGTACTGTCGCCGTCGTACCGGTGGAGGTCATCGAACGACAACTGGCCGATCCGCTCGCGCGTCGGCCGGCAGTCGAAGAGGAACTCGGGGTCCACGCGCGCGTACGTCGCGGGTACGACCGCTGCGCCTCCGGCCAGCCCGCGCACGCGCTCCAGGACGCGCTGGTGCTCCCGCTCCGGGACCCGGTCGGCCTTGTTGACCACCACGAGGTCGGCGATGGCCAGATGCCGGTCGAGCTCGGGATGTTGCTCCCGCGTCCGGTCGAACTCGACGGCGTCGACGACCTCGACCAGACCGCCGTACACGATCCGCGGATTCTCGCTGGCGAGCACCATGCGCACGAGCTCCTGCGGCTCGGCGAGCCCACTGGCCTCGATCACGATCACATCGATGCCGTTGCGGGCCGACGGCCGGGTGAGCCGGTCCAGGTACTCGTCGAGCTCGCTCGCGTCGACGGCGCAGCACAAGCACCCGTTGCCGAGGGAGACGGTGGAGTCGCCGAGCTGCCCGGCGACGGCCATGGCGTCGATCTCGATGGAGCCGAAGTCATTGACGATCGCGCCGATCCGCGTGCCGCCGCCGTGGTGCAGCAGATGGTTCAGCAGGGTGGTCTTGCCGGAGCCCAGGAACCCGGCGAGGACGACGACCGGGATCTGCTGCGCAAGCTCCTGCCTCGACTGACTCAACGCGCGACCTCTCTCACACCGACGCGTCCACGGACGCGCATACCGGCGTTCTTACGACGAATGAATGCCGCCCCAGGATACGAGCGCGTAGAAACACCGCGAAGTGAACGATTGTTAGCGTCGCGGGCTGGGCACACGACAGGCATGGCGCCCGGACGAGCGACCGCTGCTTCCCTCCGTGTGCCTCCTCTCCGCCTCCCCGCCGACCAGCGCCGCTCGGCACCCCGGGGGGCGGCAAGCGCGCCGCCCACCGCTCGCCGGTCCTTTCCCGTCGCCCCGCACCCGACGACCGGCGGACGGTCGCCTGAACCGGGGG
Organism: Streptomyces sp. NPDC055140; assembly: GCF_053607285.1. Taxonomy (NCBI): domain Bacteria; kingdom Bacillati; phylum Actinomycetota; class Actinomycetes; order Kitasatosporales; family Streptomycetaceae; genus Streptomyces; species Streptomyces sp. NPDC055140. The sequence continues at coordinate 71,359 of NZ_JBSGTG010000014.1, read as the reverse complement.
TTGACATGGCCACACAGAGTAATGGGATATGGGCGTTGAGTGCCGCCGCGCTGGCGGGGTTCGCTCTCGGTGGGGCCACATCGGCCTTCGCGAAGCAGCAGCAGCGCCGCGAGGAGGCCCGGCTGCGCACCGAGCAGCTGGAGCGGGACGAGGTGGCCGAGCACCGCCGCGCCCGGGCCCATCAGCAACGCATGCACTGGGCACTACTGGTCAAGGCCATCGACGACCCGTCCCTCGCGGTCGTGATCAACACGTACGGCGCGGATGTCCCGCTCGAGAAGTTGCGCCAGTACTTCTATGCGAATGCCTGGTACGTCAACCTCTTCCACCTGGAGCAGTCGGGCCTCGTCGACCAGGAGCAGATGTACGGCCACCTCCGCGACTTTTTCCAGAGCCCGGTCTTTCGCGAGTACTGGGAAGCCACCCGCAACCACCGAATCGCCCTCAAGCACTCGTCCGACGAAGCCCGGCTCGGACGCCTGGCGGACAGGCTCTACGAAGAGCTGGAGGAGGCGGACACGGACGAGTGGTGGGTCGTCGGGGACCCTCCGGCATTCTGAGCCCGAGCCGGCCGTCACCGAGCCTCTTCACCCACACCGGTGATTTCGCACGCCCATGTGCCCCAAAATTCCTCAACTTCCGTTCCCATGGGGCCCACAGGCCGCAGGGGGCGCACTAGCCTGACCGGAACGTGTCAGAGCTATGCCTTCCCTAAGGACCGGTACCCCTTGAAGATCGTGCGCCGCATCGGTGTGCCTCCGCGCGAACGTGGCAGTGCGTCAGGGGCGACCTGCCCTGACCTGTTCGAGCTGAGCGACGGGAACTTCGCCGTCATCGGGACAGAGGCCACCGCGGAGCTCGACAAGGAGCTTCCGCCTGATGCGGCGCGCGCCGACTACGAGCGCATCGTGATCGTCAGCCGCGAAACGCTCGTGCGCGCGAAGGCCGATATCCCGGACGCCTAGCCCGCCGCTTTCCGGAGCCCGGTCCCCACGAAGGACCGGGCTCCGGCGCGTTCAGGACACGACCGGTACCGGCGCCGGAGCCGCCGGGCCCACATACCGGGCCGCCGGGCGAATGATCTTCGAATCGCGTGCCTGCTCAAGGATGTTGGCGCTCCACCCCACCACCCGCGCAGCGGCGAACGTCGGGGTGAACATCGCGCGCGGCAACCCGCACAGCTCCATGACCACGCCCGCGTAGAACTCCACGTTCGTGTGAAGTTCCCGGCCCGGCTTGAGCTCCGCGAGGATCGACTCCACGTGGCGCTCGACCTCGACAGCGAACTCCACCGTCGGCCCGCCGAACCCCTCGGCGATGCCCCGCAGCATCCGCGAACGAGGGTCCTCCGTGCGGTAGACGGGGTGACCGAAGCCCATGATCCGGTCGCCCGCGAGGACCCGCTCGCGGATCCATCCGTCGATCCGGTCCGGCGTGCCGATCGCGTCGAGGGTGTCGAGCGCGCGGCTCGGGGCGCCGCCGTGCAGAGGCCCGGAGAGCGCCCCCACGGCGCCGACCAGACAGGCCGCGACATCGGCACCGGTCGACGCGATGACCCTCGCCGTGAACGTTGACGCATTGAAGCCGTGATCAATGGTTGATATCAGGTACTGCTCGATGGCACGGGCGTGAGCGGGTTCCGGCTCCGAACCCGTCAGCATGTAGAGGTAGTTCGCGGCGTACGACAGGTCGTCGCGCGGTTCGACCGGTTCGAGGCCGTCACCGAGCCGGTGCAGCGCCGTGAGCAGCGTCGGCACGACCGCCGCGGCGGCCAGGGTGTCGTCGCGCCGCCGCTCGTCGTCGATGTCGTACACAGGGCGGAAGCCCTGTGAGGCGCCGAAGAGCGACAGGGCGCTGCGCAGCCCGGCGAGCGGGCCGGAGAGCGCACCGGCGCGGGCGATCACGGGCAGCGCGGCCCGCACGTCGTCGGGCAGTCGGCGCAGGGCGGCCGTACGCGCGGCGAAGGCCTCGGACTGCGCGGCGTCAGGCAGCTCGCCGTGGATCATCAGGTGCCATACGTCCTCGAAGCCGCGGGTCTGCGCGAGCTCGACGGCCGAGTACTGGCGGTAGTGGTAGAAGCCCTCACGCCCTCTGACGTCACCCAATTCGGTGTCGGTGACGACGACGCCCGCGAGTCCCCGCGGTACGTCGACAGGGGTGGCCGTGGTCCCGTTGATCGGCATGTTTCCTCCCTGGACTTGATTTGACTGTCCATGCTTGACTCTATGCCTGTCAATATTGATTGAATCAATACACGCGATGCGGATATACGGTGGCGCGCATGACGGATCACGAACCCGCACCCGTGCGGGAAGCCCGGCGGCTCAGTACCAAGGAGACGGCCGAGCTTCTGGGCGTGAAGCCCGAGACCGTGTACGCGTACGTGAGCCGCGGTCAGCTCAGCAGCCGCCGGGCGGCGCCGGGCTCGCGCGGCAGCACGTTCGACGCGGCCGAGGTGGAGGCGCTCGCGCAGCGCAACAAGCGGGAGCCCGCGGCCGGTTCGGCCCCGGGCGAGCTCTCCGTACGCACCCGCATCACGTTGATCGACAAGGACCGCTACTACTTCCGCGGGGTCGACGCCGCCGAGCTCGCCACGCGTCACTCCTACGAAGAGGTCGCCGAGTGGCTGTGGACCGGGGCGCTGCGGCCGGGGGTCCGGTTCACCGCCCCCCGGCAGTCCCTCGCCGCGGCCCGGCGCGCCGTGGGCGCCCTGCCGGAACACAGCGGCCCTGTCGACCGTCTGCGGGTCGCCGCGGTCGCTGCCGCCGTCACCGACCCGCTGCGCTTCGACCTCTCCGAAGAGGCCGTACTCGGCACGGCCCGCACCCTCATCCCGACGCTTGTGGCGGCCCTGCCACCCGTACGACACACGCATCGCGACGGCGGACCGCTCGCCCAGCGCCTGTGGGGCCGCCTCTCCGGACGCGAACCCGACGATCCGTCACTGCACGTACTGGACACGGCACTTGGGCTCCTCGTCGACCACGATCTCGCCGCGTCGACACTCGCCGTCCGGGTCGCCGCGTCGGCGCGCGCGCATGCGTACGCGGCGGTTTCCGCGGGCCTCGGCGTCCTGGAGGGACCGCTCCACGGCGCCGCCAGCGGTCTCGCGCACCGCATGCTCCTCGAAGTCCTCGACCGCGGCAGCGCGGCCCCTGTGGTGGCGGACGAACTGCGTGCCGGGCGCCGCGTCCCGGGCCTCGGCCACCGCCTGTACAAGGGCGAGGACCCACGCGCCCAGGCCCTGTTCGCCCTCCTGGAGGAGATCCCGCAGGTCCACCCGGCGCTCGCCGCGGCCCGCGACGTCGTGGCGACGACCGCCCGCCACACCGACCTGCACGCGAACGTGGACCTCGCCCTCGCGGTCTTCACCATCTCGTGCGGCATGCCCGCCGAGGCCGGCGAGACCGTCTTCGCGGTGGCCCGGACGGCCGGCTGGATCGCGCACGCCCTGGAGGAGTACGGCGAGCGCCCGCTGCGGATGCGGCCGAGCGGACAGTACGTGGGGCTGCGCCCGCCTCAGCCATTGCCCGCACCCGACGCCCCGCCGCCGGCCGAGTGAGGTTAGGCTCCCCTACGTGAGTACGTGTACGACCGCCTCGGAGGATCTGAACGAGCCTCTCGCGGGGACCGCCGCCACCGCGACTACCTGGCTGCTGATCGAGCAGCCGGGCCCCTGGGGTGTGAAGGCGCTGACGTCCAGCCATCTGGACCCGGAGCTCGGCAGGGCCCTGGAGGCGGCCGCAGAGGGGACCGGTGTACGCGTCGCCCTCATCAGGCGCCCGGGCCGGCACGCGGACTTCCACGCCACCACCCGGCGCCATGTGTATGTGGCCCACACCATCCCGGGAAACACATGGCTGCGCGGCACCATGACCGAGTCCCCACAGGACTTGCTCGCACTCGACTTCGCCGCCCTCGGAGCGGGTGACCACCGCGGCTTCGGCACGCCGCACAAGCGCGCGCCGCTCGCGCTCGTCTGCACCAACGGCAAGCGCGACCGCTGCTGCGCCCTCCTGGGCCGGCCGCTCGCCGCCGACCTCGCCGCGTCCGGACAGGACGGCATCTGGGAGGTCACCCACCTCGGCGGCCACCGCTTCTCCCCCACGCTGCTCGTACTGCCCTACGGCTACGCGTACGGCCGTGCCGACGCCGCCCACGTCAAGAACACCCTCGACGCGGTACAGGCCGGCCGGATCGCCACCGACGGGTGCCGCGGGAACTCCGCGTGGGAACGGCCAGGCCAGGCCGCCGAGCTCGCCGTGCGCACGTCGGCCGGGATCGATGACGCCGGAGTGCTGACTGTCGTCCGCACGGAGGCCACCGCGCCGGGGCATGGGGCCCTCTGGGAGGTCACCGTCACCCACACGGACGGCCGCCGCTGGCACGTCACGGTCGCGCAGAGCGCTTCGCAACCGCCCCGCCCCGAGAGCTGCGGTGCCGCGCTGGGCACTCCGGCGCGCATGGACGTACTCGCGGTGGACGAGATCGCGCCGGCCGTCACAGGTCCCCTCAGCGCGAGCGGCTGAGCCGACGGGCTCGCGCCCCGCACCGGCGTACACACGTCACCCCATCGCCCCTTACGAGGTGCATCCCAGCACGCGAGATACCCGCCACATCCGCTACGGAGCACCCCGCTCGTCCCCTTACCGTTCTTCGTATGAGCCCCACTCCCCCCACACGCCGGCTGCGCTTCGGCCTGCCGCGGCGCGTCTTCGCGCAGGTGCTGCTGATGCAGGTGGCGATCGCCGCCGGGGTTGCCGTGCTCGCGACGGGGCTCTTCCTCGCGCCGCTCAGCGATCAGCTCGACGACCAGGCGATGCGCCGCGCGCTGGCGATCGCGCAGACCACCGCGGCCCAGCCGAGCATCGCCGAGGACCTGCGGCATTCACGTCCCACGGTCGACGGTCCCGTCCAGCGGGAGGCCGAGCGGATCCGCCGGGCCAGTGGCGCCGAGTACGTAGTGATCATGAACAAGGAAGGCGTCCGCTGGTCCCACACCGATCCGGGCGAGGTCGGCAGGATCGTCTCCACGGACCCCAGCGAGGCGCTCGCGGGCCACGAGGTCATGGGGATCGACAGCGGCACTCTAGGACGCTCGGCGCGCGGGAAGGTGCCCCTGCGCGACGCGCGGGGCGACATCGTCGGGGCCGTATCCGTGGGCATCGAGTACGACAGTGTCAGGGCGCGGCTCATCCACGCCATTCCGGGCCTCTTCGCCTACGCGGGCGGCGCCCTCGCCGTCGGTGCGCTGGCCGCCTACCTGATCTCGCGCCGGGTCCAACGGCAGACTCGTGACCTGGCGTTCTCCGACATTTCGGGGCTGCTCTCGGAGCGCGAGGCCATGTTGCACGGCATTCGGGAAGGCGTCGTCGCGCTGGACCGGAGCGGCCGGATCCGGCTGCTCAACGACGAGGCGCACCGGCTCCTGGGCATCGGCGACGAGATGATCGGGCAGTCGCTCGACGACGCGCTGGGCCCGGGTCGTACGACCGACGTGCTGGCGGGCCGGGCCACGGGCACGGATCTGGTGACGGTCCGCGGCCAGCGCGTCCTGATCGCCAACCGCATGCCCACGGACGACGGCGGCGCCGTCGCCACCCTCCGGGACCGCACCGAACTGGAGCAGCTGGGGCGCGAGCTCGACTCGACGCGCGGCCTGATCGACGCCCTGCGCGCCCAGGACCACGAGCACGCCAACCGCATGCACACGCTGCTCGGCCTGCTCGAACTGGAGATGTTCGACGACGCCGTCGAGTTCGTCGGCGAGGTGGTGGGCGACCACAGGGCGACCGCGGAACAGGTGACCGAGAAGGTGCATGATCCGCTGCTCGCGGCCCTCCTGGTCGGCAAGGCGACGGTGGCGGCGGAGCGCGGAGTCGCCCTGTGGATCTCCGACAGGACTCTCCTCCCCGACCGGTTGATCGACCCGCGGGGACTCGTCACGATCGTTGGGAATCTGGTCGACAACGCGGTGGACGCGGTCGCGGGCACCCCCCACGCGCGCGTGGAGGTCGATGTACGGGCGGCCGACGACCGCACGGTGGAGTTGCGGGTACGCGACACGGGGCCCGGCATCCCCGCCGCCCGACGGGAGTTGATCTTCACGGAGGGGTGGTCCACCAAGAAGTTGCCCTCCCACGGGAAGCGCGGTATCGGCCTGCCCCTCGTGCGCCGGCTCGCGGAACGGCAGGGCGGCAGCGTCCACGTGGGGGAACCGGACGGCGGAGGCGCAGAGTTCACCGTCGTCCTGCCCGAGGCGCTCACGGATCCGGGCCTCGCGCAGGAGGCCACCGAGGCACCCATGACCACCGCGGCCGACACCGCCGCCGATGCCATGGCCACCCCCACGAAGGAGGACCCGCGATGATCGAAGTGCTGGTCGTGGACGACGACATCCGCGTCGCGCGCGTGAACGCGGCCTACGTGCAGAAGGTGGCGGGCTTCCGCGTGGTGGCCGAGGCGCACAGCTCGGCCGAGGCCCTGCGTGAGGTGGAGGCCCGGCCGCAGATCGACCTGATCCTCATGGACCACTACCTGCCGGACGAGACGGGCCTGGCGACAGTTCAAGAGATCCGGCGCCGCGGCCACCAGACCGACGTGATCATGGTGACGGCGGCGCGTGACGTGTCCACGGTGCAGGCCGCCATGCGGCTCGGGGCGCTGCAGTACCTGGTCAAGCCGTTCGCGTTCGCGGGGCTGCGCGCCAAGCTGGAGGCGTACGCGGGGCTGCGCCGCACGCTGGACGGCGGCGGCGAGGCCGAGCAGGCCCAGGTCGACCGGATCTTCGGCGCCCTCTCCGCAGACACGGAGCCGGACCTCCCGAAGGGACACTCCCCCAGCACGGCGGAGCTCGTACGCAGGGCTCTGGTGGACGCGGAGGGCCCGCTCTCGGCGCAGGAGGTCGCGGACCGTACAGGGCTGAGCCGGCAGACGGCCCAGCGCTATCTGAAGCTCCTGGAACGCACCGGCCGGGCCGGCCTGACCCTCAAGTACGGCGACGCGGGCCGCCCAGAACACCGTTATGTCTGGGCGACCCGCACCTGAGCGACGTACGAGGAGTCGACGTGGTCAGCCGGCGGCCTTGTCCACGAACTCGGTGGTGTACGTCTTGCTCAGGTCGACCTTGGCGTTCTTGATGTTCGGGTTGAACGCCTTGAGCACACTCTCAACAGTCTCGGGGCCGTTCTTGGGCATCACGCCGTCCGTCGTGAACATCGGCAGTGTGGCCTTGATCGCCTCGGCGTACAGCTTCTTGTCGCCCTGGGAGTAGTCGGCCGGCATCTTGGCCGCGATCTCGTCGGCGCTGTGCGTGGACATCCACTTGAGCGTCTTCACGAAGGCGTTGGCGAGCTTCTGGACCGTCGGCTTGTGGCTGTTGACCCAGTCCGTCTGCATGTAGAGGCTCGACGACGGGTACGGGCCGCCGAGCGCCTCCTGGGAGCCCTCAGGGGTCCGCATGTCGACGAGGACCTTGCCGAGCTTCTTGTCCAGGATCGTGGCGACGGTGGGGTCCGTCGTCATGCCGCCGTCGATGGCGCCCTTCTGGAGCGCGGAGACGAACGTCGGGCCCGCGCCGACGGCCACCGGCGAGAATTGGTTCGGCTGGACGCCGTTCTTGACCGCCAGGTACTTCGTGAGGAAGTCCGTCGAGGAGCCGAGGCCCGTGATGCCGAGCTTCTTGCCCTTGAAGTCCTTGGGCGAGGAGATGTCCCCGGACGCCTTGTTGGAGACGATCTCCACCTCTCCGGGGGCCCGCGAGAACTGCACCACGGACTCCACGGCCTTGCCCTTGACCTGCAGGTCGAGCGTGTGGTCGTAGAAGCCGACGGCCCCCTGGACCTGGCCGGAGACGAGCGCCGTCTCGGCCTGGACACCCGCGGGCTCGCTCAGGAGTTGGACATTCAAACCCTCATCCTTGAAGTAGCCGAGCCGGTCCGTGAGCATCGCCGGCATGTAGATGACCTTGTCCAGGCCGCCGACCATGATCTTGACGTGCTCGCCCTTGCCGTCCGCCTTCTTGCCGGAGCCGGTACTCGTACTGGCGGCGTCGTTGGCGCACGCCGTGAGTGAGGAGAGGGCAAGCAGGCCGGTCGCTGCGAGGGCACAGAGCCGCGCGGTCTTGCGCATGGTGGTTCACGTCCTTGTGAAGAGACTGAAGCGGGTGAGGAGAGTTATGCGGGGAAGCGCTGGTGGCGCGCGCCGAGGGGCGGCCGTCAGCTGTCCGAATCCGTCGGCTTCCAGCGGAAGATCCGGCGCTCGGCGAAGGTGAGCAGCCCCTCGGCCAGCAGGGCCACAACGGCGAGGATGACCATCGCCGCGTACACACCCGCCGCGTTGAACGTGCCCTGCGACTGCGCGACGAGCAGGCCGACGCCCTTGGTCGCGCCGATGTACTCGCCGACGATGGCGCCGATCAGCGCGAAGCCGAAACTCACATGGAGGCTGGTGAAGATCCATGACGTGGCGGACGGGATGACGACCTGAAGCGTCACGCGGCGGTCGCTGGCGCCGAGGATGCGCGCGTTGGCGACCAGGTTCCGGTCGACCTCGCGGGCACCCTGGAAGGCGTTGAAGAACACCGGGAAGAACACCAGGACGACGGCGGAGGCGACCTTGGAGGCCGGGCCGAGGCCGAACCAGATCACGAAGATCGGGGCGAGCACGATCCTCGGGATGGAGTTGAGGACCTTGATGTACGGGCCGAGGACGTCGGCGAGGAAGGTGATGCGCCCGAGCGCGATACCGAAGACGACACCGGCGATCACGCCGATGATCCAGCCGACGAGCGCTTCGTAGAGCGTGTACCAGACCTGTTCGCCCAGCGAGCCGAGCGCCGTGCCATGGGTGGTCCACGTCCAGATCTGGTCCCAGATCTTCGACGGCATCGAGAAGTTGAACGGGTCGATGATCGCGGCGCGCGCGAGCACCTCCCAGAGGCCGAGGACGACGACGAGGAGAAGGACCCTGGCGCCGCCGATCAGCACCTTGCGTCGGCGGGCAGCGCGGGCCTTGGTGACGGCGCGTGCCGGCTTGGCGGTGTCGGTGGCGGGCGCGGCGGTGACGGTGTCAGGCGACATCGGCGGCACCTCTCTCGCGCGTGATGCGGACCTCTTCGCCGAGGGACTCCCAGATCTCGCGGTAGATCTCGATGAACTCGGGCAGCAGGCGTACCGATTCGACCTTGCGGGGGCGCGGCAGGTCGATGTCGAAGACCTGCTTCACGGTGGCCGGGCCCGCGGTCATGACGACGACCTTGTCGGCCAGCGCGATCGACTCCTCCAGGTCGTGGGTGACGAAGACGACCGAGGCGCCCGTGCCCTCCCACAGCTCCAGGAGCTCGTCCGACATCAGGGCTCTGGTCTGCACGTCGAGCGCCGAGAACGGCTCGTCCATGAGCAGGATCTCGGGGTCGTTGACGAACGTGGCGGCGAGCGCGACGCGCTTGCGCTGGCCTCCGGAGAGCTGGTGCGGGTAGCGGTCCTCGAAGGACGCGAGGCCGACCCGGGCCAGCCATTCGCGGGCCTTGGCCTTCGCCTCGGCCTTCGGTACGCCGCGGAAGCGCGGGCCCGCCATGACGTTGGACAGCACCGTTCGCCAGGGGAACGTAGCGTCCTGCTGGAACACGAATCCGACCTTGTCGCCGACACCCTCGACGGGTTCGCCGGCCACCAGGACCTCGCCGTCGGTGGGTTCCTCCAGGCCGCTGACGAGGGTGAGGGTGGTCGACTTGCCGCAGCCGGTGGGGCCGACGACGGCCACGAACTCGCCACGTGCGACGGTCAGATCGAGCTCCCTGACCGCGGTGTGCAGGCCGCCCGAAGGCGTCCTGAAGGTTTTGCTCGCGCCCCGCAGTTCGATGGCGGGGCCGGTGTCTGTGCTCATGGCCGGAAGGTAGATGTGACCTGGGACACCGCATCAGTCTTCTGGGCGCAAGGCGGACTTCTGCTTGCAAGAGACTGTTGTGCTCGTTTTGCTCGCGCTACAACAGCTGAGCCGAAACACGGGCTTAACAGCTCGCCTGGGCTTGAGGGAGAGAGGCCCGATGATTGACGTCCTGGTCGTGGACGACGACTTCCGTGTCGCCGAGATCAACGCGAAGTACGTGGGAAAGGTTCCCGGCTTCCGGGTGGTGGCCCGCGCCCACAACGCCGCGCAGGCACTGGCCTTCGTGGAGCGCCAGCGCATCGACCTCGTGCTGCTCGACCACTACCTGCCCGACATGACAGGCCTCGAACTCGCCCACCGGATGCGGGAGAACGGCCACAACACCGACGTCATCATGATCACGGCGGCGAGCGATGTCCTGACGGTGCAGGCGGCGATGCGCCAGGGCGCACTGCACTACCTGGTCAAACCATTCACGTTCGCCGCGCTGCGTTCGCGGCTCGACTCGTACGCGGCGCTGCGCCGCACCGTGGACCGGGTCAGCGGCCGCGGCGCCGCGGGCCAGGAGCAGGTCGACCGGATCTTCGGTGCGCTACGGGCGCTGCCCATGCCCGCGTCGCCCGGCCTGCCGAGCGGGCAGTCGGAGCCGACCACGGACCTGATCTGCGGCGTGCTGCACCGCGCGGACCATCCGCTGTCCGCCCACGAGGTAGCGGCTGAGACCGGCCTGAGCCGCTCCACGGCGCAGCGGTATCTGCGGCACATGGAACAGTCGGGCCGGCTCCACCTCTCGCTCAAGTACGGGGACACCGGGCGACCGGAGCACCGTTATGTGTGGGTGGCGCCCTGAGGTGACCGAGGTGACCTGAGCACTCTGGGGCAGCCGCGCGAGGGCTCGGGCCACATATGTGGGGCGCGGTCCTCAGACGGCTCCCGCCCCGGTCAGCGCACGCACCTCCGTCTCCGCGTGCTTGGCCTCGTCCGGTGGCTCGGGCGAGGTGACCGTGCCGAGCCAGCCCGCCAGGAAACCGAGGGGGATGGAGACGAGGCCGGGGTTCTCCAGCGGGAAGAACTGGAAGTCCACGCCGGGGAACAGCGAGGTCTCGCTGCCGGACACGACCGGTGACAGGACCACCAGCATGAGGGCGGGCACGAGCCCCCCGTAGACGGACCACACGGCGCCGCGCGTGGTGAAGTTCCGCCAGAACAGGGAGTAGAGCAGTACGGGCAGGTTCGCGGAGGCCGCCACGGCGAAGGCGAGGCCCACGAGGAACGCCACATTGAGGTCGCGGGCGAGCAGCCCCAGAGCGATCGCGACCACACCGATTCCGGCGGCGGCGACGCGGGCCACGGCGACCTCGCTGCGCGGCTTGGCATGGGGGCGGCGCAAGGACGCGTACAGGTCGTGGGCCACGGACGCAGAGGAGGCGAGCGTGATCCCGGCGACGACGGCGAGGATCGTGGCGAAGGCGACCGCCGCGACCACCGCGAACAGAACCGTTCCGCCCGTGGAGTCCGGACCGCCGCCCAGGTCGAGGGCGAGCAGCGGAACCGCCGTGTTCCCCGCCGCGTTCGAACCACGCACGGCGTCGGAGCCCACGATCGCCGCCGCACCGAAGCCGAGCACGATGGTCATCAGGTAGAAGCTGCCGATGAGTCCGATGGACCAGATGACCGAGCGGCGCGCGGCCCGTGCCGTCGGAACTGTGTAGAAGCGCGACAGGATGTGCGGCAGCCCGGCGGTGCCGAGCACAAGCGCAAGCCCCAGGCTGATGAAGTCGAGCCGCGCGGTCCAGTCGCCGCCGTACTTCAGTCCGGGCGCGAGGAAAGCGGCTCCGTGCCCGCTGCGCTGCGCCGCCGTACGCAGCAATTGGTCGAAGTCCCCGTGGAAACGCACCAGGACGAGCACGGTCAGGGTGATCGCCCCGCCCATGAGCAGGACCGCCTTGACGATCTGGATCCAGGTGGTGGCCCGCATCCCTCCCAGCGACACATAGATGACCATGAGCCCGCCGACACCGACGACGGTCCATGCCTGTACGGCTCCGCCGGTGCTGCCGAGCAGCAGCGCGACCAGGCTGCCCGCACCCACCATCTGCGCCACCAGATAGAGAACGGACACCGTCACCGAGGAAGTTCCCGCCGCGATCCGTACAGGACGCTCCCGCATCCTGGCGGCGATGACGTCGGCGAGCGTGAACCGCCCGCAGTTGCGTACGAGTTCGGCGACCAGCAGCAGCACGACGAGCCAGGCGACGAGGAACCCGACCGAGTAGAGCAGGCCGTCGTAGCCGAAGAGCGCGATCAGGCCCGAGATGCCGAGGAAGGAGGCGGCCGACATGTAGTCGCCCGCGATGGCGAAACCGTTCTCCATGGGCGAGAAGAGCCGGCCGCCCGCGTAGAACTCCTCCGCCGAGCCGTGCCTGTTGCGGCTCACCCAGGTGGTGATCGCCAACGTGACGGCGACGAACACGCTGAACAGCAGCAGCGCCAGCGTCTGGTGGTTCCCGGTCACCGCTGGCCACCCTCGATCACTCGGGTCATCTCCTGGGTGTCCCAGCGCAGTTCGAGCGCCGCGCGGTCCCTTCGCAGCCGCGCGTGGCGCGAGTACAGCCACGTCAGAAGGAAGGTGCTCAGGAACTGCCCGAGCCCCGCCAGCATCGCCACGTTCACCGAGCCCGCGACGGGCCTGCCCATCAGACCGGGGGCCGTCGTCGCCGCCAGGATGTACGCGAGATACCAAGCGAAGAAGGCCGCGGCGGCCGGAATGACGAACCTCCGGTAGCGGCTGCGTACTTCCTGGAAGGCGGCGCTGCGCTGCACCTCCAGATAGACCGCGGCCGCACTCCGCTCCGGGGGCGCGGCCTGGGGAGGTACGGCCGGGGCAGGGGCCCCCGTGCCGTCCAACTCGCCCCACCCGGAGGCCAGCGCGTCGTACCAGGGATCGCCGAGAACACCGCGATCACCGGCCCGAGGCTGCGCCACCTCGCGCCCGTCGTGCTTCTCCACCGAACTCTCCTTGTCCGCGGGCCACTTAGGCCGCGAGCCCAAGGATGGGCAGAACGGGAAGATCCCGGACTCTTCTCACATCCCTCTTCACCCCATTAGGTGATGGCCGACCCCGGTGGCTGAACAAGGCCGTGCCGATAGGCATACCGCACCGCTTGTGCCCGGTCCTTGAGGCCGGTCTTGGCGAAGAGGTTGTTGATGTGTGTCTTCACCGTCGCGGTGGAGACATGCAGGGTGCGGGCGATCTCCTGATTGGTGAGACCCTCGGCGATGAGCCCCAGAACTTCGGCCTCTCGCGCGGTGATCCCGTCGGGCGGATCCACGGGTGCGGGGGCCGGTGCGGGCTCCGAAAGACGTTCCAGGAGACGGCGCTGGATCTTCGGGGAAAGGCCCGCGTCACCGGAGAGCACATCCTCGACGGCCCGTACGATCTCGTCGCCGCCCGCGTCCTTGGTGAGATAGCCGCGGGCTCCGGCCTTGAGCGCGGGGAACAGCGACTCGTCGTCCGCGTAGGTGGTCAGAATGACGACCTGGGTCCCGGGGTACTCCGAGCGGATACGCCGCGTCGCCTCCACCCCGTCACAGCGCGGCATGCGCAGGTCCATGAGGACGACGTCCGGGGCGAGTTGGGCGACCAGCGCGACGGCTTCGTCCCCGTCGCCGGCCGCTCCGACGACCTCGATGCCCGGCAGCAGCCCGAGCAGCATCACGATGCCCTCGCGCACGACCGTCTGGTCATCGGCGACCACCACTCTGGCGTCCCTGCGCGCCGCACCACCCGTCTGCGAACCAGCCGACTCCACGGCGCCTGTCTGCGAACCTGTCGGCGCGTCTGCCCCGCCTGTCTGCGAACCTGTCGCGTCCGCCGCGCGATCCGCCCCGTTCACCCCCGGGTCCGTCCCGCTCATGCCGGTACCTTCAGCTTCACTGCGAAACCCTCCTCGCACGGCCCTGCCACGAGCGTGCCGCCGAGCAGCTCCGCACGCTCCCTCATCCCCAACAGACCGTAGCCGGAGCCACTGACAGTGAGCTCTCCCGGCGGCGCGGCCGAGCCCGAATCCCTTACTTCGAGGGTCACTTCGGCGGCGCCGTACTCCAGTCTCACCTGTGCCTTCGCACCGGGCGCGTGCTTGCGGACGTTCGTCAGGGCCTCCTGGGCGACCCTGCGTACGGTCTGTGACGCCTCTACGGACAGCGGGCGCCGCACACCCTCCACCGAGACCGTCGCACCGTCCGTGGCGACGAGCTCGCGCAGGAAGTCCTCCAGCGGGGTCATCTCACCGCGCAGCGCCGAGAGTGCCTGGCGCGTCTCGGTGAGCCCGTCACGTGCCATGCCCCGGGCGGCGACGACCCGTTCGTGGATCTGGTCGAGATCCGCGCCCCGCTCGATGAGCAGGCGGGCCGCTTCGAGGTGGACGAGCTGGGCGGAGAGGCTGTGCGCCAGCACGTCATGGATCTCCCGCGCGATCCGGGCCCGCTCGGCCAGTGCGGCGGACTCCGCCTCGGCGGCCCTCGCGGCCCGCTCCTGGCGGAGCAGCCGCTGGGCACTTCCTCTCGCCTCCGCGTCGAGGCGCAGGACGTATCCCGCAAGGCAGAGCCCGATGGTGGTGACCGCCGTGGTGAACCATGCGTCGTTGTTCAGGACCGCGAACCCGGTGAGCGCGCCGGCCGTGAGAGAAATGGCCGCGACCAGGGGCAGCCGCTCAAGAGCGGTGACGGCACAGCCGCACCAGAGGACGAGCGCCGGCCCTCTGAACCCGGCCTGCTCCGCCGCGAATGCCGCGCCCAGCAGGAGGGCGAGCAGTCCCACGGAGGGCCACAGCAGGTGTTCCAGCGTGGTCCGGAAGAACCCCCAGGCCGCGGCACCGCAGGCGATGAGCGCGACCGGCGCCAAGGCGACGGCCCAGCCGTGCACGCCACGCTCCGCTGCGGCGGTCCACACCAGAGCCGTGAGCGCGACCGCTCGCACGACGCGTGCCAGGACCCGCCGTGCCCGTGTGAGCCCTTCGCGGGAGAGCGCCTCCCGCGAGGGCCAGCTGGTCCAGGCTCCGGGCGTCACACACGGTCCTTCCACGACGGCACGGGCACGCCGTCACCGTACGCCCCGGCTCCCTGGGGTGCAGTCTGCAGGGACTGCGCACGCCAAATGAGGACTCCGGAGCGAACGAGCAGCGTGGCGGCCAGGGCGAGCATCAGGGCGGCGCTGCCCTGCTTGATGCCGAAGACCGCGCCGGCGGCGTAGAGACCGGCCCGTACGGCCACACCCACGATCCAGACGGCGCCGCTGGCCTTGGTGCTCTTGCTCCACACCGTGCCGTCCTGCACGGTCCACAGACGGGTGGTCCAGGCCCAGCCGGCGCCGATGGCGAGACCGACGAGCAGCTCGACGCCCATGAGCAAGGCCGAGAGTGCCTGGTGGTGGGGGTCGAGGAGGTCCGGCTTACGCAGGGCCATGAAGACGAGCACGGCGGGCACGACCCACCAGCGCTTGTCCATGGTGATCTGCTGTGCCTTGAACTGGCGGACGACCACCAGCACGACGACGGCGATGATCACCAGCACATTGGTGAGCCCGGACATGGCGGCCTCCGACTTTCCGTGACTTCGAGGATTCGAGGGTTTCGAGAACTTCGCCGGACGACGCCGAGCGGCGACGTCGAGCAACGTCTTCGAAGTTACGGAAAAGGCCAGTTCACGGGATCGGAGCTGGGGTGGATCGTGGGTGGATCAGCCGGCTCCACCCACGGGTGGAGCCGGCGTCCGGGTCGGCCCTAGGCGTCGATGCGCGAGCGGTCGAGCGTCGCGGCCGAGCTGCTGATGAACTCCTTGCGCGGTGCCACGTCCGTGCCCATGAGCAGATCGAAGACCTGCTCCGCGGCGTCCAGCTCGCCGATGTTGATCCGGCGCAGCGTGCGGTGGCGCGGGTCCATCGTGGTCTCGGCCAGCTGGTCGGCGTCCATCTCTCCGAGACCCTTGTAACGCTGGATCGAGTCCTTGTAGCGCACGCCCTTGCGCTGGTACTCGAGGAGCGTCTCGCGCAGCTCGCGGTCCGAGTACGTGTAGACGTACTTGTCCTGGCCCTTCTTCGGCTGGACGAGCTCGATGCGGTGCAGCGGCGGCACCGCGGCGAACACGCGGCCCGCCTCGATCATCGGCCGCATGTAGCGCTGGAAGAGGGTCAGGAGCAGGGTGCGGATGTGCGCGCCGTCGACGTCGGCGTCGACGAGCAGGATGATCTTCCCGTAGCGCGCGGCGTCGATGTCGAAGGTCCGCCCCGACCCGGCTCCTATGACCTGGATGATCGCGCCGCACTCGGCGTTCTTCAGCATGTCCGACACGGACGACTTCTGAACGTTGAGGATCTTGCCGCGGATCGGCAGCAGCGCCTGGAACTCGGAGTTCCGGGCCAGCTTGGCGGTGCCGAGCGCGGAGTCCCCCTCGACGATGAAGAGCTCGCTGCGCTCCACGTCGTCGCTACGGCAGTCGGCGAGCTTGGCCGGCAGCGACGACGACTCGAGGGCCGTCTTCCTGCGCTGCGCGTCCTTGTGCTGGCGGGCCGCGATCCGCGTACGGGCCGCGGCGACGGCCTTCTCCATGACGGCTCGGGCCTGGGCCTTCGCGTCGCGCTTGGTGGAGGTCAGGAACGCCTTGAGCTCCTTGGCCACGACGTTCGCGACGATCCTGTTGGCCGCCGAAGTTCCGAGCACCTCCTTGGTCTGGCCCTCGAACTGCGGCTCGGCGAGACGCACCGTGACGACGGCCGTCAGGCCCTCGAGGGCGTCGTCCTTGACGACGTCGTCCTCGGCGACGCGCAGCAGCTTCTGGGCGCGCAGCACCTCGTTCATCGTCTTGGTGAGCGAGCGCTCGAAGCCGCTCATGTGGGTGCCGCCCTTGGGGGTGGCGATGATGTTGACGAACGACCTCAGTGTCGTGTCGTAGCCGGTGCCCCAGCGCAGCGCGATGTCCACGCCGAGCTCGCGGGTGACCTCGGTCGGCGTCATCTGACCGTGGTCGTCGAGGACGGGGACGGTCTCCTTGAAGGTGCCCTGCCCGGAGAAGCGGATGACGTCGCAGACCGGCTTGTCGGCGGCGAGGTACTCGCAGAACTCGCTGATGCCGCCGTCGAAGCGGAAGGATTCCTCGCCCTTACTGCCGCCGTCACCGAGCCCGTACTCGTCGCGCACGACGATGGTCAGGCCGGGCACGAGGAACGCGGTCTGGCGGGCGCGCTGGTGCAGGTTCTCCAGGGACAGTTTGGCGTCCTTGAGGAAGATCTGGCGGTCGGCCCAGTAGCGCACGCGCGTGCCGGTGCGGTTCTTCGGGACCCGCTTGACCTTGCTGAGCCGCGCGGAGGAGTCGAAGGTCGCGTCGGGCCCCGGCTTGGCGAAGGCGCCGGGGACGCCGCGGCGGAAGCTGATGGCGTGCGTGTTCCCGCCTCGGTCGACCTCGACGTCGAGCCGCGCGGAGAGCGCGTTCACCACGGAGGCACCCACGCCGTGCAGGCCGCCGGAGGCCGCGTAGGACCCTCCGCCGAACTTGCCGCCCGCGTGCAGCTTGGTCATGACGACCTCGACCCCGGAGAGTCCGGTCTTGGGCTCGACGTCCACGGGGATACCGCGGCCGTTGTCCCGCACCTCTACGGAGGCGTCGTCGTGGAGGATGACCTCGATGTAGTCGCAATAGCCGCCGAGGGCCTCATCGACGGAGTTGTCGATGATTTCCCAGAGGCAGTGCATCAGGCCACGGCTGTCCGTCGACCCGATGTACATGCCAGGGCGCTTGCGTACGGCCTCGAGTCCCTCAAGGACGAGCAGGTGCCGCGCGGTGTAGTTGGAACTGTCCTTGTCCACGATGCCGCCTGCTCCGGTCAGCAGCGCTGTGGACGGCACGGACGTTTCGGCGGTCACGCAGTTCGCTCCTCGCTGAATTTCACTTGGAACCCTTTTGGGTAAGGGGTCGGCTTCGGTCGCCGCTCAGAGGGTACCGAGGCCTGGTAGAGCCGTTGTAACGCAACCCTCGCCTCTGCCCAGACTAGTCCAGCGTCGCATGTGTGTTCGATCCCTCGATGGGGTGAAGCACACATCACGTTCCCTTCGGCGCATGAACCATTTAGGCTCCGGGCACGTCCTCATGAACAACCGACAAGCCAGTCGGCGAGGACAGACCCTGACGGAACGCGCGAACCCGTAAGACACGTAAGAGACGTAATACGGCACATTCGCCGCCAACCGGCAGCAGACAGCCCCTCGGAAAGATTTTTCGAGGAAAAGCCACGAGCGGGAACGTTTTCGGCCTGGTTGGATGTTGACCCTGGTACGACAGCTCGTCGAGCTAGAGAAGAGGCGACGTGACTACTGTTCTGACCCCCGCGAGCCCACTGACGGCCGCTGACCGCTGTGACCGTTGCGGCGCCCAGGCATATCTGCGCGTCGTGCTCATCAGCGGTGGTGAACTGCTCTTCTGCGCCCACCATGGCCGCAAGTTCGAGCCGGAACTCAAGAAGATCGCCGCTGAGATACAGGACGAGACGGAGCGCCTGACCGCCGCTCCGGCAAGCGCCGAAACCGAGGAACGCTGACGCCTCGCACAACGACGAGCCAGCTCCGGCCCAGGCCGGTGATCGGGCGGCCATCCCTGCACCACAGGGTGGCCGCCCGTCCTCGTATCAACCCGGCATATGCCCATGAGGCGCCCTGAGGGCGTCAGGCAGGCTCCGGCATGACACGCATGACCTCCGAGACCCGGGCGTAGACGCCAGGGCTCCCAGAGCGCCCACAGCCGCTCCCCCAGGACACGAGCCCGATCAGACGCCCGTGCGCCACGAGAGGGCCGCCGCTGTCTCCCTGGCAGGCGTCCCGCCCACCCTGCGGCTCCCCTGCGCACAGCATCGTGCGAGCGAGAAACGTTCCCTCGGAGCTGCCCGGGTAGGCCGCCTTGCACACGGAGTCACCGAGCACCTGCACGTCCGCGGCACGCAGCGTGTTCGCGTAGTCACCGGCCCCCGTGGCATCTCCCCAGCCATAGACCGCGGCGCCGGTCCCGGCCGCGTACGCAGAGTCCCCCGCCCCCGCCATCGGGATCACGTATCCCTCCGGCAGCGGCGCCTTCAGTGTGATGACCGCCACATCCCCGGAGTTGGTTTCGGGGTCGTAGTCGGGATTGACCCAGGCGCGGCGTACCGGGACCTCAGCGCCCGACTCGGTCCGCAGGTCGTCACGCCCCGCGATGACCTTGAGGTCACCCATGGCACGCAGCGCGGTGCCCAGGACCTCGGGGCCCAGGCAGTGGGCGGCGGTCATGACGGTCGACCGCCCGACCACGACGCCCCCGCAGAACTGACCGGATCGGGTACCCCCGAACCGGTCACGACTGGAGAGCGCCACCATCCACGGACTGTCGGCCACCCGGACCGGCCGGCCTCCGATGACGACACTGTCCGCCGCCGAAGGGGCGGGGGAAGCCAGGGGCAGCAAGGCCGCCGCCAGCAGGACAGGCGCCCGGAACGGCGTTCGGGCGAAGGGGCGACGCATTCGGTATCCTCACTCTGGGTTGTATCGACACACCCAGAGTGAGCGAACTTCGTGCGTCATGCACACGAGCACAGCGAAGGGCCCGGCCCCCTGAGGGGAGCCGGGCCCTTCGATGACGTACCTACCGCCCGAATCCGGTCCGGGCGGTCGCGCTTCTAGTCCAGGTAGTCGCGCAGAACCTGCGAACGCGACGGGTGGCGCAGCTTCGACATCGTCTTGGACTCGATCTGACGGATCCGCTCGCGCGTGACGCCGTAGACCTTGCCGATCTCGTCGAGCGTCTTCGGCTGACCGTCGGTGAGACCGAAACGCATCGAGACGACGCCCGCCTCGCGCTCCGAAAGGGTGTCGAGGACGGAGTGCAGCTGCTCCTGGAGGAGCGTGAAGCTGACCGCGTCGGCCGGCACGACCGCCTCGGAGTCCTCGATGAGGTCACCGAACTCGCTGTCGCCGTCCTCACCCAGGGGGGTGTGGAGGGAGATCGGCTCGCGGCCGTACTTCTGGACCTCGATGACCTTCTCCGGGGTCATGTCGAGTTCCTTGGCCAGCTCCTCCGGGGTGGGCTCGCGGCCCAGGTCCTGGAGCATCTGACGCTGCACGCGCGCGAGCTTGTTGATGACCTCGACCATGTGCACCGGGATACGGATGGTGCGGGCCTGGTCGGCCATGGCGCGGGTGATGGCCTGACGGATCCACCAGGTGGCATACGTGGAGAACTTGTAGCCCTTGGTGTAGTCGAACTTCTCGACCGCGCGGATCAGACCGAGGTTGCCCTCCTGGATCAGGTCCAGGAAGAGCATGCCGCGGCCGGTGTAACGCTTGGCCAGGGAGACCACCAGACGGAGGTTGGCCTCCAGGAGGTGGTTCTTGGCGCGGCGGCCGTCCTCGGCGATGATCTCCAGCTCGCGCTTGAGCTTCGGCGCGAGCTTGTCGGCGTTGGCGAGCTTGTCCTCGGCGAACAGGCCGGCCTCGATGCGCTTGGCGAGCTCGACCTCCTGCTCGGCGTTGAGCAGCGGGACCTTACCGATCTGCTTCAGGTAGTCCTTGACGGGGTCGGCGGTGGCGCCGGCCGCGGCGACCTGCTGCGCGGGCGCGTCGTCCTCGTCCTCGTCGGACAGGACGAAGCCCTGCGCGCCCTCCTCGCCGGGCTCGCCTTCGGCCTTGGCCGTACCCGGGGTCTCCTCGGTGGCCTCGTCGTCGACCTCGTCGTCCTTCTTGCCGGACGTCTTCTTCGCCGCCGCCTTCTTGGCGACGGTCTTCTTCGCGACGGCCTTCTTGGCCGTCGTCTTCTTGGCTGCGACCCTCTTGGGTTCGGCGTCCTCAGCCTCGGCGTCGACGGCCGGGGACTCGGGGGTGGCCGTGGCAGCGACCTTCTTCGCCGTGACCGTCTTGGCGGCGACGGTCTTGGTGGCGGTGCGCTTGACCGGGCTCTTAGCTGCGACGCTCTTGCGGGGGCGCTTCGGCTCCGCGGCACTGACCATCAGCGTCACACCCTCTTCCTCGAGGATCTGGTTGAGGCTGCGCAGAACGTTCTTCCACTGAGTGGCCGGAATCTGGTCGGCCTCGAAGGCACGGCGCACGTCGTCGCCGGCGATCTGGCCATCAGCCTTTCCCCGCTCAATGAGCGCCATGACAGAGACGGACTCGGCGATCTCCGGCGGGAGCGTACGGGATGTGCTGGCCGACACGAACAACCTCTCGGAACGTTGGAAAACGGCTTCCGGCCCCGTCCTGTGAGGACCGGAGCCGACGACCGCCGACTTGGGGATGGGCCGACGGCGCGGGCGGGGCCGGGGAGATGCACAGCGCCGAACTCGGCTGCTGTATTCCCTCCTCGGCTGTCACCTCTTAGGTCATCGCGCTGTTCCGAGGAGCGTTACGCCCAATCTGCGTGGCCCGAGTCACACCCCGTAAGCGGTCAAAAACTAATGGATACGGTCAAACATGGCCACTCTTCTGGTACCCAGCTCGACCCGGCGGAACCCATGGTCCACACATGTGTCGGGGGGGCGGGGCCGCGGCCGGGGGGGGGGGGGCCCCGTGCGCGGCAGCAATTCTAAACAATTAGAGGGCCAGGCGCCGCCGCGGGGGACAAAGCGCCCC
>NZ_JBSGTG010000014.1:29652-49819 GCF_053607285.1 Streptomyces sp. NPDC055140 | reverse complement strand
GGTTTGGTGTGGGTTGTTTTTTTTTTTCTCTCCCACGGGGGGGGGGGGCGGGGGGGGGGGGGGGCCCGCGCCCCCCCCCCCCGACACATGTGGAACAGATGATGGGCGCATCCGGACCGCGCGGTACATCGAGCACCGAGGGCCTGCACCGAGGCGCCGGATCACCGGATCGCGAGAAACGCGTCAGTGCTCGCGGGGCGCCGGGACCACACGTTCGACATCGGGGTGGACGGTGAGCAGCTGGCGCATGGCCGCCTCCGCGCCCGTGCCGTCGCCCGCGGCGAGGGCGTCGGCGATCCGGCCGTGGTGCGCGACGGCTACCTCGTTCGGGCGGTCGCAGCCCGTGACGGGCCCCCCGGAGACCTGGAGGGCTGCGGAGACGATGCCGGACAGGTGCTCGAGCATGCGGTTGCCCGCCAGCTGGATGAGCAGGGAGTGGAACTCGGCGTCGGCGCGGGAGAACGTGATCGGGTCGCCCTGCCCCAGGGCGTGCCCCATGATCTCGACCATGTCGGTGAGCCGCTGCTGGACGTCCTCACGGCCGTGTCCGGCCGCGAGCCGCGCGGCGAGGGGCTCGATCGTCCAGCGCAGCTCGTTCAGCTCGCGGCGCTGATCGTCGCGCTGCGGGCCGAATGCGCGCCATTCGATGATGTCCGGGTCGAGGAGGTTCCAGTCACTGACGGGGCGGACGCGGGTGCCGACATTGGGGCGGGCGCTGACCAGGCCCTTCGCCTCGAGGACGCGGAGCGACTCGCGGACGACGGTGCGGGACACCTCGAATCGCTGACCGATCTCCTCGGGCACGAGCGGGCGGTCCGCGCCGAGGTCCCCGGAAACGATCATCTGGCCCAGCTGCTGGACGAGCTGGCCGTGCAGGCCGCGTCCGCGGCTGCCGGCGGCGCGCCGCCCCATCCGGCCGAGATCCTGGTCCGCGACATCCCAAACAGGGGCGCCCACACGGTCGGCGCCAGTTGCCTCCCCATAGGGGTAGCGGTCGAGTTCGCCCGGCCCGGCCAGGCCGGAGTCGGCGGAGCGGGCGGCGGTCATCATGGTGTGCGCAAGGGTACTCACGGATCTGTTGTCGGCGCCGCTCCCAAGTCCCTTGAGGTCTTTGGTGAAAAGCACACGAAAGGGTGATCGCTTACCCCGTCGCAATTGACGCCTTATCGGACGGAAATGAGCGCTCGTCGGGGAGTTGTGCGCGAGGCCGGACCAGAAGGCGCCGGACGGTCGTCATCGAGCCCTCGGACGCAGCACCGTGAGCAGATAAGCGCAGAGCAGAGCGGTCAGCGACAACATCAGCGCACCGCCCACCGGTTGGACGATCATCCGCAGTCCCGCGGCCAGAAAGCGCTCCGCCCCGAACGGCCAGTGCACGAGTGCCAGATCACGAAGCCTCGACGGAAGTCCCGCCGCCGTTCGCACGGATGGCCCCTCCAAGGCCTTCTGTACTAGGGGCACGACGAGGATCGGAACGGCGAGTACGGCGGCCAGCCCGGCCGTCGTGGACCGGAAGACACCGGCGGCCAGTACCCCTGCCCAGGCGCAGCCCACGACGAGCGCGAGCCAACTCGCGCTCGTCGAGAGCCAGTCGGCGGGAACCTTGGTGAGCTCTTCTCCGTATACAAGGTGGAGCAGCACCGCGTCGGAGGCGACGACGAGGAAGCCCAGCGAGACGGCGATGGCCGCTGCGACAACGAGTTTCGCGCAAAGCAGCCCCAGGCGACGGGGGACGGTGCCACGGTCGGCGGCTAGCGCGGGGTGACGGAACTCGTCGCCGAACGCGAAGGCTCCGAGCAGTCCCGCACCGAGGGCAGCCGGCGGAAGCGGTAGCTCCTGGGGCCAGGCGGCCAGCAGGTGCGCCTGCGGGGTGTGACCAGTCCGCGCGAGCAGTACGGCGACGATCGCGGAGGCGACGAGGACGGCGGTCGCAGTGAGGTAGCCGGTGGCGATACCGGTCGCCCGGCGGACCTCATAACGCAGCGGACGGAGAGGGCTGGGTGCGGGGTGGATCGTGATGGGGGGCGGGAGGAGGGAGGGGGGCGGGGCGGGGGTTGAGGGAGTTCTCAGCGCCTGGGGGCCCAGTTCGTCGGACGGCGGCGCCGGGGCCGGGGAGGAAGCGCCGCCAAGGTCCGCGTCGACGGAGAGCGGGACGAGGGTGCCCTTGGGGTGCGGGGGTTCCTGAGCGGAAGAAGCGCGTGCCTGCGCCTGCTCCGACGGTGCGGCGGTTTCTTCCGACGGCTCCGCGGCCGGAAGGGACGTGTCCGCTACGGACGACGCATCCGCGACTGTCGTCAGGGGCGCGGTCGGCTCCACCTCCCGGACTTCTTCAGTGCGCGCCCGGGCTGGAACGCTCACCGCAGGCCCCGCATCCCCGACCTCGTCTGCGAGTTGGTGGACCAGGATGCTGTGGCGGAACGCTGTTTCGCCGACGTCCGCGCAGTTACTGCCGTATACGGAGAGTCGGTTGCCGTCCTCGTTCACGACCTCGACGGAACGCTGCGTCGCGCGCGCTTCCTTGGCCAGCAGGACACCGAGCCGGGCCGCATGCGGACTGCGGACGGCGACGCGGGGGCGCAGCCTCGTACGGGAGAAGTCCGCGACGCCCTGGTCCGCGATGACGCGCCCCGCCTCCAGGGTGACGACACGGTCAGCCGTCCGCGCCGCTTCCTTGGCATCGTCGGTGGTGAAGAGCACGGTGCCGCCGAGCGACGCGTGGGCCCGCAGGATGCCGTGCAGCCACTTGCCCTCGCGCGCCGAGAGGCCGTCCGCGGGCCCGTCGAGGACGAGCGTGTGCGGGTCCGCGAGAAGCGCGCAGGCCAGACCGAGGCGCCGGTCCATGCCGCGCGAGAGCGTGCCGAGCCGCTGCTCACGCAGGCTGACGATGCCCACGACTTCGAGGACCTCGTCCGCACGCTGCACCGGCACGCCTGCGGCCGCGCACAACATACGCAGTTGTCCGCGTACGGTGCGGGACGGATGACCCTGGACCTCGCCGAGCAATACGCCCACTTCTCGGGAGGGATGGGGGATGCGGTGCAGGGCGCGGCCTCTGAAATGCGTGATTCCACGGCCTTGTTGGAGTTCGAGCATCAGCCGGACCGCCGTCGTCTTGCCGGACGCGCGGGCGCCGAGCAGCGCCGTGACGCGACCCGTCGGCGCCTCGAAGGACACGTCGTCGACAGCGGGCGGGAGCTCCTGGCGGGGATTGCTGGTCAGTCCGAAGGCCTGGATCATCGCTTCTCTCGCAGGATGTGCGACCGCTCGGCGGCCGGGGCCCGTCCGCCGAGCGGGGACGGACGAACCCCGTGGGTACCACAGCAAGATAACGCGATATTTCCGACTTTTCGGGCAGGGCGGGACCTCGGGTGTCCCCTGCGCGGCGCGGGCGGGCAGAGCTCGGAGGTCAGACCCGGTCAGCTCCGGGTCACACCTCGGGGCGCAGCATCGGCGGGTTGAGCAGCGTCGCGCCCCCCGCCCGGAAGAGCTGGGCCGGCCGGCCGCCCTGGCGGGTGGTGGTCCCGCCGGTGGGTACGAGGAAGCCCGGGGTGCCCGTCACCTTGCGGTGGAAGTTGCGCGGATCGAGCGCGACGGCCCACACCGCCTCGTACACGCGTCGCAGCTCACCAACCGTGAACTCGGGCGGGCAGAAGGCCGTGGCGAGTGACGAGTACTCGATCTTCGAGCGGGCGCGCTCCACGCCGTCCGCGAGGATCTGCGCATGGTCGAAGGCCAGGGGTGCCGCCTGCTCACCCTCGCGCCCGTACCCGCTCTGGTTCAGCAGGTCCTCCACGGGTGCCCAGCGCGCACTGTGCGCGTCGCCACCCGCACGCGGTGCCGGCAGATCCGGCGCCAGGGCCAGATGAGCGACGCTGACCACGCGCATACGAGGGTCACGCTTGGGGTCACCGTAGGTGGCCAGCTGCTCCAGGTGCGCGCCGTTGACCTGGTCCGGGTCCGCGGGATCATGGGCGCAGAGCCCGGTCTCCTCGATCAGTTCGCGCGCCGCGGCCGACGACAGGTCCTCGTCGTCCCGGACGAAGCCGCCGGGGAGTGCCCAACGCCCCTGGAACGGCGGTTCTCCTCGCCGCACCGCGAGCGCACAGAGCGCGTGGCGGCGCACGGTCAGCACCACCAGGTCGACGGTGACTGCGAAGGGCGGGAAGGCCGACGGGTCGTAGGGCGACATGCCGCGATCATAGTCGTCTTCCTGACGATAAACACTCCCTTCGCGATCGTCGATCAAGGCCTTCCTCGAAGTCCCCGAGGGGGGACCCCTCCGATCTTCCGAGCTCACGTCCGCGCCGGTCACACCCCCAACTGCAGCCCGTCGGCCGCCTCCTCGACCATGGCGAGACCGAGCCTGCTGACCCGCACCGAGAACGGGGCGCCCGCGACCCGCAGCCCGGCCAGTCCGATCTCCCCCAGGGGTGCGCTACGCATCGGCCTCAACGTCACCGTTCCGGCAGGAGCGTCCGGCCGGATCCCGACGAGGGCGGTGAGGAGGTGCACCCCTGACGCCGCGGCGGTGGCCGCGGGTCTGCAGGCGGCCGGATGCGGAAGTGGGGCGCCCCCTTCGGAACGCTGCTCCCCCGCGTACATCTCGGGCAGCCGGAACCCGAAGGCCTCGGCCGCAGACAGGACGCCCCGCAGCAGCGAGCTCGACTCCTTCTCGTAGCCCGCAGCGGCCAGGCCGCCCACGGCCAGCGCCGTCTCCTGCACCCGCACGGCTCCGCCACGGTGCCCGAACGGGTTGTACGACGCCTCCCGTACGCCCAGACTGCGCAGACCCCATCCGGAGTCGAACGCCGGACCGCCCAGGAGCCGCGCGAGCTGTTCCGTCTGCACCTTGCCGAGGAGGCCCGGGGCCATCAGACCGCCGCCGAGCAGCCCTGTGTCGAGGAGGTGGGCCGCGGCGCTGCCCAGGTGGGGCAGGAGCCGCCCGTCCCGCGTGCGGGCAGCGGCGGGCCGGCCGCCTCCACGGTCCTCGGCCCAGAAGTCCTCCCTGAACCGCGTCCGCAGCGCTTCAGCCCACTGGCGCAGTTCCACGGCGCCGGGTCGGCCATGGGAGTCGAGGAGATCCGCGCCGAGCAGGGCGGCCCGGTGGGCGTGCGCCTGAGTCTCGCAGCGCAACGATCCTCCGGGGCCGGGGTCCGCCAGGTACGCCCCGTCGCCGACGGCGGTTCGCAGCCACTGCAGGCAGCGCTCCGCCGTGGGCAGCAGCTCTGCGACCTCCTGCTCGGGAAGGCCCCAGCGTCTCGCCTCCGCGAGGAGCGCCGGATACAGGAGCGTCGCTTCGGTTCCGGTGCAGCCGGGCGGCAGATGCGGGCCTGCGTCTCTCAGCGGGCCGGGGATCATCCCCGACTCCCGCCCCATTCCGCGGAGTTGGGTCCGAGCGAGGGCCCTGAGCGTGCCCGCGGCCAACCGCGTCCCCAGAGGGAGCGCCATCCGCGCGGCCGCCAACGCCTCGGCCGGAGCCAGACCGCAGCGCCAGGGCGCGCCGGCGGCGAGGTAGAGGTCTGAGGGGTGCGCCGGGTCGCGCAGCAGCAGCGCGTGCAGATCCTCTGCGCAGGCTCTCAGCAGCGGGCCCACTCGTGCGTCGTCCCCGGCCGATTCCGTCCCGGCGAGCGGGCGTACGGTGCCATGCCCGACCGGCCTGCTCGCCGCCCCGCCGTCGGCCCGTACCCGCAGTTCGACACTCCAGGTGCCGCCCGGAGGCAGATCGAACTCCCAGCGCAGCAGCCCGGCGGAGGCGAGGGCGTCGCGGGGCGGCGGGGCGGCGGTGACGACGGCGTGGCCTGCCGACGACGACCACCGCATGCCGGAGTCGTGGACGGTGGCGGACAGTTCACGCCCCGGCCGTCCGGCCGCCACCGCGCCCAGCTCGGCCAGATCCGTACCGAGGGCGACCTCGACCGGCAGGCGCAGCGGTCGGGTGGCCGAGCTGCGTAGCGTGATCCGCTCCGTGCCGTCGGCATGCCGGATCCGTTCGACCATGATGTCCGGGTCGGGGCCGCCGTCCACGACAGGTCTCA
Organism: Streptomyces sp. NPDC055140; assembly: GCF_053607285.1. Lineage (NCBI taxonomy): Bacteria > Bacillati > Actinomycetota > Actinomycetes > Kitasatosporales > Streptomycetaceae > Streptomyces > Streptomyces sp. NPDC055140. The sequence goes on along the minus strand of NZ_JBSGTG010000014.1, from coordinate 43,784 downwards.
GCGTCGCCACGAATCGGGCCCGGTCGGCGGCGACCATGCGGCCCTGCACCGCGATCGGCTCGCGCCCCGCCACGCGGAGCAGACAGCGCGACAACAACCGGCGCCCCGCGCGGTAGAACCCTTCCAGCCCGTCACCCGTCAACTGCCCTTGCTGCGACGAGATCGCGAGCGAGGGCAGCGCCACGCAGATCAGCGCCGTGTGTGCGGGCGGCAGCTCCGTGGAGCGCCTGGGAGCGTCGGCGTTCGCGCGACCGGGGCGCGCATGTGGCGGCGGAGCGCTGCGGGTAGCGGGTGGAGCCGGATCCTTGCGGCGGACTGGGGAGATCGCTGGGGAGGCCGCCGACGCCGCTGCTTGAGTGGACGGCGCTCCCGCGACGACGGTTGGCAGCCCCGCCATGACGATTGACGGCCCCGCGACGACGGTTGCCGGCCCTGCGGTCTCGGATGGCACGCCCAGACCCAGTGCCGCGGACGCCACTCCAACGGGCGCGGCCGATACCCCAGCCGGTGGAGGAGGCGAGATGCCCACGGCGATTCCACGGGCCTGGCCCGCACCTGCGACGAGGCGGTCGACGAACGAGTCTTCCAAGGGACTCTCGAAGGAGCCCTTGAACGAGTCATCGGGCTCCGGCGCGCGTGCGGCTGAAGGCATCATCGCCGCCTCGCCCCCGGACGACCAGCGGTACCGGTCTCGCGGGACGGGCCGCCGGTATCTGGTGGGGCGTCCTTCTCCAGGGTGAGCACCACGGGTACGGCGCAGGTCAATACGGCAAACACGGTCGACGACGCGGGGGGCGGCATGGGGTGGCTCCTTCCGTGCTGGGCGCGCGCGAGGCGCCGATGGCGCTCCGAAGGGTCGGCGGGGAGACGGCGGCGCGGCCCGGTCAGAGGCTGTGCCACAGAGGTGAACGGGCCTGCCCCACCTCAAGTCACGCCCGCGGCGCTGCAAGCCGAGCAGCCGACGCCCCATGCCCGTCCCCGACTCCCTCGCCCCGATCGGTGCCCGCTCGGCCCCAGAGACGGGCTCACGGGACCTGCGCCACGAGTCGGTACTCATCCGTCCCGCCTCGTCCCCTGCCGACCCACGCGGCGACGCCCCTGCGGTCGCCGCGACGCATGCGCCCCAGCCTGGGCAGGTCCCTTGCCCGCACCCGCACGTCGCGATCCGCGCCGGCGCAGAGCGGCCTCCAGGGCCCGCGTCACCCGATCCTCGGCCGGTTCCCAAGAGTCCTCGGCACTCGGCCGCCCAGGGGATCCTGCACCCTTACGGCCAGCGGCGCCTTCGCCACTGACACCGGCACCGGCACCGGTTCCCGCACCTACCGCTACTCCAGCCCCGGCTCCGTCAAAGGACCTCTCCGAATTCGCCTCGGACGGCGTCACGTTCCGCTCGTCCCGTGTCTTGCGCAGGCTGCGCCGCACCGGCTCCGGATCCAGGTCCCCGCTGCACGCCTCCATGAGGAGCCGGGCGAAGACGTACCGCGGATCTGCGGCCAGAGCCATGTCCAATGCCTCGCCGGCCTCCACGCGGTCGCCCAGAGACCACGCGACCCAGCCGGCGAGCGTCAGCGGCGCCGCAGCGTGCTCGCCGTACGGGCCCACGCAGCGCCGGGCCAGAGCTCGCCAAAGGCGCAGAGCCAGCGGCGCCTCGTCGCCCTCCATCCACTCGGCCGCGTGATCCCGGGTCAGCCGGTCCTGGAGGCCGAGGATCAACCTGGCCGCCTCGTCGTGCGCGAGCTGCTCGTCGTCCCTGAGATCGGTTTCCAGCGTGTCGTCACTGGTCGGCAGGTGCCCGAAACGGCTCCATACCCGCCGTGCGAGATCGAGCGTCTCGTCCGCGACCTCGGCACGCGGGACTCCGGCGAGAATCCTGGGGACGAGAGCCATGGCCGCGGCGTCCAGCGCGTGCTCCTGTTCTGGCACGGCTGCCGTCTGCCATGGCGCGAGCCGGGCCCTCATCTCCCTTAGCGGGCGCCGCACTTGGATGCCCGCATAAGTCATCGCGGCCGCCGTGACGGACGTACCGGACGCGGCCAGCGGTGTGCCGTCGGGCGGGCAGCACTCCTCGACCGGGCAGCTGTACGACCAGAAATGATCGTCGGAGATGCAGAGGGTCTCGACCACGGGCACGTCGAGGCGGCCGCACGCCAAACGCAGCATCTGTGCCAGCGGTTGCAGGCGCTCCATGATCTGCCGCCCGGTCTCGGTGGTCTTCGGATCCCGGCACAGGAACGCGACGATGCCGTCCGGCGTTCCGTCCTTGCGCTCGCATCCGCTGATCAGGCACTTGGCCATCTCATCCGCGACGGATGGCCAGTCGCCGGGTCGCTCGGGGATTCCGAGTCGCACGCGACCGCCGAAGCGTCCGCGGTGCAGGGCGACGAGCACGATGCTGTCCTCGGGCTTGAACCCGAGCAAGTACGGGAGTGCTTCGGCCAGTTCGGATGGGTTGCGCAGGGTGATCTGTTCCGTGCCGGGACCGCCGGCTGCTTCGCTGTGATTCGTCATGTGACGACCATGCCGCGAATCTCAAGATTCCGTTTTGGCCTGTGGATAACCCGGATCAGGGACACGACAGAAGTTGTCCACAGGCCGGAAGGGCCACTCGCGCAATGCCGACCCATCAGGCCATGCTTGTCCCGGGCGAGTTGGCTGTTGTCGGCGGGAGGGGCCGGCGCCCGCCGGTGCGACGGGCGACCGGCAGGCTTCGAGGTCGAATCACCCAACGCCGCTTGCAGCAAGCCGCTGCTGGGCACGGCGCCTCGGTCCAGGGCGCCGAACGCTGACGTCAGGTCAGCGGCAGGGCATAGGGGGAACTTCAGGTGTGATGCACACGCCGAGGTCAGGCGAGGTCCCCCGCTCTCGTGGTCGGGTGAGGCTCAGCCCTGAGTAATCAAATGCCTCAGCCCGCCGCAGCCAGGACCAACGGCAGGACCTGCTCGCTCCCCGCCTTCCGGAGCAGCCGCGCAGCGACCGCGAGGGTCCAGCCGGAGTCCGTGTAGTCGTCCACGAGCAGGACGGGACCGGGAGCGGCGGCCAGGGCGGCGGCCAGGTCCTCAGGAACGGTGAAGGTGCCTGACAGTGCCCTGAGGCGCTGGGCGGAATTGCTGCGGCGAACCGGGTGTACGTCCCCCGGCCCCGTGTACGACAGCGTGCCCAGGAAGGGGAGGCGGCCGATGGTCGCGATTCCCTGGGCGAGCGAACCGACCAATTGCGGCCGGGTCAGGGACGGCACGGCGACGACTCCCACCGGCCGTGCAGAAGCGTCCGGAACAGTCGGCGCCCAGCCCCCGGGCGAGCGCGCCCAATCGGCGATGACTGCCACCGCGGCCTTCAGGACGTCGTCGGGGACGGGCCCATCGGGCGCGTTCTCGGCCAGCAGCGGGCGGAGCCGGTTGCCCCAGCCGATGTCCGAGAGCCTCCCCAGGGCGCGCCCGGTGGAGCACTGTTCCTTGGCCGGGATGCGCCCCTTGAGGTCGATGCCCAGCGCGGGCATCCCCGTCGGCCACATGCGACGCGGCTCGACCTCGACCCCCGGGCGGTCCAGCTCCCTGGCCGCCCCCGTCAGCACCTCTGCCGAGACCGAGGAATCGGCCCAGGCCCCCGCACAGTTGTCGCAACGGCCACACGAAACCGCACCCTCGTCGTCCAACTGCTCACGCAGGAACTCCATCCGGCACTGGGACGTACTCGCGTAGTCGCGCATGGCCTGCTGCTCGGTCGACCGCTGTTTGGCCACCCACGCGTAGCGCTCGGAGTCGTACACCCAGTCGGCTCCCGTGGCCGTCCAGCCGCCCTTGACGCGCTTGACCGCGCCGTCCACGTCCAGCACCTTCAACATCGACTCCAGGCGGCTGCGCCGAAGATCGACTGCCGCCTCCAGGGCGGGCACGGACAGTGGACGTCCCGCGCCCTCGAGAGCCGAGAGGGTCTGCCGTACCTGCGTCTCGGGCGGGAAGGCCGTATCGGCGAAGTAGCGCCAGATGGCCTCATCCTCCTTGCCCGGCAGCAGCAGCACATCCGCATGGGCCACACCACGGCCCGCACGCCCCACCTGCTGGTAGTAGGCGATCGGCGAGGACGGCGAGCCGAGGTGGATCACGAATCCCAGGTCCGGCTTGTCAAAGCCCATCCCCAGCGCGGAGGTCGCGACCAGCGCCTTCACCCGGTTCTCCTGAAGGTCGATCTCGGCCTGGAGCCGGTCGGCGTTCTCCGTCTTGCCCGTGTACGACGCCACGTTGAAGCCGCGCTGGCGCAGGAAGGCCGTGGCCTCCTCGGCCGCGGCCACCGTCAGCGTGTAGATGATGCCGGAGCCCTGAAGCTCGTCCAGGTGCTCGGCGAGCCAGCCCAGACGGTGCGCAGCGTCCGGCAACCGGACGACGCCCAGGCGCAGGCTTTCCCGATCCAGGGGGCCGCGGAGCACCAGCGCTTCGCCGGCTCCCGTACCCAGCTGATCTGCGACGTCCGCCGTGACCCGCGCGTTCGCCGTCGCGGTGGTGGCCAGTACCGGCACACCGGCGGGAAGCTCGGCCAGCATCGCCCGCAGCCGACGGTAGTCCGGCCGGAAATCATGGCCCCAGTCGGAGATGCAGTGCGCCTCGTCGACGACGAGCAGTCCCGTCGTGGCCGCGAGCTTGGGCAGGACCTGATCACGGAAATCCACGGAATTGAGGCGTTCCGGACTCACGAGAAGGACGTCGGTCTCGCCGCGCTCGACCTCCTCGTAGATCGTGTCCCATTCCTCGGGGTTGGCCGAGTTGATGGTGCGCGCCTGGATGCCGGCCCGCGCCGCCGACTCGACCTGGTTACGCATGAGCGCGAGCAGCGGCGAGATGATCACCGTGGGACCGGAGCCACGCCGCCGCAGCAAGGCCGTGGCCACGAAGTACACCGCCGACTTGCCCCAGCCGGTGCGCTGCACGACAAGAGCACGGCGACGCTCCTCGACCAGAGCCGCCACCGCCTGCCACTGATCCTCCCGAAGGCGCGCCGAACCACCTGGATCGCCGACCAGCTCAGCGAGGATGGCGTCGGCTTCGGCACGCAGCTCCTGGTTACTCATGCCCCCATGCAACCCCACACCACTGACAACGGCCCAATCCCCCGCCGTGATGATCACTGCCGTCCCCGTCAACCCGGCCGCCCGGAGGGTGTCCCACCAGGCGCCGAGCCCTTCTTGATGCCATTCCCGGGGCGCCCGGATCATCGACGTCAGGCGGCGTTACCGCTGGTCCTGGCCGTAAAGGCGTGACCCTGGCGTCGCAGGCGGCGGCATTGGGCAGGGATATAGCCGACGCTTCCCCAGATACCGGCCCCCGGCCCCAATTGCTCGTTGCCGCAAGCCAGTGCGAAGGGAAGAATTGGAATCGCTCCCGCGCGGCTCGATCGTGGTCCGGTAGGGCTGTGCCGCGGTGCGCTCCCGCAGTCCGACCCCGCCCGCAGTGTGGGCGCGTAGCCGAAGGGAGGACCGTGACCTTCGGATTCGCTCCGTCCTCGGCGGCATCATTGTCGACGTCATCGACGCGTGCCGACATGTCCGCCGACTCCGCCAACCAACTCGCCAGGATGCTCGAACCCGCGGAATGGGCCGCGGCGGGGATCCCGCTGCTGCGCAATCCGCGCGAGGTCGTCAGCGGCCTGCACGCCCGGCACCGCCCCAAGCCCCAGACGGCCGTCGTGGCCGTTCTCGATACAGAGGAGCGGCTCAGGGCCAGCGCGTCGTTCACCCGGCGCGCGAGCGCGGCGGACGGCTGGGTGTTCCGCAACGCGCTGCTCACGCACCTGCGCAGGGTCATCCCGCACGACCTCCGACGCCGCACACCGGTACGAACGGCCGTGCTGCTCTACTGCCGTGAGGGCGACGCGCGTTGGACGGAGGAGGACGGTGCGTGGATGTGGGGGCTGCGGGATGCGTGCACACTTCATGGGATGCGCTGCGGGGCGTACATCACCATGACGCGGGACGGCTGGCAGGTACTCGGCGAAGGGCGCGGTGGCAGGCGGCCGAGCCTTGGATCGACGCCCGAAGCGTACGAGGGCGGCAGCGAGCCGCCACTGCCGCGCGCAGGAGGAGCCGCGTCGGAGGTACTGCGCCGCGCGGCCGCCCGCTGAGAGCTGCCGCGGAAACGAGCCCCGCCGACACGAGCCCCTGCCGACACGGGTCGCAGACACACGGCGCCGCCGGCCGCCCGCGGAACCGTCGAGCGGTCCGGGCAGCCGGCGCGCGGCGTGTCAGACTCCGGCGCCCAGCAGGGAGTTGATCCGCTGCGGGTTGCCGCACACGATCAGCAGGGCGCCCGCCCGGCCGAGGGCGAGAGGCAGAGCGGTGGCGGCCGTCTCGTCGGCACCGCCGTTCAGCGCGACGACGACCACAGGCCGCTTCGAAGCGCGCTCGGCGGCCCCGGCGTCGGCGTAGAAGACGTCGTCACCCGCGTCGTGCTGCGCCCAGTAGGCGGTGTCGCCGAAGGACAGCTCGTGCGTGGCCCACGGGTGCGGGTCACCGGTGGTGATCACCAGCACCTCGCCGGGCGAGCGGCCCGAGTCGAGGAGCAGGTCGACGGCTTCCTCCGCGGCGTCCAGGGCGCCCTCGACCGAAGCCGGGATCAGCTGGATCTGCGGCTGCTCGGTCGCGTCCGCCGAGGCGGGAGCGGTCGGCACAGCGGCGGGGGCGGCCGGAGCCGAAGGCCCCGGCTTGGCGGCGGACACCGACTCGCGCGACGTGCGCTGCGCGGGCGGCATCGGCCGTGCGGGACCCGGGCGTCCGGGTCGCGGCGGCGCCGCGGGACGCGGGCCGGGTACGGGGCGGGGGGTCGGCGCGTTGCGGCCGCTGGGGACCGAAGTGGCGCAGGGACCCTGGGCACTCTCGTGAATCTGAGACTCCTCGGGAAGGAGAGGCATGAGCTGATGTCTATCAAACGCCGGTGCGAGTGGCCCCGGCGGGTGGCACATGAGTGCGAACGGAAGATCAGAAGTCGAAGCCGAGCTGGCCTTCGATCTCCGGAACGTTTCCGTCCGCCCAGCTGCGGGCCTTCTTGAGATGCCGCCACTGGGGCAGCGCATCAAGATACGCCCACGTGAGCCGGTGGTACGGGGTGGGCCCCCGTTCCTCCAGCGCGGCTTTGTGGACCGGCGACGGATAACCGGCGTTGGCCGCAAACCCGAATTCTGCATGTTCGATGCCCAGTTCGGCCATCATTTTGTCGCGCCGAACCTTGGCGATCACCGATGCCGCGGCGACGGCCACACAGGACCGGTCACCCTTGATCACCGTACGGACATGCCAGGGAGGGCCGAGGTAATTGTGCTTGCCGTCGAGGATGACCGCGTCCGGACGGACCGGAAGGGCCTCGAGGGCGCGCACCGCGGCGAGCCGCAGAGCGGCCGTCATCCCCAGCTCGTCGATCTCCTCGTGGGAGGCGTGCCCGAGAGCATGTGCCGTCACCCAGCTCTCCAGCGTCTCGGCGAGCGCCTCGCGCCGCTTCGGACTGATCAGCTTGGAGTCGGTGAGACCTTCGGGCGGTCGGCGCAGCCCGGTGACGGCTGCGCACACAGTGACCGGTCCCGCCCACGCACCGCGACCGACCTCGTCCACACCGGCGACGATCTTGGCTCCGGTGGTGGCGCGCAGTGAGCGCTCGACGCTGTGAGTGGGTGGTTCGTACGGCATGGCGCCAGATAGCGTACGCCGCCTCGACCCCTCAGCGACACCCGGTACGACCAGCCCGGTCTCCATAGGTGAGACCGGCGGGGCAGGAACCTGCGGTTCACGGCCGACCGGACGGAGGCGCGACCCCCGACTCCGGGCCCGAATCCACACGCCGCAAACCATCGGCGCCGCCCCGCTTCACGCCCCCAGCGGCCGCAGCAGCGGAACCATCACCTGATCGATCATCTCCGTGAGATCACGCTCACTCCATTCGCTCGCGCACACCTTCGACCGGTACATCATCATCGCCGGGATGACATCGCAGACGTATGCGTCCGTGGCGCCGGGGCGCACCTCCCCCCGCTCGATCCCACGGCGTACGACCTCCTTGATCAGCTCGACGCTCGGCTGGACGACACCCTCGAAGATCACTTCATGGAAGCGCTGGGCCGTCGCCGAGTCGCATTCGTGAAGCACCGACCGCAGAGCGAAGCCGGGGCGCGAGTACATCGCCTCACGCATCAGCCGGCACAGCTCGATCAGGTCCTCCCGAACGCTGCCGCAGTCCGGCGCCCCGTCGAGACTGGGCAGCGCCGCCTGGAGGGCGTCCGCGACGAGCTCCTCCTTGGAGGGCCAGCGGCGGTAGACGGCGGCCTTGCCCGTCTGCGCCCCGGCGGCGACGCCTTCCATCGTGAGGGCGTTCCAGCCGACCGTACTGAGCTGCTCCAGCGCGGCTTCCAGGATGGCCCGCTCCAGGACAGGGCCACGCCGGCGCAGGGTGGCCGTCCGAGCGGGGGCGGCCGTCCAGCGCGAAGTATCCATCGTCTTCTCTCCGTTGAGGATCCGGGTGTTCAAGGCAGCTTCTTCAGTGAACGGTTGCGTTCACTGATGGGGAGTCACTACCGTTCAGCTCGACAGTGAACGGTTGCGTTCACTAACGCACTTGTGGGGGATCCATAGTGTCAACCTCTCAGTTAACTCAAGATCAGAAGCCGGACAAGGCAGGGAAGCCGGGAACAGCGCGGCGGGCGGGGCACCCCGGCATAGCCCTGGCGGTCATCGCGGCCTGCCAACTCATGGTGGTACTGGACGCGACGATTGTGAACATCGCGCTCCCGCACATTCAGGACGCGCTCAAGTTCTCCACGACAGACCTCACTTGGGTCGTCAGCGCGTACACGCTCACCTTCGGCGGCCTGCTGCTTCTCGGTGGCCGCGCGGGAGACATCCTCGGTCGCCGCCGGGTCTTCATGTCCGGCATCCTGCTCTTCACGCTGGCCTCCCTGCTCGGCGGACTCGCCCAGGAACCCTGGCAGTTGCTGGCGGCCCGGGCCCTGCAGGGCGTCGGTGGCGCGATCGCGTCGCCCACCTCGCTTGCCCTCATCACCACGACGTTCCCCGAAGGCCCTGAGCGGAACCGCGCGTTCGGCGTGTTCGCGGCCGTCTCCGCGGGCGGCGGCGCCGTCGGCCTCCTCGCCGGCGGCATGCTCACCGAATGGCTCGACTGGCGCTGGGTGCTGTTCGTGAACGTACCCATCGGCATCCTCATCGCGGTACTCACGCCGATGTACATCAACGAGTCCGAACGGCACCCGGGACGCTTCGACATCGCGGGCGCGCTCACCTCCACGGCGGGCATGGCCTCGCTCGTGTACGGCTTCATCCGCGCGTCGGAGGAGGGCTGGCGGGACAGCGTCAGCGTGGGCTCGTTCGTCGCCGCGGTGGTGCTTCTGCTCGCCTTCGCGTTCATCGAGAGCCGGGCGAAGGAACCCATCACTCCGCTCAGGATGTTCGCCGACCGCAACCGCTCGGGCACGTACGTGATCATGCTGAGCCTGGCTGCGGCGATGTTCGGCATGTTCTTCTTCATCGTCCTGTTCGCACAGAACGTACTCGGCTACACGCCGATCGAGGCGGGCCTCGCCTTCCTCCCCGTGACGGTCGCGATCATCGTCGGCGCCGGCCTGTCCCAGCGACTGCTTCCGGTACTCGGCCCCAAGCCGTTCATGATGACCGGCGCGACACTCGTCCTGCTCGGCCTCGGCTGGCAGACATTCATCTCCCCCGACAGCTCGTACGTGGGTGGGGTGCTCGGCCCGATGCTGCTGTTCGGCGTCGGCATGGGGCTCAACTTCGTGACGCTCACCCTGACCGCCGTCTCCGGAGTCGCCCAGCACGAGGCCGGCGCGGCATCCGGGCTGCTCAACGCGACCCAGCAGGTGGGAGGTTCACTCGGCCTCTCCATCCTGACCACGGTCTTCGGCACAGCCAGCCGGAACGAGGCCAAGGACCAGATCCCGTCCTTCATGGCGCAGGCCACGCCCGAGCAGAAGGCGGAGTTCGCCAGGACCCATCAGCTCCCGGCTCCCTGGGGTCACCAGGTCCTGGCTGAGGGCATCTCGACCGCATTCATTCCGGCCGCGGCGATGGCACTGCTCGCCCTCGTCGTCGCCACTGTGGTCATCCGGGTGCGCAAGAGCGACCTGGAAGCACTCGCGGGTACCGCGGGTGCGGCCGGGCCGGCGGGCGGCTGACGGGGGAGCCGCCCACGACGTGAAGTGGATGCCGGGCCGTCCCCAGGTACTGAAGGCGGCCCGGCATTCACCACGCCAAGTGACGCAGTGAGCGAGCCGCAGGTCAGACCGGCAGGCCCGGCGCCCATTCCGGCAGCGGCTCGGTCCGCTGCAACCACTGGTCCGCCGGAGCGCCACCCGGGCCGGAAGCGACCACTCCGCCCACGATCGCGCACGTCGTGTCCATGTCGCCGCCGACCTGCGCCGTGTCCCAGAACGCGCGCTCGAAGTCGCCGAGCCCGCGCGCCGCCGACCACAGGGCGAACGGCACGGTGTCGTGCGCCGTGGTGCGCCGGCCGCAGCCGAGGACCGCGGCCACCGTCCCCGCGTCGCCGTAGTCGAGCATGTCCCTGGCCCGCCTGAGCCCCGCGCCCACCGCACTGCGCGGCACGAGCGCGATCACGCCGTCGAGGAGCGCCTGCGGCGTCGGTGGTCCTGCCGGATCGGCCACGATCGCGGCGGCTGCGGCCACGGCCATGGCCCCGACCACGGCCTCCCGGTGCTGATGCGTCGGGTAGGCGGAGATCTCGGCCTGATGCGTGGCCTGCTCGGGATCGTCCGCGTACCAGGCGCCGAGCGGGGCGATCCGCATCGCCGCGCCGTTGCCCCAGGAGCCCTGGCCGTTGAAGAGCGCGGAGGACAGGGCGCGCCAGTCGCCGCCCTCGCGGATCTGCCGGAGCAGCCGGTTCACCGCGGGGCCGTAGCCCCGGTCGAAGTCGTGGTGCTCCGCGAAGGACCGGGCGAGAACGTCCTGCTCGATCCGGTTCTCGGCGGCCAAAACAGCCACCACGGAGCACGCCATTTCGGTGTCGTCGGTCCACTGCCAGATGCCGTCGGGCAGCTCGCGGCTCTTGAGCAGGGGATAGTTGGCGGGCACGAAGAACTGGGAGCCCAGCGCATCCCCCACCGCCAGGCCGCGCAGGCTGGACAGGGCGCGGTCAAGCCGCACATGAGGAGAGGAGTCAGCGGTCATCGCCCTGCCACTCTAACCGGTGACTCCGTACGGCTCGGGATCACGCCATCGTTCGAACGGCCGGTCCAAGGTGTATTTGCCGTTCTCCCCGAGAACGAGTGCGCGCGTCTCACCGTTCCCCGGATTCGACAGACATTCGAAGTCGGCGACGGTCCAGTGGAACCAGCGCATGCAGAACAGCCGCATGGTGAGCCCATGGGTGACGAGGAGGACGTTCGACGGGTGGTCGTGCGCCTCGAAGCTCCGGTACAGGCTCTCCAGAAAAGCACCCACACGGTCGTACACGTCGGCCCCGGATTCGCCTTGGGCGAAGCGGTAGAAGAAGTGGCCATAGGCGTCGCGGTACGCCTTTTGAAGACGCACGTCGTCCCGGTCCTGCCAGTTTCCCCAGTCCTGCTCCCGCAGCCGAGGCTCCTCGCGCACCCGTACGAGTTCGGGGTCGAGCCTGAAGGCGCGGAACGTCTGGTGCGTGCGGCGGTAGGGCGACACGTACACGCTCACCCGCTCACGGCCGAAGAGCTCGCGCAGGTACTTCCCTGTCTCGTCCGCCTGCCGGTGCCCCGTCTCCGTGAGGGCCAGGGCGTGGTCGGGCTCGCGTTCGTAGACGGTGTCGTCGGCGTTGCCCTCCGACTCGCCGTGCCTGACAAGGACAATGCGCCGCGGTCGTGCCATGCGGAAACCCTAGATCGGAAAGGCCCGGTTCGAGCACCCGTACGGGCTCCATCCGGCGTATGTCACATCGCGCGGCCCACCGCGTGGGCGATCCGGCTCACACCGTCCAGGAAGGTTCCAGCTGAACGATGTCTCCCGTGATCCCGGCGATGTCGATCTCCGTCTGGGCGCGGGTCGAGAGCCGCTCCACGCGTTCGGCCTGGTACTTGCCGTGCTCTGCCACGGAGTGCCACATCGACAGGATCAGGAACTCGTTGCCCGGCGCCTCACCGAACAGTCCGCGCACCATCCCCGGAGAGCCGGCCATCGCGGGGTTCCAGACCTTCTCCTGCATGAGCGCGAAGTGCTCCTCGCGGTCCGCGTGCACCCGGCAGTGCGCGAGGCGCACCGTGTCCGCGTCCGTGAAACGCGGCTCGAAGCCCGTCTTCACGTCGAAGCGGTGGTCGAAGAGCTTCACCTGGATGTCTTTGTACGTGCCCGACTGGGCGGCGGCGAGCCGGTCGTGCGAGCGCGCCATGAAGGAGTCGTAGAAGGCGCGGCTCTCCCAGAAACCGAGGACATGGGCCACCCCCGGCCGATTTCTGCTCCAGCCCCCGCCCTGTCCCCGGAACCCCGGCTCCCCCAGAAGCCCCGCCCACTTTCGCTGCCCCCGCTCGAACCCGCGTCGGTCGGTCACGGTGCAGCGAATCCACTTGACCAGCACCGCGCCATCGTACGGCCCACGACGTGGGTTCGGTCACGCTCCGGCGCCGTGCATCCAGATCAGTCGTGCCGCGTCCTCGTCACTCAGTTCGATCCCGAACTCATGGGCGAGCAGGTCGATCAACTCGCCTTCCCTTACGTCCCGTTCGTCCCGAGTGCCGTCAGGGAACTCGACCGACATCCACCTGTCGATAAGTGAGCGCTGGGTGTCGACGGCAGCACGCTGGACGACGGGACGGTGGATGAAGGCGGACCGCGGATGCGTCGACGTGTAGTGGTTCATCACCACGTAGTCGACGGGATGGCGCTCTTCCAGGGTGAAGGAGTAGATCTCCTCCCAGCCGCCGGGGCGCAGGCTCCGCAGGACCAGAACGCCGCTGTCCTCCGGCACGAGGCCGAAGGTCCACGGCCCCTGCCGTACCTCGATCCCGTCCCTCAGAGGGATCGGTTCGCGCAGCCCCTGGGCGCCGAAGCCCACGTCGCACAGCCACTCCTGGCCGTCCTCCACGGTGACGCGGGTCAGCATGTGGGTGACGGCGCGAATCGCCGTGGCGCCCACCCTGACTCGTGCCCCAAGTCCCTTCACGGAGTAGCCGATTCGCTCCAGGGCCGCCGCGAAGAGCAGGTTCTGCTCGTAGCAGTAGCCACCGCGGCGCTGCCGCACGAGCTTCGCCTGGAGGGCGGCGAGATCCAGGTCCACCGGCCGCCCGAGCATGATCTCCAGGTTCTCGAACGGGATCGACGCGATATGCGCCCGGTGCAGCGCGCGCAGCATCTCCAGGTCCGGTTTCACATCCCCCGTGAAGCCTATTCGCGCCAAGTAGGCGTCGAGATCCAGCTCTTCCCCGTTCCAGCTCATGGCCACAATCGTAGGACGTAGCGTGTCCGTAGCAGTCATGAACAGTCAGTCATGGACAGCCGTAACCAGCAGCCGAGGAGGGGGAGTTCGGTGAGCAGCTTCAAGAAAGGGCTCAAGAAGGTCGAGGTCGCGCTGAAGTGGGACCCGAGCCCGATCGGCGCGCCGCCCCATGATCTCGACATCATCGCGGCGACCTACACGTCCGACGATCCGGGCGGGGCACCGGCCTACGTCGTGCACTTCGACAGCCGGTCCCCCGACGGGACCATCACCCTCAACCGCGACAGCACGACCGGCCAGGGCTTCGGGTTCGACGAAGTCATGACACTGGAGCTGGAGCGCCTGTCGCCCTCCTACGCGCGCGTGGTCGTCGGTATCGCCATACAACAGGGGGAGCGGGCGACGGTGTTCGGAGCGGTGGCGAACACTGCGGTGCGGATCCGCGAGGGATACACCGATCTCGCACAGAACGACTTCTCCGAAGTTGCCGATTCCACCGCGGCCGTGATCGCCGAGTTCGCGAGGGACGACTCCGGAGAGTGGGCCTTCCGCGGGATCCTCCAGGGCTTCGACAGCGACCCGACTTCGTTCGCCGCCGCGATGGGCCGCGCGCACTGAGCGCCCCGGGAACGCGGAACGGGTGAGGGGCGGGGGGGGGGGTTGGCCCGCGCCCCCCCCCACCAAACGCAAGCAGGGGAGGAGGAAAAC
>NZ_JBSGTG010000014.1:0-29642 GCF_053607285.1 Streptomyces sp. NPDC055140 | reverse complement strand
GGTAACCCCCTGGGCTCCGCCCGCCACCCGATTTGGTTCGCCGCCGGGTTGGCCCGCGCGCAGGGCCCCCCCCGGGACGGCGAACGGGGTGTGGGGCGGCGGGCCTGATGGCCCGCCGCCCCTCACCTCACTGCGTCAGCGGATCAGCTGCAACCGCTGGTCGAGCCGCAGCCCTCGCAGATGTAGCAGGAGCCGGCACGCTGCATCTTCGTGCCGCAGGAGAAGCACAGCGGAGCGTCCGCCTGGATGCCCAGCTGCATCTCCACGAGCTCGGCGCTGGTGTGCGCCTGCTGCGGAGCCGGCGCCACGGCCTCGGCCTTGGGGGCCTCGACGACGGCCTTCAGGGACTCGGTCTGCAGCGGGGCGGACTGGGCCAGACCCTCGACGTCGACCTCGTCCATGGACGGCTCGTACGAGCCCGTCTCCAGGTGACGCTGACGCTCCTCGGCCGAGTGGATGCCGAGCGCGGAGCGCGTCTCGAAGGGCAGGAAGTCGAGCGCCAGGCGGCGGAAGATGTAGTCGACGATCGACTGCGCCATCCGCACGTCCGGGTCGTCCGTCATGCCGGCCGGCTCGAAGCGCATGTTCGTGAACTTCGAGACGTACGTCTCCAGCGGGACGCCGTACTGCAGGCCTACGGAGACGGCGATCGAGAAGGCGTCCATCATGCCGGCGAGGGTGGAGCCCTGCTTCGACATCTTCAGGAAGACCTCGCCGAGACCGTCGTCCGGGTAGGAGTTGGCGGTCATGTAGCCCTCGGCGCCACCGACGGTGAAGGAGGTGGTGATCCCCGGGCGGCCCTTGGGCAGACGCTTGCGGACCGGACGGTACTCGACGACCTTCTCGACCGCGGTACGGATGGTCTCCTCGGCCTTGGCGGTGACCGCCTCCTTCTCCGTCTCCTTGGTCTTGGCGGAGAGGGGCTGGCCGACCTTGCAGTTGTCGCGGTAGATGGCGAGCGCCTTGACGCCCATCTTCCACGCCTCGAAGTAGACCTCTTCGACGTCCTCGACCGAGGCGGTCTCGGGCAGGTTGACCGTCTTGGACAGCGCGCCGGAGATCCAGGGCTGGATGGCGGCCATCATGCGGACGTGGCCCATCGCGGAGATGGAACGCTCGCCCATCGCGCAGTCGAAGACCTCATAGTGCTCGGTCTTCAGGCCGGGGGCGTCGATCACGTTGCCGTTGTCGGCGATGTGGGCGACGACCGCCTCGATCTGCTCCTCCTGGTAACCCAGGCGGCGCAGGGCCTGCGGGACGGTGCCGTTGACGATCTGCATCGAGCCGCCGCCGACCAGCTTCTTGAACTTGACCAGGGCGAGGTCGGGCTCGAGGCCGGTGGTGTCGCAGGACATCGCGAGACCGATGGTGCCGGTCGGGGCGATGACCGAGGCCTGCGCGTTGCGGAAACCGTTCTTCTCGCCGAGGCGGACGACATCCTGCCAGGCCTCCGTGGCGGCGGCCCAGATCGGCGAGTCCAGGTCGTCCATGCGGACGGCCTTGGTGTTCGCGTCGGCGTGCTGCTTCATGACGCGCTGGTGCGGCTCGGCGTTACGGGCGTAGCCGTCGTACGGGCCGACGACCGCGGCGAGCTCGGCGGAACGCTTGTACGAGGTACCGGTCATCAGCGACGTGATGGAACCGGCCAGGGCGCGGCCGCCCTCGGAGTCGTACGCGTGGCCCGTGGCCATCAGCAGGGCGCCGAGGTTGGCGTAGCCGATGCCCAGCTGACGGAAGGCGCGGGTGTTCTCGCCGATCTTCTGCGTCGGGAAGTCCGCGAAGCAGATCGAGATGTCCATCGCGGTGATGACCAGCTCGACGACCTTGGAGAAGCGGTCGACGTCGAAGGACTGGTGGCCCTTGCTGTCGTCCTTCAGGAACTTCATCAGGTTCAGCGACGCGAGGTTGCAGGACGTGTTGTCCAGGTGCATGTACTCGCTGCACGGGTTCGAGCCGTTGATCCGGCCGGACTCCGGGCAGGTGTGCCACTGGTTGATGGTGTCGTCGTACTGGATGCCGGGGTCGGCACACGCCCACGCGGCCTCGGCCATCTTGCGGAAGAGCGACTTGGCGTCGACCTCCTCGATGACGTCACCGGTCATCCGGGCGCGCAGACCGAACTTGCCGCCGGTCTCCACGGCCTTCATGAACTCGTCGTTCACACGGACCGAGTTGTTGGCGTTCTGGTACTGGACGGACGTGATGTCGTCGCCGCCCAGGTCCATGTCGAAGCCCGCGTCACGCAGCGCGCGGATCTTCTCCTCTTCCTTCACCTTGGTCTCGATGAAGTTCTCGATGTCGGGGTGGTCGACATCGAGGATGACCATCTTGGCCGCGCGGCGCGTGGCGCCACCCGACTTGATCGTTCCTGCGGAGGCGTCGGCACCACGCATGAAGGAGACGGGACCCGAGGCGTTGCCGCCCGAGGACAGCAGTTCCTTGGAGGAACGGATCCGCGAGAGGTTCAGGCCGGCGCCGGAGCCGCCCTTGAAGATCATGCCCTCTTCCTTGTACCAGTCGAGGATCGACTCCATGGAGTCGTCGACGGCCAGGATGAAGCAGGCGGAGACCTGCTGGGGCTGCGGCGTACCGACGTTGAACCACACCGGAGAGTTGAAGCTGAAGATCTGGTGCAGGAGGGCATACGCCAGCTCGTGCTCGAAGATCTCGGCGTCGGCGGGCGAGGAGAAGTACTTGTAGTCCTCTCCGGCCTTCCGGTACGTCTTCACGATCCGGTCGATGAGCTGCCTGAGGCTCACCTCGCGCTGCGGGGTGCCGACCGCGCCGCGGAAGTACTTGCTGGTGACGATGTTGACCGCGTTCACCGACCAGAAGCCGGGGAACTCGACGCCACGCTGCTCGAAGTTGATCGAGCCGTCGCGCCAATTGGTCATGACGACGTCACGGCGCTCCCACTCCACCTCGTCGTACGGATGCACGCCGGGAGTCGTGTGGATGCGCTCGATACGCAGCCCCTTGTTGGCCTTGGCTCCCTTGGCGCGGGAACCTCGTGCCGGGCCACTCGTCGTCTCTGTCATGCCGCCTCCCTATACCGGGCTAAAACGCCCCGAAGTGCCTCGATCTTCCCGTGGCACGGTGTGTGTCTTGTATTGCGGACGCCGCTCTTGCCGCCCGCAACAGGTCTGAATGGCCGCCGACCGACCCCTGGGCCGGTCAGTCGGCAGCGGTGGCGGGCACGGGGACTTCGACAGTCCCTCCGGGCCCGCAGTCACATGGTTCGCGCTCTCCGCCCGCGGCACCCCGGCTCGCACCGGGCAGCTGTTCCCTCAGCTCCGCGATGGCCGAGTCGAAGTCCTCCAGCGAATTGAACGCCCGGTACACGGACGCGAAGCGCAGGTAGGCGACGAGGTCGAGCTCCTGAAGCGGGCCGAGTATGGCCAGGCCCACGTCGTGAGTGGTCAGCTCCGCGCTGCCGGTGGCACGCACCGCCTCTTCGACCCGCTGGCCGAGCTGGGCGAGTGCGTCCTCGGTGACGGGGCGACCCTGGCATGCCTTGCGGACGCCGTTGATCACCTTCGTACGACTGAAGGGTTCGGTCACCCCGCTCCGCTTGACCACCATGAGCGAGCACGTCTCCACGGTCGTGAAACGACGGGAGCAGTCGGGGCACTGGCGGCGCCTGCGGATCGACGTGCCGTCGTCGGTGGTGCGACTGTCGACGACACGGCTGTCGGGGTGCCTGCAGAAGGGGCAGTGCATGGAACTCCAACCCTCCTTCACAGCACGACTCAATGGCCTCGGGAGGCCCTTCAGGCCCCTCGAAGCAGCCCCAAGCATAGGCGATGGCGGAGGCCTCGATGGACCGGGGACCACAACTTCTGGGCTGCCGATGCAATCCAACCACTAGATCTGGGGTTTGGTCGCTAAATCGCCCCCACGCGTGTCGATTTCACCTCGCGAACACCGGGACGGGAGCGCACCCATGACGGCTGTGCGCAGATCACGGGCGACGGCGCACGGAGAGGGGGCCGGTTCCGGGTTGACGGACCACCGGATGGCACACTGGGAGCCCCACGGAGTGGGTCACGGCCTCGGCGGTGGAGCGTACCGTAATGAACCGAAATGCCACTCCGGCAAAGCGCAAGGCATACACCCAGGCACATGATCACGACAAGCAATCTGCGATTTTTCACTCGAACGTGTGTTTGGCGCAACCTTTCGAAAGCAACTACCGTTGGCTAGCTAGGGAGAACATCTCGAGAGGGGCCGACCGACGTGACCACCACCGCAGACAGCGCCACCATCACTGCCCAGGACCGTTCCCAGGGCCGACTCGAGCCGGTGCATGCCATGAATGACGCATCCATGAGCGCGGAGGGGCCAAAGCCCGCGCGCTCCCTGCCGGGCCGACCTCCCGGAATCCGGGCGGACAGCTCGGGGCTCACGGACAGGCAGCGTCGCGTCATCGAGGTGATCAGGGACTCCGTGCAGCGGCGTGGTTACCCGCCGTCGATGCGGGAGATCGGCCAGGCGGTGGGCCTGTCGAGCACCTCGTCGGTCGCACACCAGCTGATGGCCCTCGAGCGCAAGGGCTTCCTACGCCGGGACCCGCACCGCCCCCGCGCCTACGAGGTCCGTGGCTCCGACCAGCCGAGCGCGCAGCCCACGGACACCGCGGGCAAGCCGGCCGCGTCGTACGTCCCGCTCGTCGGCCGCATCGCCGCCGGTGGCCCGATCCTCGCGGAAGAATCCGTCGAGGACGTGTTCCCCCTCCCCCGGCAGCTGGTCGGTGACGGCGAGCTGTTCGTCCTGAAGGTCGTCGGTGACTCGATGATCGAGGCCGCGATCTGTGACGGCGACTGGGTCACGGTGCGCCGCCAGCCTGTCGCGGAGAACGGCGACATCGTCGCCGCGATGCTCGAGGGCGAAGCCACCGTCAAGCGTTTCAAGCGCGAGGACGGCCATGTGTGGCTGCTGCCGCACAACTCCGCGTACCAGCCGATCCCCGGTGACGAGGCGACGATCCTCGGCAAGGTGGTGGCCGTTCTGCGGCGGGTATGACGCCGCGCTCCTGACCGGGCCCCGGAACCAACTGCGCCGGTTCCGGGGCCCTGCTGTGTCCTGGGCCTGTCGAGCGTCCTTCCGTGCCGTGTCCAGGGCCTGCCGCCTGCCGCTTGCCGGGCTCGATACGTGGGCGGAGCTCCGGGTGCCCGGGGCTGCGCCCACGCGTCCGCATGGTCCGCGCGGCTACGCGGTCTCTTCGGCTTCGGCGGTCGCCTTCGCATCGATCGCGGCCAGCGAGCGCCGCACCTGGTTCTGGTCCGTCGTGTACCAGAAGTCCGGCATCGAGGCCCGCAGATAGCTGCCGTATCGGGCCGTCGCCAGCCGGGGGTCCAGGACTGCTACGACGCCGCGGTCCCCCGTCGCCCGTACGAGCCGGCCCGCGCCCTGGGCCATCAACAGGGCCGCGTGCGTCGCCGCCACGGCCATGAAGCCATTGCCGCCGGCGTCCTCGACGGCCTTCTGCCGGGCGCTCATCAGCGGGTCGTCGGGCCGCGGGAAGGGGATCTTGTCCATGACGACGAGCTGACAGCTGGCGCCCGGAACGTCCACGCCCTGCCACAGGGAGAGCGTGCCGAACAGACACGTCTTGGGGTCGGCCGCGAACCCCTTGATCAGCTCGCCGAGCGTCTCCTCGCCCTGGAGGAGGATCGGGTACTCGGGGAGCCGGGTCCGCAGCTCCTCCGCCGCGGCCTGGGCGGCGCGCATCGACGAGAAGAGTCCCAGCGTCCGGCCACCGGCGGCCTGCATCAGCTCGGACAGCTCGTCCATCATGTCGCTGCGGGTGCCCTCACGCGCGGGGCGTGCCAGGTGCTTGGCGACGTAGAGAATGCCCTGCTTGCGGTACTCGAACGGCGATCCGACATCGACGCCCTTCCACTGCGGCAGGCCCTCACCCTCCTGGCCCTCGGGGGCCAGACCCAGAGAGGCACCCACCCCGTTGAAATCGCCGCCCAGCTTGAGTGTCGCCGAGGTCAGCACGACGGACCGCTCCGCGAAGAGCTTCTCCCGCAGCAGGCCGGACACCGACATGGGGGCCACCCTGAGGGATGCGCCGAAGCGGTCGTGTCGCTCGTACCAGACGACGTCGTATTCGGAGCCGTTCGTGATGCGCTCGGCCACGTCGTGGATGTTCTCCACAGAGGCCAGGGCCTGCTTGCGTACCGCGTCCTCGTCCTGGACGGATTTGTCGCGTGTGGTGCCCAGGGCCGAAATGACGGTCCGGGAGGCGTCCCGCAGCGCCATCAGCGCGTAGCCGAGATCCTCCGGGACCTCCTCCAGACGTCCGGGCAGCGCCAACTCCATGAGCCGCTCGAAGCCCTCGGCTGCGGTCTGGAGCTGATCGGCCGCCTTCTCGTTGACGAGCTTGGCGGAACGGCGCACCGCGCGGTTCACCTGCCCCGGGGTCAGCTCTCCGGTCGCCACACCCGTGACTCGGGAGACGAGCTCGTGCGCCTCGTCCACGATCAGTACCTCGTGGGACGGCAGGACAGGCGCCCCTTCGATGGCGTCGATCGCCAGGAGCGCGTGATTCGTGACGATCACATCGGCGAGCTTGGCCCGCTCTCGGGCCGCCTCGGCGAAGCACTCCTGTCCGTACGCGCACTTGGTGGCGCCCAGGCACTCCCTGGAGGAGACCGACACCTGGGACCAGGCCCGGTCGGATACTCCGGGGGTCAGATCATCCCGGTCGCCGGTCTCCGTCTCGTCGGCCCAGTCCCGCATCCGCAGCAGGTCCTGGCCGAGCTTGCTGGTCGGAGCGGCCGCTTCGAACTGGTCGAAGAGCCCCTCCTCCTCGTCCTGCGGGGCTCCTTCATGGAGGCGGTGCAGACACAGATAGTTCGACCGGCCCTTGAGCATGGCGAACTGGGGGCGCCGGCGCAGCAGGGGGTGGAGCGCGTCGACCGTGCGCGGCAGATCCCGCTCGACGAGCTGGCGCTGGAGGGCCAGCGTGGCCGTCGCGACCACGACCCGCTCCCCGTGCGCCAGGGCAGGGACCAGGTAACCGAGGGACTTACCGGTACCCGTGCCTGCCTGTGCGAGCAGGTGGGAACCGCCGTCGATCGCCTCGGCGACGGTCTCGGCCATGGTCACCTGGCCAGGTCGTTCCGTACCGCCGACGGCGGCGACGGCGGCGTGCAGGAGCTCGGGGAGGGAGGGCTTCGTCATAGCTCGACCACCCTACGGGGCACCACTGACAATCCCGCGATCAAGGCTGGTGCAGTGGATTGGGCACCGTGCCGTGCACGGCCGCGTGAGGGCGCTGCGGCCGGTCGCGGTAACCGTCCAGGTGCAGTCGGTTGCGATTGAGGCAGAGCCGCTCGATTCGGGGAGTGAGGAGGTCGAACATCTCATACCTCTCCTTGAGCTCGGGGAAGCGCGCCTGATGCCGCACGATCTCTGCGCGCACCAGGGACCAGAACCTCTCTTCCGTGACCCCCATTTGCTTCTCGCACAGGGGAGCCAGATACCGGAAGACGCCGACGAAGAGCCCTGAGTGGATGAACTGGGTCAGGAAGGCGGGCGGCTCGGTGAGCAGGATCTCGCGTACGTCGTGCGGCATGCGGTCGTGTTCGGGCAGCGGCTCGGCGCTCACGTTCACGTCGTCGACGAAGTCCTTCACCGCGAGCCGCACCGGCACGTCGTTGTCGTCGAAGACGACGATGGCGTTCTCCCCGTGCGGGGAGAACACGGTGCCGTAGCGGTAGAGGAAGTGCAGAAGCGGGGGCAGCAGGGCCGCGAAGAGCCGGCGCAGCCACACCTCGGGGGTCAGCCCGGATCGGGCGACGAGTTCCCCGGTGAATGCCCGGCCGTGCGGGTCTACGTGGAGCAGAGAGGCCAGAGTGCGGGCCCGCTCGCCGGGGGCGAGATACCGGGAGACCGGTTCGCGCCAGATGGCGCCCAACAACTCCTTGTACTGATACGGGACTTCTTCGAGGTCGTCGTATGCGGGGTGCTCGACGGCGACCGAAGCCACCTCTCCCAGGAGGATGACCCCGCAATCGTCCTTCAAGAAGGGGTCTGTTTTACGGAGGGAATGCATCCACGCCGTGACCGAGGGTGCCGCGAGCGTGCGCGCTGTCGGCAGGCCGCGCCACACAAGGGTGTTGAGTACGGACAGCGGGAGCTTCACCGTGTGGCGGTCGGGGCGCGAGATGTTGAGGAACGTACGGATGGACTGCTGGGGCAGGCGCACGTCGCCGTCGGTGGGGAGCGGCACGATGGCGTCCGTCGCGACCGGGCCGGCGAAGAGCGGCAGCACGATGTTGTTCCACTGCCACGGGTGTACTGGTAGGTACAGATAGGCCTGCGGGTCCAGGCCGCGCTCCCGGAGGGCTTCGGCGAAGGAGTCCCGCGCCGCCGGGGAGAGCTCGCGGTCGTACAGCCGATCGGCTGTCGCCAGGTCCGCGACGCCTCTGTAGGCGGCGATCCTCGTGTGGACGGCCATCCACGGGAGCGCCCCGGGGATACGTGCCTCGGGGGCCCAGCGGGCCGTGTCGGAGGCTGAGAACCCCAGGCGGCCCTTGTTGAGGACGAGCCAGGGGTGGCCGGTCTGGTGGCCTTCCAGTTCGGCGTATCCGAGCTCGGCGAGCTGGGCCGCGGTGAGCGCGGTGTGGTCGAGACGGGCCTCGGCGGCGAGGGTGACGGTGAGCTCGCGGATGAGATGCCCGAGCGTGGCGCCGTCGAGGCCGAGGACGTGCTTGGCGCGGAGGAGGAAGACGAGGGGGTCGGTGAAGCGTTCCGGCGGGTTTGTTGCGGGGAGCGAGGGCTTGGGCTCGGCGGCGTCCGCGTCCTTGTCGGTCCGTGCGGCGCGGCCGACGGACTCGGCGGGGCGGCCGGCGATCCACTGGATGCTGCCGGGATCTACGAGCCAGCTGCCGTAAGCGCCCCGGCGGGCCATGAATCGGAACGCGCTGCCGGGCGGCATGTGGGCACCCTCGACGGGAAGGCTGTAGAGGTCTGTCCGTCCTGGCCCCGGACCCGGCCCATACTCCGGCTCCGGCTCCGCCGCCGGCTCACGTTTCGGTTCGATGATCTCCTCGTACGCGAACTCGCCGATCATCTTCGCCAGCAGCCGGGCCGCTGCGCGCTCCCAGTTCTCGGAGGTCAGCTCCGCTGGGTCGTACAGAGCGGGAGACGCTGCGGAAGTCTGGGGCTCGGACGGATTCGGCACGGGGACTCCTCGGGAGGGAACCGGATCGGGGTGAGCGGTGTACTAAGAGTGACGGACTCACAGCAGAGCGCGCAGGGCCCGGTCTCGGATCATCAGTGCGGCCCGTTTGTCGGGGAGGTCCACCTCGGCGGAGAAGCGGAAACCAGCACTCAAGAACGCTGATACGGAGGGGGTGTTGCGGAGGTCCGGCTCCGCGACGACACGAGCGCAGGGCGGGCGGTGGTCGAGTACGAGGTCGGCGACGGCCTTGAGCAGTCCTGTGCCGAGTCCTCGGCCGCGATTGGCGACACCACCGATGAGGAGGTGAACACCGGTGTCGTTCGGGCGGGCGGGGTAGTGGCGGGCCAGCGGGTCGAGGTCGGCGCGGTAGATCTCCCAGTAGCTCATCGGGGTGCCGTCCAGTACGCCGAGGCAGGGGACGCTGCGCCCGTCGCCGTCCAGTTGGGGGCGGAGATGGTTCTCCGTGACGCTCTCCGGGCCTTCAAGTTCCCAGAAGGCGGCTACGGCTGGGTCGTTCATCCAGCGACTGATCAGCGGCAGGTCGCGTTCGATACGGACGGGAACCAGCTGGAAGACGCCGGAACGTGTGGTGACCGGTCCCCACGCTCCGACGTTGTCGAGGAGGTCGTCGTCCGCCAGGGCCGTCGAGGTGCCGCTGGGTGCGTGTGTTCGCGTTCCGTCGCCTGTGTGCCCGTACCCGGAGGGGCCTGCACCGGTCCCGTGGCCTGCGCTGCCGTTGGCCTGTCCGCCGGTTCCACCCTGTCCGGCGATCAGGTCGATGAGTTCGTCGGGCAGACGCAGGTCCAGGGTGTCGGCGGCGTCCGTGCCTGCGCCGGGGTCGGAGCCTGTGAGCTCGTGGGCGCCGGGGCCCGTGTCGGCGATCTCGTCGGTGACGGCATCGGTACGGGCGGTGGCGGGCGTGGCTCCGGCGTCGGTGCGCGCGTCGGTGGATGACACGGCGACGTTCCTCTCAGCGGATGGGGTGGGGCATGTTCCTCAGGAATGAAGGGGGTTGGCGATGGTGACGTAGACGGACTGGGTGTCGACGGGACCGACGAGTTCGTCGAGTCCGTGCAGGCGGGTGAGGAGGTTGGCCTTGCAGCGCAGGGCCGGGGAGTCGAGGAGGTATCCGGGCAGTGGGGTGCGGAGCTTGTCCGGGCCCGACGCGACATCGGAGAGGAACCCGCGGAAGGCAGCGAGCAACAGCCTTTCGTCCGCCAGCTGTTGGGAGCCGAAGGCGCCGATGAGACCGAAGACGTTGTTGATCCCGAGGTAGTAGGCGAACCTCTCGTCGGTGACGTCGTCGGAGACGAAGGTGTCGCTGTGGCTGCCGATGCCGGGCAGCCGGCCGTCCAGCTCGGCGCGCCTGGACTCGCGGAAGTAGTAACCCTGGTTGTCGCGGTAGCGGCCGCCGACGGGCCAGCCTTCGGGGTCGAGCAGCAGCAGCGTGTTCTGCTGATGGGCCTCCAGGGCCACGCCGGCGGTGCTGTCGAGCCAGAGCACGGGGCGTACGACGTGTTCGAGGTAGCGCAGGAACCACTCGGCGGCGACGGCGCCGCGGGGGCGTCCGGTGCGGCCGGCGAGGCGGGTGATCGTCTCGGCGAGGCGGGAGCGCATGAGCTGGCTTTCCCGTTGTCCGTGGGGCGCGGCCGGGGGTCTGGGTGACACGAAGCCGGCGATGCAGGCTGCGTCGTCTCCGGGCGCGAACGGGTTGTTCCGGATCATCACGTCCAGGCCGGGCACCGGTTCACCGTCCGGGCCGTTGACGGCGAGCCAGGCCGGGTCGCGGACGATGTCGAATCCGGGGTGGGCGGCCTGCCACTGCTCGAAGAGCCCTGTGCGCAGCAGTCGGTGGACCTCGACGCCGCGGTGGAGCTCCTTACGGAGGTTCTCCCGACGGGAGTTGGTGATGCGCAGGCCGAGCGAGAGCTTCAGCATGGCCGACGCATCGGGCCGGTAGAGGGTACGGACGGAGGAGGTGGGGTACCAGGAGGCGCCGTGCGGACCGAGGTCACGCAGAAGGCCGGCGTCGAGGAGGGCCGCGGTCTGGGGACGGTGCTTGAGCTCGCGAAATTGCCAGGGGTGCACGGGCAGCGCGGCGTGGCCGTCAGGCAGGGGCAGTTCCGTCCCTGCGAGTTGGAGGGTGAGCTGGTCTGCCGGGAGTGGGCGGCCCCGCTGGGTCCAGGCCGAGTCCATCGCGAGCACCGAGCGGTTCACCGCCATCCAGTGCACAGGGAAGGATCCCTGCAACTCGGGTGAGTAGAGCCGGGATTCAGCCTCGGACAGGCCCTCGCGGCTCTTAGGGGTGGGGTGTAGGGGGTGGCCGAGCAGGAGGGACTGTTCGGCGGCCAGGAAGAGGTCGGTCGTGTCGCGGGGGTTGCGGCGGCGGTGGGCGATGAAGTCTGCGGTGCGGCGAATCGAGTCGGCGACGCGCCCCACTAGGTCGGCTCCGTCGCCTGAGGGGGTGGGGTGGGAGGGGTTAGGAGTGGCGGGGGGAGACGGCTCGGGGCGTGTGGCCTCGGGGTCGGGGGCCTGCGCCTCCGGGTAAGAGGTGTCGCCGCTGACGTCAAACTGCGCGAGAGGGTCGGCGTGCGGACGCGGGGCCTCGGGGGTGGCGGCAGCGGCGACGGCCTCGGGGGTGGCCGGGACGGTCGGCGTGGGCGGCACGCAGACGCCCGAGGTCGGCGCCGAGGCGGTCGGGGCCGGCGCCAGGGTGGTCGGAATCACTGTCGGGCCGGTCGGCGACTCCGGCCCGCCCAGGGCGCCGGATGCGGTGTCCGGCATGCCCGCCGACCCAGGAACGGCGCCCTCCCGTCGGGGGGCATCGCCGCCGCTTCCGTCGGCGCCCCTCACCCGGACACCGACACCAGCACCCACCTCGGCCGCGCTTGCCGGGCCCGATGCCTCGCGGCTCAGGAGGGCGGCGACCGTGACGGCGTCGACGCGCGGGGCGTCCAGCGGGCCGTCCTGGAGATGAGGCATGCCGAACCGGTGCCAGCCGGTCGCGGACCAGTAGTGGACAGGGATGAGGAGGGCGGTGCCACTTGCGGGCAGAGGAATACGCAGAGTGCCGTGCGGGGGTTCGGCCAGATCGTTCTCCCGCACCCAGCAGCGGAGCAGGTTCTCGACGGCCGCGGCCTGGGCCGCGGTGCCGGGGTCGGGATGCTCCAGCAGGTCGGCGGTGGAGCCGTGCAGATGCTCGGCCTCCTGGCTGCCGTCCTTCTGCCGGGGGACCGTCCCGCGTTCCGGGGCGAGTTGGGGCTGCGTGTCGCAGGCTCCGGTCGCCTGGGGACGGTGTCGGTCGTCGGGTGCGGGATTGGCGTTCAACGGGGCTTCCTTGTGGGGTAGTTGACTCCGTGATGCGGTGGTCCGGACTGTCCGGTGTTCCGCTGCTGTCCGTGGTGGTCCGTGTCGTGTTGGTCCGTGTCGTGGCGCCCCTGACCTGGTGGGTGTGGGGGTTCAGGGCGGGGCCGGTCCCGGCTGGGCTATCCGCGATGGGTGCGGGCCGCCTCGGCCAGGGCGTCGGCGAGACGCTCGACGACGGCGGCAGCCTGTTCATCGGTGATCGTGAGGGGCGGCAAGAGGCGTACGACGCTGGAGTGGCGGCCGCCGAGCTCGACGATGAGTCCACGGCGGAGGCATTCGCGCTGCACGGACGCGGCGAGTTCGGGCGCTGGAGGATGTGGGCTCACGTCGGGTGCGGCCGGCCGGTCCGGGTCCTGGGCGGCGCCTACGTCGACCAGTTCGACGCCGATCATCAGGCCGCGGCCCCGCACGTCCCCGATGCAGGGGTGTTCGGCGGCGAGGCCCTGGAGCTGGCCCACCATGCGGGCGCCCAGGAGGGCGGCGCGTTCGGCGAGACGGTGCTCCCGGACATAGGCGAGGGTCGCGGCGCCGGCGGCCATGGCGAGCTGGTTCCCGCGGAATGTGCCGGCGTGCGCCCCGGGTTGCCAGACGTCGAGGTCGTCCCGGTAGACGACGACGGCCAGGGGAAGGCTGCCGCCGATCGCCTTGGACAGGACCATGACGTCGGGCACCACGCCGCTGTGTTCGACGGCCCAGAAGGCGCCGGTCCTGCCGACGCCGGTCTGGACCTCGTCGGCGATCAGCGGGATGGAGCGTGCCGCGGTGAGTTCCCGCATCCGGCGCATCCAGGCGTCGGGCGCGGGAATCACCCCGCCTTCCCCCTGGACGGGTTCGAGGATCATGCCGGCGGGGTGCGGCACCCCCGACTTGGGGTCGTCGATGAGGGATTCGGTCCAGCGCGCGGAGAGTTCGGCGCCGCGCTCACCTCCGACGCCGAAGGGACAGCGGTAGTCCTGCGGAAAGGGCAGCCGCGCGACCCTGACGTCCTGTGCCCCGCCGGACGCTTCGAGCGCCCCCGCGGTCATCCCGTGATAGGCGCCGGTGAAGGCGAGCATTCCGCTGCGGCCGGTGGCCGTGCGGACGAGTTTCAGGGCTGCCTCCACCGCGTCGGTGCCGGCCGGTCCGCAGAACTGGATCCGTGCCCGCTCGGCGAGCCCGGCGGGCAGCGTACGGAAGAGTTCCGTCGTGAAGGCGTCCTTCACGGGGGTGGCCAGATCGAGCACATGCAGGGGGGCGCCGGAGTCGAGTACGCGTCTGATCGCTTCGAGCACGACAGGGTGATTGTGGCCGAGGGCCAGTGTGCCCGCACCGGAGAGGCAGTCGAGGTACCGGCGTCCGTCGGCGCCCTCGATCGTCAGGCCGCGCGCCCGCACGGGCACGATCGGCAGGGCGCGCGCATAGGTGCGGGCCGCCGACTCCCGCGCGGACTGCCGCCGCAGGATTCCCTCTTGGGCAGCGCCCTCACGGGCGGCGCCCCCCTCATACCCCGCGGACACCGCCGCGGGCGCAGGCTCGGTGACGGCCACGACTGTTGGTCCTCCCCCTGGATCCCGCTGGATCCGGTCGAATTCTCGGTATGGGGGGATCAGTTGACGTACGGGTGTCCGGGGCGGAACCCCAAGGACTGAGCGACAACGGCGAATCCCCCTTCCGTACCAACGACGGTGACTGCGCGGGATCACGGGTCGGCGGAAATTCCTTGCCCTTTGGAAGATCCACGCCGTGACGGAACCGTTGCCGTTCCGTGGGTAGTCCCCCACAGCGCGCGCATAGGGTGGGTTGCCGTTCGACGGAGGGCGGAGGGTTCGGTCGCGGGGCGAGGCGCATCAATTGCCGAGCGTGGCGCGACGGGTTCACGACCGCCGGCGGCCGGCACTGCACAGTTCTCGAAGCCCAGGGGGATTCACGATATGCGACCCATACGTCCGCTCTTGACCGCTCAGCGCGGGAGGAGCGCGCGCCGCAGAACCTCCCCCGTGGCGGCCGCTCTCGCCATCGGTGCGGCGCTCGCGCTCACCGCCACCGCGTGCGGTCCCGGCGACGACAACGCGGACTCGAAGCCGACCGCGTCCGCGACGCAGGGCGGCAGCGACAAGATCCAGATCCCGGACGACATCAAGGACCGGCTCAAGGAGCACGGTATTGATCTGGACAAGTGGAAGAACGGCGAGTGGAAGAACTGGGACAAGGACAAGTGGCTGCGTGAGGCGCAGGACTACGTCAACCCCATCATCGACGGTCTGTGGGACCCGGACCGGATGCGTGACGCCGACAAGAACCCGGACAACGAGGTCGACGACAACGACATCTCGGGCGACCAGGGCGTGACGGACCCGACGCCGCAGCCGGTGAAGGCCGCGGCCGTCGGCACGCCGTACCACGACAGCGCGCCGTACGCCGGAAAGCTCTTCTTCGACGGCCCCGAGGGCTCGATGGTCTGCTCGGCGACGGTCGTCACGGACCCCGCGCACCCGGGCAAGTCGAACATGGTGTGGACCGCGGGCCACTGCGTCCACGCCGGCAAGAACGGCGGTTGGTACCGCAACATCGCCTTCGTGCCCTCATACAACAACGCGGGCCTGTCGGACGAGCAGCTCAAGACCGCCACCAAGGAAGAGGTCGCTCCGTACGGCGTCTGGTGGGGCGCGTGGGCGCAGACGTCCGACCAGTGGATCGAGCAGGGCGGTCCGACGGGCGGGCAGGGCGCGCCGTACGACTTCGCGGTCATCCAGGTCACGCCGGAGAAGGGCAGCGAG
Source organism: Streptomyces sp. NPDC055140 (assembly GCF_053607285.1). Classification (NCBI taxonomy): domain Bacteria; kingdom Bacillati; phylum Actinomycetota; class Actinomycetes; order Kitasatosporales; family Streptomycetaceae; genus Streptomyces; species Streptomyces sp. NPDC055140. The sequence goes on along the minus strand of NZ_JBSGTG010000014.1, from coordinate 14,324 downwards.
GGGAAGTCCCTTGAGGAGGCGGTCGGTACGGCCGTGCCGGTCGACTTCAACGCGCCCGCGGTGCCGAAGATCGCGACGATGACGGCGAAGGGCTACCCGGCTGCGCCGCCGTACGACGGCCAGACTCTGTTCCAGTGCGCCGACAAGCCGGGCCGGCTCTCGCTCGCGAAGGCCGAGCCGACGATGTACCGCATCGGGTGCACCATGACCGGCGGTTCGTCCGGTGGCGGCTGGATCGCGCAGGGCTCCAGCGGCAAGCCGTCGCTGGTGTCGAACACGTCGATCGGCCCGGTGACGGCCGGCTGGCTCGCGGGCCCGCGCCTCGGCAAGGAGGCCAAGGGGATCTACGACGCGGTCAGCAAGAAGTACGCCGGCCAGTAGGGCAGGCGACGCCAGTAGGCAGGCAACGGGCGGCGGCGGGGTGCCGAAACCTTCACCACCCCGCCGCCGTTCGTCCTCAACTCCACAGGCATAGTGGGGTGCTGCGTCCGAGATCTTGCCACAGAGCTCACATCGGACCTGACAAGCTCATGACACATTCGCTTCATCGGGGGTAACAGCACCATGCGTTCCACACGTCCGTCATCCAAGTGGAGCCGGGGCCGTCGCAGCGTCCTCGCCACTACGGGGCTCGCCGCGGCCCTGGCGCTCACCGCCACGGCCTGCGGCCCGAGCGACGACACGGCGAGTGACAAGTCGGCCGCGACGGCTTCGCAGGGAGCCGACAAGGGATCCGACGGCCGGCTGCCCGGGGGCATAGCCGACCAGCTCAAGAAGCACGGCATCGACCCGGACAAGTGGCAGAACGGCGCCTGGAAGAACTGGGACAAGGACGACTGGCTGCGCGAGGCCAAGGACTTCGTCAACCCGGTCATCAAGGACCACTGGAAGCCCGAGCGGATGAAGTCCGCCAAGGACCCGGACAAGACGATCGCCGCGAAGGACGCGTCGGCCGACCAGGGCGCCACGGACCCTGAGCCGCAGCCCGTCAAGGCCGTGCCCGAGAAGACCCCGTACCACGAGAACGCCGCCCCGGTCGGCAAGGTCTTCTTCGACTCGCCCGAGGGTTCGATGGTCTGCTCCGGCACCGTCGTGAAGGACCCGCGCAACCCGGGCAAGTCCAACCTCGTCTGGACCGCGGGCCACTGCGTGCACGCGGGTGCGGCAGGCGGCTGGTACCGCAACATCGCCTTTGTCCCGGCCTACAACGACCTGGGCAAATCCGAGGCGCAGCTGCAGAACGCCGCCCCGCAGGAGATCGCCCCGTACGGCACCTTCTGGGCCGACTGGGCCTCCACCTCCAACGAGTGGATCGACACGGGCGCCGAGTCGGGTGGTGCGGGCGCTCCGTACGACTACGCGGTGCTGCACGTGAAGCCGGAGCAGGGTTCCAAGTCCCTCGAGGAGACCGTCGGCAACGCGCTGCCCGTCGACTTCTCCGAGCCCGCCGTCCAGTCGGTCGGCAGCATGGGCGCCTGGGGCTACCCGGCCGCACCGCCGTTCAACGGTCAGCTGATGCACAAGTGCATCGACCGCCCGGGCCGTCTGTCCCTCAGCCCCGGCATGCCGACGATGTACCGCATCGGCTGCACCATGACCGGCGGTTCGTCCGGTGGCGGCTGGTTCCGGATGGTCGACGGGAAGACGCAGCTGGTGTCGAACACGTCGATCGGCCCGGCCGAGAACACCTGGCTGGCCGGACCGCAGCTGGGCAAGGGCGCCCAGCAGGTCTTCGACACGATGAGCGAGAAGTACGGCAGCCAGTAGGCGCCGGCTTCACCGAACGAACGAGGGCCCGCCCCCAGGAAGTTGGGGGCGGGCCCTCGCCGTCGGCACAGGATGCCTGGCTGCTGCCGGAGCGTCAGCTCGCGGCCGCCGCCAGGAGGTACGGCGCGAACTCGGCGGCGAGTTCCTCGTGCACCCGCGCCTTGAGCAGCGTGCCGTCCGCGGTGTGCCCCTCGGAGATCACCTCGCCGGCGGCGTGCGCACGCGCGACCAGCTGGCCGTGCGTGTACGGCACGAGCGCCTCGATCTCGACCTCGGGACGCGGCAGCTCGTCGTCGACGATCGCGAGCAGCTTGTCGATGCCGAGCCCGGTGCGGGCCGACACCGCGATCGCGCGCTTCTCGACGCGCAGCAGCCGCTGGAGGACGAGGGGGTCGGCCGCGTCCGCCTTGTTGATCACCACGATCTCGGGCACCTTCGTGGCGCCCACGTCCCGGATGACCTCGCGCACGGCGGCCAGCTGCTCCTCCGGCGCCGGGTGCGATCCGTCCACGACGTGCAGGATCAGGTCGGAGTCACCGACCTCCTCCATCGTGGAGCGGAACGCCTCGACGAGGTGGTGGGGCAGGTGCCGCACAAAACCGACCGTGTCGGCCAGTGTGTAGAGACGGCCGCTGGGGGTCTCGGCTTTGCGGACGGTCGGGTCGAGGGTGGCGAACAGTGCGTTCTCCACCAGGACGCCGGCGCCCGTCAGGCGGTTGAGCAGGGACGACTTGCCCGCGTTGGTGTATCCGGCGATGGCCACCGAAGGCACCTTGTTGCGGCGCCGCTCCTGGCGCTTGATCTCGCGGCCCGTCTTCATGTCCGCGATTTCCCGGCGCATCTTCGCCATCTTCTCGCGGATCCGTCGCCGGTCCGTCTCGATCTTGGTCTCACCGGGACCACGGGTGGCCATGCCGCCACCGCTGCCGCCGCCCATCTGCCGGGAGAGCGACTGACCCCAGCCGCGCAGCCGCGGCAGCATGTACTGCATCTGCGCGAGGGCGACCTGCGCCTTGCCCTCTCGGGACTTGGCGTGCTGGGCGAAGATGTCGAGGATCAGGGCGGTCCTGTCGACCACCTTGACCTTGACGACATCTTCGAGGTGGATGAGCTGGCCGGGGCTGAGCTCACCGTCACACACAACGGTGTCGGCTCCGGTCTCGAGGACGATGTCGCGCAGCTCCAGGGCCTTGCCCGAGCCGATGTACGTCGCCGCGTCGGGCTTGTCCCGGCGCTGGATGACGCCGTCGAGCACCAAGGCGCCGGCGGTCTCGGCGAGAGCGGCCAGCTCCGCGAGGGAGTTCTCCGCGTCATCGACGGTTCCCGAGGTCCACACACCGACGAGCACGACCCGCTCCAGGCGGAGCTGTCGGTACTCGACTTCGGTGACGTCCTCGAGCTCGGTGGAGAGGCCCGCGACGCGGCGCAGGGCCGCACGCTCGGAGCGGTCGAACTGATCGCCGTCCCGCTCTCCGTCGATCTCGTGGCTCCAGGCGACGTCCTCTTCCATCAGGGCATCGGCCCGAAGACCTTCGGGGTTGTTCTGCGCGAAGCTCTGCGCGTCCTGGGAAGGGGAAGAAGAGGAGGTCATTGGATCCTTACGTCGAGGTGTTCGGAATGTGTGACGGCCCGCGCATGACAGCGTGGTCCTTCGACTGACACAACGTCCCGGGGCGTCCGTAGATTCCCGGGCCGACCGTGCCGCCGACCTGAAGATGGTCGCACGGCACGGCCCGTCTCGTCACCCGACTTTTGCCCGCCGGCGCCGGGCCCGAAGCCTGTCCTGCCTGGGCTGTTTGCCGCCGGTCGGTGGCCTATCCCCTGGCCGGCTTCGCCTTCTCCACCGGCGTCGACTTCCAGTCCGGGTGTCCCGGCATCGGCGGCGTCTTCGTGCCGTACAGCCAGGCCCGGAAGAAGCCCTGGAGATCGCGGCCGGAGGTCTGCGAGGCGAGGCTGATGAAGTCCGCCGTGCTCGCCGTGCCGTCACGGTGCGTGCGCACCCAGTCTCGCTCCAGCCGCTCGAAGGCCGGGGTGCCGATCTCCTGGCGGAGCGCGTAGAGCACGAGGGAGCTGCCGTCGTAGACCACGGGCCGGAAGATGCTGATCTTCTGGCCCGACTTCGGGCCCATGGGGGCGGCAGGCGGGCCACCCGCGGCGCGCCAGCCGTCCGAGGCGCGGTAGGCCTGGCGCATGCGCTTGGCCATGGACTGGTGGCCCTTCTCCTGGGCGTAGAGGGCTTCGTACCAGCTGGCGTGGCCCTCGTTCAGCCACAGGTCGGACCAGGTGCGCGGGCTGACGCTGTCGCCGAACCACTGGTGCGCCATCTCATGGACCATGATCGAGTCGATGTACCAGGCGGGGTAGGCGGGCTCCGTGAAGATGTCCTTCTCGAAGAGGGAGAGCGTCTGGGTCTCCAGTTCGAAGCCGGTGCGGACCTGGGCGATCAGGAGGCCGTAGTTCTCGAAGGGGTAGCGGCCGACCTTCCCTTCCATCCAGGCGAGCTGGGCGGGCGTCTTCTTGAGCCACGGTTCGAGGACCTTGCGGTCCTTGGCGGGCACCACGTCACGGACGCGCAGCCCGTGCGGCCCCTCTCGGTGCAGCACCGCGGAGCGACCGATCGAGACCTGCGCCAGCTCGGTGGCCATAGGGTGGAGGGTGCGGTAAGTCCAGCTGGTGTCCGCTCCGTGGCGCATCTTCAGGAAGGGCACCCCGTTGGCGACGACCGTCAGCGCCTTGGGGGCCGTGACCCGGAACGTGAACAGGGCCTTGTCCGAAGGGTGGTCGTTGCTCGGGAACACGCGGTGCCCGGCGTCGGCCTGATTGGCCATGGCGAGACCGTCCTTGGTCTGCACCCAGCCGCCCTCCTCCTTGCCGGGTACCGGGTTGCTGGTGTGCCGCACGGTGATCTCCAGCGGGGCGCCTTCCGGGACGGCGGCCTCGGGCGTGACGACCAGGTCCTCGTCGCTGGTGTCGAACCGCGCGGGCCTGCCGTTGACCTCTACGGAGCGGACTGTTCCGTGCGAGAAGTCGAGATTCACCTGCTCGAGACGGGCGGTCGCCGTGGCCTCGATCTTGGTGACGGCGTCGAGCGGCTTCTTGTTGTCACCGTGGTACGTGAACGCGATGTCGTACGACTCCACGTCGTAGCCCGGATTGCCGAGGTGCGGGAAGAGCCGGTCGCCGACGCCCAGCGGGACGGCCGGCGGCGGCGCGCTCGCGGCGAGAAGTGCGGTGGAGGCGGCCGCGGCGACGAGCGCGGTACCCATGCGGATGGTGCGGGGGGTGAGCAGCATGAACTACGGCTACCAGCGTGCGCGTCCGGACTCCGGCGGGACGCGCCACACCCACCCGAACGAGACCCTACGAGGTGGTCTGGGCAGGGTGCTGCGCTCGGCTGACGTCGTACACCCCTGCGATGTTGCGCATGGCGCGCATCAGTCCGGGGAGCGTTGTCGCGTCGGGGAGTTGGAGCGTGTAGGAGTGGCGTACGCGGCCCTGGGCCGGCGGTTCCACGGTCGCCGAGATCACGGCGACGCTCTCCAGGGCGATGGCTTCGGTGAGATCTGCCAGCAGATGCGGCCGGCTGAACGATTCGGCGATCAGGGAGACCCGGCACTCCGTGGTGTCGCCCCAGTGCACGCCGACCTCGGCGCGTCCCGCGCTCTTCATGCGCGCCACGCCGTGACACTCAGCGCGGTGCACGGTCACGACACCGCCGCGTACGGCGAAGGCGGTCACCTCGTCGGGCGGCACGGGCGTGCAGCAGCCCGCGAGGCGGACCGTGGCGCCCGGCCGGTCCACGACGGCGTTCGCCTCGGCGGGGCGGCCCGCGGGCGCGCCCTGTGGCGTCCTGGGGGCCGACTCCGGGGCGCGCCTGTCCTCGGGCTCGGGCTCGGGCGTGGCCGGATGGGTCGTGAGCCAGCGCCGGATGGCGATGCGCGCGGCGGGCGTACGGGCGTGGTCGAGCCAGTCCCTGGAGGGCTCGGAGGCGGGGTCCTGGCCCATGAGGAGCTGGACGGTGTCCCCGTCGCTCAGGACGGTGCTGAGCGTGGCCAGCCGGCCGTTGACCCGGGCTCCGATGCAGGCGTGCGCGTCCTCGCCGTACTGGGCGTACGCGGCGTCGACGCAGCTGGCGCCCGCGGGCAGGCCGAGCGTGCCGCCGTCGGGCCGGAAGACGGTGATCTCGCGGTCCTGGGCGAGGTCTTCGCGCAGCGTCGACCAGAAGGTGTCCGCGTCCGGGGCGGCCTCCTGCCAGTCGAGGAGGCGGGAGAGCCAGCCGGGCCTGGTCGGGTCGGCACGCTCACCCATGCTGTCCGTCTGCTCGTCCGCAGGCGGAGCGTAGGGATTGCCGAGCGCGACGACTCCGGCCTCGGCCACCTTGTGCATCTGGTGGGTACGGATGAGGACTTCTGCGACCTCGCCGTCACCGCGCGACACGGCTGTGTGCAGCGACTGGTACAGGTTGAACTTCGGTACGGCGATGAAGTCCTTGAACTCCGAGACGACGGGCGTGAAGCACGTGTGCAGCTCGCCGAGCACCCCGTAGCAATCGGCGTCCTCGCCGACGAGTACCAGCAGACGCCCGAAGTCCGCTCCGCGCAGCGTTCCCCGCTTGCGTCTCGCCCGGTGCACGGAGACGAAGTGCCGTGGCCTGATCAGCACTTCGGCCGTGATCCCGGCGTCCTTCAGGACGACGCGGGCGTCCTCGGCGATCTCCGCGAGGGGATCGGTGTCCCGCGCGTCGTTGGCCGCGATGAGCTCGCGGGTCCCCGTGTACTCGTCGGGGTGCAGGATCGCGAAGACGAGGTCCTCGAGCTCGGTCTTGAGTGCCTGGACACCGAGGCGTTCCGCGAGCGGGATGAGGACGTCCCGGGTGACCTTGGCGATGCGTGCCTGTTTCTCGGGGCGCATCACGCCGAGGGTGCGCATGTTGTGCAGCCGGTCGGCGAGTTTGATCGACATGACCCGCACGTCGTTGCCGGTGGCGACGAGCATCTTGCGGAAGGTCTCGGGTTCGGCGGCCGCTCCGTAGTCGACCTTTTCGAGCTTGGTCACGCCGTCGACGAGATAGGCGACCTCTTCGCCGAATTCCGTACGCACCTGATCGAGCGTCACCTCGGTGTCCTCGACGGTGTCGTGGAGGAGGGACGCGGTCAGTGTCGTCGTCTCGGCACCCAGCTCGGCGAGGATCAGCGTCACGGCGAGCGGGTGTGTGATGTAGGGCTCGCCGCTCTTGCGCATCTGTCCCCGATGGGAGGACTCGGCCAGGACGTACGCGCGGTGCAGCGGCTCCAGGGGCGCTTCCGGGTGGTGGGCGCGGTGGGCCTCGACCACGTGACCGATCGCGTCGGGCAGCCGGTTGCCCGCGGCGGGGCCGAGGAGCGCGGCCCAGCCGATGCGGCGCAGGTCGATCCGGGGACGGCCGCGCCGGCGGTGCGCGCCCGGTGTGATCGGGCCCGGCGTAGCGGGATTGGTCGCCTCCGCACTCATGAGCACCTCCGGCTGCGTCGACCGGCGGCGGTCTGCGGGGTTCCCGCCCGGGCCGGTGCTTGATGCTACCGAGCCCATCACGTGGAGCAGTCCCCCTCTCGCCCAGCGTGAAACGGATCACCCATTCGAGCGAACGTTCAGGGGTTTACGGTTTCGAGACCCGCCAGCCAGTCCGTGTCGATCTCTCCCTCGGCGACGATCACCGCGGGTCCCGTCATCTCGATCTCCCCGTCGGCCCGCTCCGTGATCACGAGCCGTCCGCCGGGCAGGTCCACGGCGTACGTCACCGGCGATCCGGTCACCGCCGGGTCCAGGCCGTCCCTGCGGGCCGCCGCGACGGCCACGGCGCACGCACCCGTGCCACACGAGCGGGTCTCGCCCACGCCGCGCTCGTGGACCCTCATGGCGACGTGGCGGGGGCCGCGGCCGACGACGAATTCGACGTTCACCCCGTCCGGGTAGGCCGTGGCCGGGGTGAAGGGCGGGGCGGTGAAGAGGTTGCCGGCCTGGGCGAGGTCCTCCACGAAGGCGACGGCGTGGGGGTTCCCCATGTTCACGTTGCGCGCGGGCCAGCTGTGGTCGGCGACGCTGACGGTGACATCCCCTTCGAGGAGGAGGGCCTTGCCCATGCCGACCGTGATGTCGCCCTCCTTGTCGATGTGCACGCTCTTCACGCCTCCGCGCGTGGCCACCGCGAGGTCACCCTCGCCGACAAGACCGGCGTGCTGGAGGTAGTGGGCGAACACACGCACGCCGTTGCCGCACATCTCGGCGATCGAGCCGTCGCCGTTGCGGTAGTCCATGAACCACTCGGCCTCGGAAGCCAGGTGCCGCGCGTCGGGGTGGGCGGCGGAGCGCACCACGTGCAACAGGCCGTCGCCGCCGATTCCGGCACGGCGGTCGCACAGGGCCGCGACGGCCGCCGGGGGCAGCTCCAGGGCGTTCTCCGGGTCGGGGACGATCACGAAGTCGTTCTCGGTCCCGTGACCCTTGAGGAAGGCGATCCGCGTGCTCATTCCTCGATCGTACGGGGTGGCGCCGACAACCCGTCGGGACGGCCCGGTACGTGGACTAGCGCAGGCGGGCGACGCGCCACACGGCGAGGACGGCGACGGCGGCGACCACGACCGCGTACGCGCCGACGACCCGCCAGTCCGGGCGCCGGCCCGATTCGCGGGCCGGGAAGCCGGGCCAGGTGTAGCCGACGCGACGCGCGGCCATCATTCCCCAGCCGGCGGCGCAGGAGCTGATCAGCAGCCCCAGCATGGCCACGACGGCCCCGCCGTCCCCGAACTCGAAGAAGAGCGGGAACGCGAACATCAGGGAGCCGATCGCGGAGAGGATCACGATGGGCGCGAGCTGCCACAGGCGCAGGCGGCGCTGCGGGCGCAGCTCCACCTCGACCTCGGCGCCCCCTGCCTGCGATGCGAGCTCCTCGGCCGTGGGGCCGTCGGCGATCACACCGTCCAGGGTCGCGTCCGGTCCGTCAGGGCTCAGCTGTTCCCCGCCGGGTGCGGTGTCACGAGGGCCGGCCTCCATCGCCACGCGCCCTCCCACTTCGGACTCCACTGGTCGATCGATGGTCGATGATGGCACGCTCCCAGGGGCCGCGATGACGGCCGGAGCGTCCCGATGCCATCACGTGATCAGGCTGTGACCGGTCGTTCGATCAACGTCATTGCCCGGGTCGGGAGTTCCCCGTGTTCGGCCGCCGCGCCGCTGAGCCAGTGGACGCGCGGATCGCGGCGGAACCAGGAGTCCTGACGGCGTGCGAAGCGCTTGGTGGCGCGGACGGTCTCGGCACGCGCCTCGTCCTCCGTGCACTCCCCCGCCAGCGCGGCGAGCACCTGCTGGTAGCCGAGCGCACGCGACGCCGTACGCCCTTCCCGCAGGCCGCGCGCCTCCAGGGTGCGCACCTCGTCCACGAGCCCGGCGTCCCACATGCGGTCGACGCGGGTCGCGATGCGCTCGTCGAGTTCGGGGCGCGCCACGTCGACGCCGATCTGGACGGTGTCGTAGACGGACTCGTGTCCCGGCAGGTTGGCCGTGAAGGGCTTGCCCGTGATCTCGATGACCTCGAGGGCGCGGACGATGCGCCGGCCGTTGCTCGGCAGGATCGCCTTGGCGGCCCCGGGGTCGGAGACGGCGAGGCGGGCGTGCAGGGCGCCGGAGCCGCGCAGGGTGAGCTCCTCCTCCAGGCGGGCGCGCACCTCGGGGTCGGTGCCCGGGAACTCCAGGTGGTCCACCGCTCCGCGGACGTAGAGGCCGGAGCCGCCGACCAGGACGGGCCAGCGTCCCGCGGCGAGCAGCCGGTCGATCTCGGCGCGGGCGAGCTTCTGGTACTCCGCGACGCTGGCCGCCTCGGTGACGTCCCAGATGTCCAGGAGGTGGTGCGGGACGCCGCCGCGTTCCTCGGGCGTCAGTTTGGCAGTGCCGATATCCATCCCCCGATAGAGCTGCATGGAGTCGGCGTTGACGACCTCGCCGCCGAGTTCTCTGGCGAGAAAAACGCCCAGATCGGACTTTCCGGCCGCAGTGGGTCCGACGACGGCGATGACCCGCGGAGCGGGAGCTGCACTACTCACCGCCCCAGTCTCGCAAACCTCGGGGCCTGCTCCCGAACGAGCTACGTGACGCCACAGGTCCGGGGTCGTTCCCTGTTGCGAGGTTCCGACCGCCGGTTTCGAGTGCCTCAGACCCGGGCGACGCAATCGGACGCACCGGGCGACGCGGGATTTCGCCCGCACGAGTAACGTATGGAGTTGAAATGGGTGTTTTCGCCATGTTTCGCCGGAAGTCGAAGGGCACGGAGGAGGCGTCAACCAGTGAGGCGCAGGCCGCCATTCTGACGGCCGAGCCCGAGGCCGAGGACTCTTCCCCCGGGACTTCCGAGGCTGCCGACATCTCCGCGGCCACCGACGCCGCGGAGCCGGAGGCGTCCACAGAGGCTGCCGATACCCCCGAGCCCGCCGCCGCGGAGCCCGTGGAGATTCCCAAGCAGCAGTCCGCGGAGCAGGCCGCCGACAGCGAGGCCGGTGAGGGCGCCCGCAAGTAGTCCCCGCGAGTGAAGGTGAACCCATGGGCATCCTGGACACGTTGAAAGCCAAGCTCAGCAAGGACAAGGTCGCGGACCTCGCGCAGCAGCACGGGGACAAGGTCGACCAGGGCATGGACAAGGTCGCGAAGTCGGTCGACGAGAAGACCAAGGGCAAGTACAGCGACCAGATCCAGACAGGCACAGGCAAGGCCAAGGACGCTATGGACCGCTTCGCGGAGCCGGGTCAGGGCAAGGGCGGCAGCCCGGACGGTGGCGCCACACCACCGTCACCCCCCGCCTCCTGAGACACGCGGTACCAGCACACTGCGGACGGCCGCGGAGCCTTTTGTGGCTCCGCGGCCGTCGCCGGTCGTGCGTGGTCCCGCCGTTCGTCGGCAGGCGCTCGCCCAGTCGTCGCCGGCAGCTCGCCCCCTCGTCGGCAGGCGCTCCTCCCCGACTGCGTGTGCGTTCGTCTACGACCAGGTGGCGACGAAGTAGCCGACCCCGTAGGGAGCGTCCTCGTAAAGGACGCTCCAGTTCTGGTCCTCGTCGAAGGCCGCCGTCATGACCTGCCACGGGGACCGGCCGGAGATCTTGAGTTCATGGGCGAGGTCCGCGTCGAGGTTCGCGAAGAACCCGTCGTGGTCGCCGTTGCGCAGGGCCTCGGCGATCGCCGCGTCAACCCCTTCGGCACGCTCGTCCAGATAGCCGGGGGCCTTGAGGCTGCGGCAGGCGGTGCCGTCACCCATGACGAGGAAACCCACGCGGTCCGCCCAGTTCGCGAGGTGGGTGCCGTCCTCGCCGTTGGCCGGCCAGGACCTGTCGCCCTGCACCTCGTAGCCCTCCGCCCGGCCGGTCCACCCTGCCCTGGCGAGCAGCCAGGCGCCCACCGTGAGGGACAGGGGCAACCGTTCCGCCGCCGGCGCCTCGGCGCCCTCGGGAACCGCGCCGAGGCGGACCTCGAGGTCCACTCCGAACGGCTGGAAACCGCCCGTGGCACCCTGCGCGTGCGCGCGGGTCACCGGCCCTTCGCCGACGACCACGATCAGGTCGGGCCGGGCGGCCAGGACCGCGCGGACGGCCTCGTCACAGGCCGCGCGCGCGGCGTCCAGCTCGGGGGCCGCACCCGCGGCGACCTCGGGCACGAGCAGGGGCGGGCAGGGGCAGACGGCGGCGGCGACAAGCATGATCGGCAGCCTACTGCGCCTCATGTGGCACGCAGGGAGTGGTGCCGTCAGTTGACGGCGCAGCCGCCCGTGGCCGCCGGCAGCGGGGCCGGGACGCCCACCGAGGGCAGGCCGAGCATGACGCCCTGCTTCTGCTCGGGCTCCGCGTTCCGCTTCTCCCAGGCGTCACCCGCGCGCGTGCGGCGCACTTCGAGGACGTCGCCCTCGGCGAGCAGGTGATGCGGGGCCGCGTAGGTGATCTCGACGGTGACCACGTCACCGGGGCGCACCTCGGTGTCCGGCTTGGTGAAGTGCACCAGGCGGTTGTCGGGGGCGCGGCCGGACAGGCGGTGCGTGGCACCGTCCTTGCGGCCCTCGCCCTCGGCGACCATCAGCTCCAGGGTGCGGCCGACCTGCTTCTTGTTCTCGTCCCAGGAGATCTCCTCCTGGAGTTCGACCAGGCGCATGTAGCGCTCCTGGACGACCTCCTTGGGAATCTGGCCCTCCATGGTCGCCGCCGGGGTCCCGGGCCGCTTGGAGTACTGGAACGTGAAGGCGTTCGCGAAGCGGGCCTCGCGGACCGCGTGCATCGTCTGCTCGAAGTCCTCCTCGGTCTCGCCGGGGAAGCCCACGATGATGTCCGTGGAGATGGCGGCGTGCGGGATCGCGGCGCGCACCTTCTCGATGATCCCGAGGTAGCGCTCCTGCCGGTAGGACCGGCGCATCGCCTTCAGGACGGTGTCCGAGCCGGACTGCATCGGCATGTGCAGCTGGGGCATCACGTTCGGCGTCTCGGCCATGGCGGCGATCACGTCGTCGGTGAAATCGCGCGGGTGCGGGGACGTGAAGCGCACCCGCTCCAGGCCCTCGATCTTCCCGCAGGCGCGCAGCAGCTTGCTGAAGGCCTCGCGGTCACCGATGTCCGAGCCGTACGCGTTCACGTTCTGGCCGAGCAGCGTGATCTCGCTGACGCCCTCGCCGACGAGCGCCTCGATCTCGGCGAGGATGTCGCCGGTCCTGCGGTCCTTCTCCTTGCCGCGCAGGGCGGGCACGATGCAGAAGGTGCAGGTGTTGTTGCAGCCGACGGAGATGGAGACCCAGGCCGCGTACGCGCTCTCGCGGCGGGTCGGCAGCGTGGAGGGGAAAGCCTCCAGCGACTCGGCGATCTCGACCTGCGCCTCCTCCTGGATGCGGGCGCGCTCCAGGAGGACGGGCAGCTTGCCGATGTTGTGCGTACCGAAGACGACGTCCACCCAGGGGGCCCGCTGCACGATGGTGTCGCGGTCCTTCTGCGCAAGGCAGCCGCCGACGGCGATCTGCATGCCGGGCCGCTTCGTCTTCATCGGCGCCAGGCGGCCGAGATTGCCGTACAGCTTGTTGTCCGCGTTCTCGCGGACGGCGCACGTGTTGAAGACGACGACATCGGCGTCACCGTCGGCGCCCTCCGGCGCACGGACGTATCCGGCGTCCTCAAGGAGGCCGGAGAGCCGCTCGGAGTCGTGGACGTTCATCTGGCACCCGTAGGTGCGCACCTCGTACGTCTTGAATTGTTGAACGTCCACTGCCTGGCTCCGGTCGCTGCTGGTCATGCACTCCAGGGTAGGCGGTGCCGGAAGCCCGTTCGCTCCTGCCGCCGGACCCCGGGATTCATCCCACAACGGTCCAGGTGTCGCCGCCGGCGAGCAGTGCGGCCAGGTCGCCTTTTCCGTTCTGTTCGATCGCTTCGTCGAGCTGCTCGGACATCTGCACGTCGTAGACGGGTCGCTCGGTGGAGCGGAAGACGCCGATGGGTGTGTGGTGCAGGGTGTGCGGGTCGGCCAGGCGGGACAGGGCGAACGCGGTGGTGGGCGAGGCCGCGTGCGCGTCGTGGACGAGGATCTGTGACTGGTTGTCCTCGTTCACGTCGACGACTTCCAGGTCACCGGTCTGCGGGTCCCGCACGACGCCCTTGGCGAGGTCGGTGCCGAAGCGGATCGGCTGCCCGTGTTCGAGGCGGATGACCGCCTCCTGGGCCTGCTGCTGGTCTTTGAGGACTTCGAAGGCGCCGTCGTTGAAGATGTTGCAGTTCTGGTAGATCTCCACCAGTGCGGTGCCGGGGTGGGCGGCCGCCTGCCGCAGGACGTCGGTGAGGTGTTTGCGGTCGGAGTCGACGGTGCGGGCCACGAAGGAGGCTTCCGCGCCGAGTGCGAGGGACACCGGGTTGAAGGGTGCGTCGAGGGACCCCATCGGCGTCGACTTGGTGATCTTGCCGACCTCGGAGGTGGGGCTGTACTGGCCCTTGGTGAGCCCGTAGATCCGGTTGTTGAAGAGCAGGATCTTCAGGTTCACGTTGCGGCGCAGGGCGTGGATGAGGTGGTTGCCGCCGATGGACAGCGCGTCGCCGTCACCGGTGACCACCCACACCGACAGGTCACGCCGGCTGGAGGCCAGACCGGTCGCGATGGCCGGGGCGCGGCCGTGGATGGAGTGCATCCCGTAGGTGTTCATGTAGTACGGGAAGCGGGACGAGCAGCCGATGCCCGAGACGAAGACGATGTTCTCCTTCGCCAGCCCGAGCTCGGGCATGAAGCCCTGCACGGCGGCCAGGATCGCGTAGTCACCACAGCCCGGGCACCAGCGCACCTCCTGGTCGGACTTGAAGTCCTTTGCCTTCAGGGCGACTTCACTCCTGGGCACGAGGCTGAGCATCTCAGCCATGGATGGCCTCCTTGAGAGCCGTGGCGAGCTGCTCAGCCTTGAACGGCATGCCGTTGACCTGGTTGTAGGAGTGGGCGTCCACCAGATACCTGGCCCGGATGAGGGTGGCGAGCTGGCCGAGGTTCATCTCGGGGATCACCACCTTGTCGTAACGCCCCAGGACCTCG
>NZ_JBSGTG010000013.1:48023-255775 GCF_053607285.1 Streptomyces sp. NPDC055140 | reverse complement strand
CGCATGAGGCCCCTTCTGTGCACCCCGGGACGGCCCCACCAGCTACTACCACCGCTAGTATGTGATCTGGCTCCTATGGGGTGCTTCACAGGCCCTACCCCCTCCGCGTTACCCACGTCACGCGTCCAGCCCGGTCCAAAGGCCAGAACGACGCCCCCGAAGGGCGACTCTCTTAAGGAGGCGGAATGGGTGGAACCGCGCGGCAGGTCGACTTCGTGACAGAGGGGCCCGTGCCGCACGCGCTGGACGTGCGCTGGATCCATGGATCGGAGTCGGCGAAGCACAACACCGACCCGGACATCCAGGTGCACCCCTATGACGAGCACACGGTCATCCTGCGCCAGAACATGGCCGTGCATTACGAGGCGCCCTTCCTGTTTCTGCTGTTCGGCAACGCACGCGCCGTACTCATCGACACGGGAGCCACCGCGTCCGCCGAGTACTTCCCCCTGCGCCGGGTCGTCGACGGGCTCATCGGGGACTGGCTGGCGGAGCACCCCCGGGACACCTACGAACTCCTCGTCCTGCACACGCACGCCCACGGGGACCATGTGGCGGCGGATGCCCAGTTCGCCGACCGGCCCCACACGCGCGTGGTCGGGGCGGATCGTGACAGCGCTTGGGAGTTCTTCGGGTTCGCGGACGACCAAGGCCGAGTGGCCCGGGTCGACCTGGGCGGCCGCGTGCTGGAGTGCCTGGCCACACCCGGCCACCACGCGGCGGCCGTCACGTACTACGACCCGCACACGGGGTTCCTGCTCACCGGTGACACGGTGTATCCCGGGCGGCTGTACGTCGAGGACTGGGCGGCGTTCACCGAGTCCATCGACCGCATGGTCGAGTTCGCGGCCACCCGTACGGTCACCCATGTGCTGGGCTGCCACATCGAGATGACCGGCAAGCCGGGCGTCGACCACCCGGTCCTGACCACCTGTCAGCCGGACGAGCCACCGCTGGAGATGACGGTGGAGCAGCTGCGGGACATCCGCCGCGCGATCGACGAGATCGGCGAACGGACCGGCCGCCACGTCTTCCCCGACTTCATCATCTGCCGCGCCGACGACTGAGCGCTCCGGCCTACCACGCCGACCGCCGCACCGAAACCATGAGGGGTCTGTCTCCGCCGACGGATGATCAATAACCTGGTGGGCGTTGCCTGTTACTGACCGAGGGAGCTTCATGTCCACCGCACAGGTCCCCGACATACTGTCGCCGGAGTTCGCCGAGAATCCGTACCCGGCCTACGCGGCCATGCGTGAGCACTCTCCGCTCATCTGGCACGAGGCCACGCAGAGTTACGTCATCTCGCGGTACGCCGATGTCGAGCGCGTCTTCAAGGACAAGGAGTCGCAGTTCACGACAGACAACTACAACTGGCAGATCGAGCCGGTGCACGGCAAGACGATCCTCCAGCTCAGCGGGCGTGAGCACGCGGTCCGCCGCGCCCTCGTCGCACCCGCGTTCCGCGGGAGCGACCTCCAGGAGAAGTTCCTGCCGGTCATCGAGCGCAACTCCCGCGAACTGATCGACACGTTCCGCGCCACCGGCTCCGTCGACCTCGTGGACGCGTACGCCACCCGCTTCCCCGTCAACGTGATCGCCGACATGCTGGGCCTGGACAAGGCGGACCACGCGCGCTTCCACGGCTGGTACACCACCGTCATCGCCTTCCTCGGCAACCTGTCCGGGGACAAGGACGTCGCGGCGGCCGGTGAGCGCACCCGTGTCGAGTTCGCCGAGTACATGATCCCGATCATCCGGCAGCGCCGGGACAACCTCGGCGACGACCTGCTCTCCTCTCTCTGCGCCGCCGAGGTCGACGGCGTCCGCATGAGCGACGAGGACATCAAGGCGTTCTGCAGCCTGCTCCTCGCGGCCGGCGGCGAGACCACCGACAAGGCCATCGCCAGCATCTTCGCCAACCTGCTCACCCACCCCGAGCAGCTCGACGCCGTCCGCAAGGACCGCACGCTGATCGCCCGCGCCTTCTCCGAGACGCTGCGCTACACCCCGCCCGTCCACATGATCATGCGCCAGTCGGCGACCGACGTGGAGGTGAGCGGCGGCACGATCCCCGCGGGAGCGACCGTCACCTGTCTGATCGGCGCCGCCAACCGCGACGCGGACCGCTACACGGAGCCCGACCGCTTCGACATCTTCCGCGAGGACCTCACCGCCACGAACGCGTTCTCGGCGGCGGCCGACCATCTGTCCTTCGCGCTCGGCCGGCACTTCTGCGTCGGCGCGCTGCTCGCCAAGGCCGAGGTCGAGATCGGCGTCGGCCAGCTCCTCGACGCGATGCCGGGCGTGCGGCTCGCCGACGGGTTCGACCCGGTGGAACAAGGGGTGTTCACCCGCGGCCCGCAGTCCCTGCCGGTGCAGTTCACCCCCGTCACTGCGTGAACCACGCGGCCGGGACCGGCAGTTGACCGGTCCCGGCCGCGTGGTGTGTCCGCGGGTCTCAGTGCGACACGGGAGTGAACTGCACCGGCAGCGCGGTCAGTCCGCGCATCCAGATCGACGGGCGCCAGGTCAGTTCCTGCGGCTCCACGGCGAGCACCAGGTCGGGGAGCCGCTCGAGCAGCGTCTCCACCGCCGTACGGGCGATGACGTCCGCGAGGAGCGGGGCCGGATACGGGCAGCGGTGCTCGCCGTTGCTGAACGACAGATGGGCCGAGTTCTCCGCGCCCACCTGCGACTCGGGCCAGATCTGCGGATCGGTGTTGGCCGCCGCCAGGCCGAGCACCAGACAGTCGCCCGCCCGGATCTGCCGCCCGCCCAGCTGCGTGTCGCGCACCGCCCACCGGCCGATGAAGTTCTGCGTGGGCGTGTCCAGCCACAGCACCTCGTTCAGCGCCTGACCGACGCTGAGCCGCCCGCCGGAGACGTTCAGCGCGAACCGCTCGTCGGTCAGCAGCAGACGCAGCGTGTTGCAGATCCAGTTGGCCGTCGGCTGCTGCGCCGCCGCGATGACGGAGATCAGGTCCTGGACGACCTCTTCGTCGGTGAGGCCCGCCGGGTGCGCCAGCATCCGTGACGTGACGTCAGGACCCGGCGACTCCCGCTTCTCCTTGACCAGTTGCTGGATGCGCGCGCCCACCCGGCCGTACGCGGCCACCGGGTCGTCGCCCTCCGCCGCGTCCAGGGAGATCCGCAGATCGTCCACCAGCTGCTCGGTGTCGGTGCTGCCCGCGGGCATCCCGCAGAACTGCACCGCCGCCCGCATCGGCAGGGCGTGCGCGAAGGCGGCCATCAGCTCGGCCCGGCCGCTGCCGGCGAACGCGTCGATGAGCTGGTCGGCGATGCGCTCGCAGTCGCGGGCGAGTTCGAACTGGTCGACCGCTTCGAGGGCCTCGGTGATGACGCCCGCGCGCCGCTGGTGCTCGGCGCCCTCCGTGAACAGGACCGACGGCTGGTAGCCGACGAACGGCATCAGCGGCCAGTCGGCCGGGATGTGCTCCCACTGGTTCCAGCGCCGCGAGTCCCGGGCGAACAGTTCGTCGTGGCTCGTGACATACGTGACCTCGGGATAGCCGAGGACCAGCCACGCCGGGATGTCCGCGTCGAGCAGGACGGGCGCGATGGCGCCGTGCTCCCTGCGCAGGGACCGGTAGAGCTCCGAGGGGGTCTGCTGGTACTCCAGGCCGCTGAGGGCCACCGCGCCGGAGTGGGCGGGGCAGCCGGGCGGCGGGGTCGCGTCGGTCATGGTGTCTTCTCCCGGGCCATGGCCAGTTCGTAGAGGTGGTCGACGAGGGTGATCAGGACGTGCTTGCCCGACGACCTGACGCGCGCGTCGCAGTCGATCAGCGGCACGTGCTCGGGCAGCGTGAGCGCCTGGCGGATCTCGTCGAGGGAGAACCGGGTCCCGTCGCCGTCGAACCGGTTCACGGCGACCACGAACGGCGTCCTGTGGTGCTCCAGGCGGTCGATGGCGTACCAGGAGTCGCTCATCCGCCGTGTGTCGACGAGCACGACCGCGCCGAGCGTTCCCGAGAACAACCGGTCCCACAGGAACCAGAAGCGCTCCTGCCCGGGGGCGCCGAACAGATAGAGCACCATCCGCTCGGTGAGGCTGATGCGCCCGAAGTCGAACGCCACCGTCGTCGTGATCTTCGAGGAGATTGCGGCAGGCTCGTCGACGCCGACGCCCGCCTGCGTCATGACCTCTTCGGTGTTCAGCGGCCGGATCTCGCTGACGGACCGGACCAGGGTCGTCTTGCCGACGCCGAACCCGCCCACGATGACGATCTTGAGCCCGGTTTCGGCGACGTCGGCAAGCGGCGTACGGGAGGGCAGCTCAGAGGTTGCGGAGTCCATGCAGCACCTCCTTGAGAAGGGCGGAGTCGGGGAGCGAGGCGACGGACCGCGCCGCGCGTGGATGCCGGGCGGTGATGCGGCCCGTCGCGAGGAGATCGCCGAGCAGGATGCGCACCACCGTGATCGGCAGCTTCATCTCGGCCGCGATCTCGACCACGGCCGCCGGATGCCGGCACATGTCGAGGATGCGGACCTGTTCCGACTGCATCCCCGGCGTGGGCTCGCACTCGGCGACGACCAGGGTGACCAGATCGAAGGTGTCGTCGTCGGCCCGGCTGCGGCCACCCGTGACCGTGTACAGCCGGTCCGGGTCACCGGTGTCGACGGGCCGGCGCGTCATGAGGAAGCGCTCTCTCCGTCGTCTGTCCGTGGCTCGGCCCGCAGGTGCTCGCCGATCTGCTCGACGAGCTCGCTCATCCGGTGGCCGACCACGCCCGGGTCGGCGCCGTCCTCGGCGATCACCGCGAGATGCGCGCCCTCGCCCGCCTCGACGATGAACAGCAGACCGCCGTGGAACTCGGTCATCGAGTGCCGTACACCGCCCGTCCCGTCACCGAACTCCACCGAGGCGCCCTGGGCGAGCGCCTGGATGCCGGAGCAGATGGCCGCGAGCTGGTCGGCCTGGTCGAGGGTCAGATGCTCGCTCCAGCACAGCTTCAGACCGTCCCGGGAGAGCACCAGGGCGTGGCGCGTGCCGGGCGTGCGGTCCAGCAGGCTCTCCAGGAGCCAGGTCAGGCTGTTGTCAGTGGTCCGCATGGCGTGTGGGGCGGGTTGTGCCCGGCGAACCGGTCACCAGCCCGTGCCTCCAATCAAACGTTCTCGTACGGGGGATGGGGGCGCCGGTGCCCGGGCGCGTGCGGGAAGCGGGGCGGGCTACTCGGCCGGCGACTCGTCGGCCTGGTGGGGCACCTCGGGCGACGTGCCGGGCGCTTCGTCGCGGGCGCGCCGCGAGCGGTGGAAGGCGCCGAACTGCGCACCGGGGTCGCGCGGCGCACGCACGGACTCCTCCGCGGGCGCGCCGCCTTCGGCGGGGGCACGGTCCTTGCGGTCGCGTTCGGCCGAGGCCATGGTGCGCCCCGGCGCCCGGACCGGCAGGCCGCCCGGCGTCGCGGACGGCGGGTCCGCCTGGGCGGGAATCCCGGGTGTGGTGTCGTCGGACGTCTGCGGCACGGGGTCCGGCGCCGTCACAGGTGCGGCAGGTGCGGTAGGGGCGGCGGCACGGCGGACCGGGGGCTGCTGCGGGGCGGGGTCGCGCTGCTGGGCGAGCAGCTGCGGCGGAAGGAGGACCACGACACCCGTGCCGCCACGGGAGGACGGCCGGAAGTTCACGCTCATCCGGTACTTGGCGGCGAGGCGGCCCACCACGGCGAGGCCGAGCCGGGTGCCCTGGAGCGAGGCCAGGTCCGTCTCGCGGCCCGACACCGCGGCCTCGGCCCGCCGCATGGCCGCGTCGGCCATCTTCAGGCCGCTGTCCTCGATCGTCACGACGATCCCGGCGCTGCGTTCCTCGACGTAGACGTGGACCTCGTCGATGGGCGGCGAGAAGTTCGCGGCGTTGTCCATCAGTTCGGCGAGGAGGTGCATCACGCCCTCGGCGGCGAAGCCGGCGATCGCGGCGTTCGTGGCGCAGTGGAGCCTGACCCGCTGGTAGGCGGCGATCCGGCCGACCGCGCCGCGCAGGATGCTCTCCATGACGATCGGCTTGTTCCACGCGCGGCTGGCGCGGCCGCCCATGAGGAGGGCCAGCCGGTCGGTGAGCAGGCCGAGTTGGGACGTGTTGTGGTCGAGCCTGAGCAGATCACCGAAGACCTCCTCGCCGTGCCGCTCCTGCATGTCCCGCAGATCGGCGAGCATGCTGACCGACTTGGCCTGCACCCGGCTGAGGGCCTTGGCGCTGGCGGCCTGAGCGGCCGCGGCCCGCCGCTCGCTGGTGGCGAGTTCCCGTACGAAGGACTCCGTCAGGGTGCGCAGGTGCGCGTCGTCGGGGTGGTCGAGGCCGGAGAGGACCGCGTCGGCGGTGGAGCCCTCGCGCAGCGCCGCGACGGCGGCCGGCAGGGTCGCGGTGGCCAGCTCGTCCAGGTCGTGGTCGGTGCGGGCGATCCGGCGGGCCGTGTCCTGAGCGGTGGCCACTGCGGACGCCTCGCGCCGTACGGAGTCGTCCAGTTCGGCGGTGAACGCCTCAAGTGCCTGGCGCAGTTGGTGGTCCGCGGGCGGCGCGGTGGCGGCCAGTGCCTCCTCGGCGCCCGCGCCGTCCCGCAGCCGCTTCGACACGGAGGGGAGCGTGACGTTCACGAGATGGGCTGCCTCGGCCCCGCGCTGCGTCAACTGCTGCTGGAGCGCGAGCGATTCGCCCTGCGCGGCGTCCACGGCACCACGGGCCCGCTGCTGGAGCAGGGCGACCGTGACGAGGGAGGCGGCTATGCAGAGCCAGCTGACCAGGAGCGTGACGAGCACCCAGGTGCGGGCGGCCTGCGGAGCCGCGGCGGTCACCGCGCCGACGGCCGCTCCGGCCACCACGAGGACGGCGAAGAGGACGGCGAGCGTGGAGCGCCGCGACGTGGGTGTTCGGCGCGGCCTCGGGCGGGCAGGCACTGGCATTCCGCGGTCCCATCGGTGCTTGCGTGCGGGAAGGTCGTGGCCGATCGGCTCGGGTCGGCCGCACGGCCGGTCCCACCAACGGGATGGTGATCTTCCGGCACGTATGTGGCGCTCATGCTAGCCACCGCGCGCGGTGAGAGAACCGGGACAATGAACGCAGAGCGCCCGGCGGCGAAGTTCGTCGCGAAGTCGCCAGCCTGTCGGGGGGCCGTGGTAACGGCCTTCGCCGCCAGGGGTGCGTCAAATGGGGACAGGTGTACGGGTGTTGGGTGCGGTCGGGTGTGAGTGGGCTCGGGCCAGGGCGCGTTCACCTGTGCGTTGGCCGGTGAACGGCTGCCCTGAGCGGCTCGCGCGTTACTGCCGGGGGGCTGTTTTCAGCCAACCCCGGCCGGATGCGCAGTGCTGCGTCATGGATGTGGAGCCTCGGGGGTGCCGTTCGGCCGGCCGCAATGGAGGCGATTGTCGGCAAAGCGCGGTTGGTCAGGGGCGGAACGGACGTACGGCGCACTTGCCTCGTGTGTGACGGTTGGCGGATGGACCGGTCAGTCCTCGTGCGGGGCGCGCGTCCTGCGCCACAGCACGTAGGCGGCCCCGCCCACGAGGGCCGCGCCGAAGCCGATCCGGCCCAGGTCCAGGCCGCCGTCCGCGGTGCTGCCGACTCCGGCGCGCGCGCCGCGATAGCCGTCGCGTGTCACGTTCATCGGGGTGCTCCACTGCCTGCCGTCGGGACACGCTCCCTGCACGGACACCTGCGAACTGCTCCCGACCGCACCGGCCAGGCGTGCCGTCCCCCGGTACTGGGTGCGCCCGTCCTGCCCGATTCCGCCGCCGAACATGGGGAGTGTGACGGAGCCGGCGGCGAAGGCCTGGGAGCGGGCCGTGATGGAGCCGCGCCCGCCGCCGGCGCAGTAGACCGTGATCTCGGCGGTGGATGAGGCCCCCACCGTCGTGGACGGCGAGAGGCGTGCCTCCGCGTAGGAGTCGCCGTTCGCCGAGCCCCGGTCGCGGGTTCCGTCCGCCGAGCCCCGGTCGAGGGTCCCGCCGTCCGACGAGCCCCGGTTGCGGGTCCCGTCGTCCGAGCCCCGGTCGAGAGGCCCGTCGTCGGAGGGGCTCAAGGGGTTGGTCCGGCCCACCGAGTCGACCCGGCCGGCCTCGTCGGGTGCGGTCATCGAGGCGGGCGCTGCGACGGGGTGCTGTGCGGCTGCGGTCCCGGGCGCGAGCGCGGTGAGGCAGGCGGTCGTCGTGATGACGGTGGCTATCGGGCAGAACATGAGGCGTCTCCGGTCCCTGTGCCGCAGCGGCAGAGGGAGCTGCGGTCCTGGTCAGGACGCTAGTGAGCCCGGGCGTGCGGCGCCCGCAGGGTTAGGCCGATCGGATGCCGTCCGCGTCGGCGGCCGGCTCGCGATATCCGGCCGCGGCGGCCGCCACGAGCAGGGTGCCGACGAGGAGCGGCCAGCCCAGACCGTGGTGCAGCACGAGCAGCGCGCCGAGCGCGGCGCCCGCGAGCATCGCCACCACGGAGACGATCCGCCGCCCCGCCCGCGGATCGCTCCCGCCCGCGAGCGAGGACTCCGAGGCGAGCCCGGTCAGCGTCATGGTGAGGACCGTCGTGGTCATCTCCGGGACCGCGAGTTTGCGCACGGTCGCGTTGCGCAGCCCCATCGCCCATGCGAGGACGGCGATGAGCGCGTACGTCGCCTCGCCCGGCCACGCGAAGGCGACGGCCGTCGCCACGGCGAGCAGGACCGCCTCGGTGACGAACACCGACCGCACCCAGGTCTCCCGTGCCCGCCCGGCGAACACTCCGGTCAGCCGCCCGGCGCACACGGCCCCCGCGAGGAACGCGCCGAGGGAGGTGAGTGACCCGAGGACGGAGAACCCGGGAGCGCCCGCGGCGGCGAAGCCGATGATGACGACGTTGCCGGTCATGTTCGCCGCGAAGACGCGGCCGAGGCCCAGATAGCTGACCGCGTCGACGAAGCCGCTCACGACCGTGAGGACCGTGAGGGCCGCGGGAAGGGCGGACCTGCGTGGCACGGGCGCGGGCGCCGCTGGTGGAACGCTGGCTTCACTCACCCGCACGACCTTACGGAGTCCCGGTCCCGGCGGCCCGCCGGATCAGGTCCGCACGGCCCACCGTTCCTCGACCTTCGCGAGCCGCCAGTACCCGATGGCAGCCGCCCAGACGACGACGAACAGGCCCACGATGATGAACCCGACGTTGTCCAGGTCGAGCCCCGCTATCCAGCCGGTCACCGAGTCTCGCAGGTCGAGCTTGTCGTGCAGGACGCCCACGAGCTCGATGGTGCCGATCAGGAACGCGACAGCGATCGAGAGGCCGGTGATGGCGAGGTTGTAGAACACCTTGCGCACGGGGTTCGAGAACGCCCACTGGTACGCGAAGTTCATGAACGTCCCGTCCAGGGTGTCGAACAGGCTCATTCCGGCGGCGAACAGAAGCGGCAGGCACAGGATCGCGTACCAGGGCAGTCCGGCCGCCGCGCCGCTGCCCGCCATCACCATCAGCGTGACCTCGGTCGCCGTGTCGAAGCCGAGGCCGAAGAGAAAGCCGAGCGGGTACATCTGGCCCGGCCGGGTGATGGACTTGGTGAACCGGCCGAGGATCCGGTTCATGAACCCCCGGGAATCCAGGTGCTGTTCGAGCTCCGCCTCGTCGTACGAGCCCGCGCGCATAGCCCGGAACACCCGCAGGATCCCCACCAGGGCGACGAGGTTGAGCGCCGCGATGAGGTAGAGGAAGGACCCGGAGATGGTGGTGCCCATGACGCCGAGCGTCTGATGGGTGGCGGAGCCCTCGTTCATGATCCGCCCGGCGAGCTGGGTGCCCCCGGCGATCAGCGCGGCGAGCACGACCACCACGCTGGAGTGGCCGAGCGCGAACCAGAACCCCACCGACACCGGGCGCTTGCCGTCGGCCATCAGCTTGCGGGTCGTGTTGTCGATCGCGGCGATGTGGTCCGCGTCGAACGCGTGCCGCATGCCCAGGGTGTACGCGGTGACGCCGAGGCCGATGCCGAAGGCCTTCGACCCCACCTCGTAGTGCGCCGGGACGACGAGCAGGAACAGCACGCCGAACGCGACGACATGGAGTGCGGCTATCACCGCCAGGAGCCCGGCGGTGCGGACGGTGTCCTCGCGCCGCCAGTGGAACGCGTCGCGTCCGGTTTCCGGGGACTTCACGGACAGGGTCATGCGGTCACGCTCCAACACCTCGTGGAATCACTTCGTGAGATGCCGTGGCCGGTCTCCTGGCTGACGGGTGTCCGCGTCCGCCCCTGCCTTCCCAGCTGCGCGCGGCGGCCAGTGGCGTGGTGGGGCGAGGCGTCCCGAGTCGTCTCGTTGCCGAGGGACCCGGGGCCCGATCACAGTGGCGAGGGCCGCTTCGGTCTGGGTCCTTTGAGGGACCGTCACCGAATTCCCGAGCACCACGGCCCGCCCACAGTAGAGGCCGGTCGGCGACGCCTGCAAGGCTGCACAGCTGCGTAGGTGTGCGCGGGTATTCAAGATCACATCGGCGGCTGCGAGGATGGGGCCATGCATCTCGTCCCTGCCGAGCGCGCCGGCCGCCGCACGATCGACGGCCACCGGGTCTGCGAGGCCATCGCCGCCATCGGTGAGCCAGGACATGTCCGCGCCTGGGCCGACCGGTTCTCCCTGCTCGCCGATCCCCGGCGCCTCGCGCTGCTGCTCGCGCTGTACCGGGCGGGGCCGCTGGCCGTGTCGGATCTCGCCGTGGCCACGGGCATGAACGACCCGGCGGTCTCGCAGGCGCTGCGGCTGCTGCGCGCGGCCGGTGTGGTCGAGGGGGAGAAGGAGGGCAGGATCGTGCGCTACCGCGTCGTCGACGCGGCGACCGCGGACCTGCTCGAGCACTGCGCGACGGACGGCGCGCACTGACACGTGCGCGCCGTCGTGGCCGGTTTCAGTCCCGTCGGGCGGCGGCCCGGCGGCGCGCGGCGGCGATCTCCGCGTATGTGAGGTCGCGGCCCTCCCAGTGCGAGCCCTCGACGGACTTGCCGGGCTCCAGGTCCTTGTAGACCTCGAAGAAGTGCGTGATCTCCAGACGGTCGAACTCGGGGATGTCCTCGATGTCCCGCAAAGCCGCATGGCGCGGATCGTGCGCGGGCACACACAGGACCTTCTCGTCCATGCCCTTCTCGTCCCGCATCACGAACATGCCGATCGCTCGGCATTCGACGGTGCAGCCGGGGAACGTCGGATCGCCCACCAGGACGAGCGCGTCGAGCGGATCGCCGTCGCGCCCGAGGGTGCCGACGATGTATCCGTAGTCCGCCGGGTACTGGGTGGAGGTGAACAGCATCCGGTCGAGCCTTATCCGGCCGACGGAATGGTCCATCTCGTACTTGTTGCGGGAGCCTTGGGGGATCTCCACGGTGACGTCGAACGCGTGGACCGCGTCGGTGCCGTGGGCTGCGTCGGTGTGTCGGACCTCGTTGTCCAAGCCGGCCTCCTCGTCCACCCCGAGTGTGCGCCCGGGAGTGCGAGCGCGTCAGCCGATCGGGAACTCCAATTCGGGCCTGTCCCACATCACGGCGGGTGGATCGGCGGCTGCGGTGCCGGTGCGGACGGCTCCCGTGCTGTGGTAGAAGCCCTCGGCGGGCGGGTGCGAAACCACGCGGACCGAGGTCAGTCCGGCGGCGCGCGCCTCGTCCTTCATATGGGCGACGAGCAGCCGCCCGATGCCGAGCCCCTGCGCCGCGTCGGCGACGAACATCAGGTCGAGCTCCGGCGGCACGAGCGTGAGCGCGTAGAACCCGAGCACCAGGTCGTCGGCGCCGACTGCGACGAAGACGCGATGAGCTTCGATGTAGTCGGGGCCCACCCGGTAGCCGGCCACCATCGACGCGTACGGGGCCTCGTAGGCGCGGGACGTACGGACGAGCCTGGTCAGCCGCTTGGCGTCGCGGGCGGTCGCCCTGCGCACCCGGACCGTCCCGCCGCCCCCCGTGCTTCCCGGGGCTGTAATGCTCGAAGTCATAGTGAGAGTATTACGCATCCTGCCGCGCCGATCGACCCGGGACCTTGTACGGAGGCCGTCTCACGCGGTGGGAACGGTGGACTGCACCTGCCGCAGGAACGTCGCGTTGTCCGGTGTCTGCCGGATCCGCTCGACGAGCGTCTCGAGCCCGGCGTGCCCGTCCCGCGACTGAAGCGCGCGCCGCAGACCGCGTACGACCGCCAACTCGGCCTCGGGCAGCAGGAGTTCCTCGCGGCGCGTGCCGGACTGGGTGAGGTCGACGGCGGGGTGGATCCGGCGCTCGGCCAGGGTGCGGTCGAGGCGGATCTCCATGTTGCCCGTGCTCTTGAGCTCCTCGAAGAAGTAGTCGTCGGCGCGGGAGCCGGTGTCGACGAGCGCGGTGGCGAGGATGGTGAGCGAGCCGCCCTCCTCGGCGAGCCTCGCCGCTCCGAAGAACCGCTTGGGCCCGATCAGCGCGGAGGCGTCGACACCGCCGCTGAGCGTACGGCCGCCGGACGAGGCCGTGTTGTTGTGGGCGCGGCACAGGCGCGTCAGGGAGTCGAGGAGGATGACGACGTCCCGGCCGTCCTCGACGAGCCGCTTGGCACGCTCGACGGCCAGTTCGGCCAGCGCGATATGCGCCTTCGCGGGCTGGTCGAAGGTCGAGGCGAAGACCTCGCCGCGCACCGAGCGCCGCATGTCGGTGACCTCCTCCGGCCGTTCGTCGAGGAGCACCACCATCAGATGGGCCTCGGGGTGGTTCGTGGCGACGGACGCGGCGAGCTGCTGGAGCAGCACCGTCTTGCCGGTCTTGGGCGGCGCCACGATCAGCCCGCGCTGCCCCTTGCCGATGGGAGTGAACAGGTCGACGACGCGGGGCGTCACGCCGCCCTTCGCGGTTTCGAGACGCAGCTGCTGCCGCGGGTGCAGGGGAGTGAGGTCACCGAACCGGGGCCGCCCGCGCAGCTCCTGGACGGGGCGCCCGTTGACGCGCTCGACCTCGGCGAGGGCGCGCGGCCTGCCGCACGTCCCCTGGATCAAGTCGCCCTTGCGCAGGCCGAGTCGGCGGATCAGGGCGGCCGGCACCTGCACGTCGTGCGATGTCGGCAGGAGGTCGGCGAGGCGCAGGAACCCGGGCCCGTTGCCCGAGGTGTCGAGGACGCCCGCGGCCTGGACCGCGACCTCCTTCGGCTGCGTCGTGAACGCCTTTGTGGTGGTGGGGGGTTCGAGTGTGGTGGTCATCGGAATCGGTCCTTTCGCGGACGTTCGTACGAGAGCATGAGTGAGGTGGGATCCGGCGGGAGCGGGGCGGTGACTGCACGCCCCGCGAGGCGGGCGGGCGAAGAAGCCCGTGAAGAGCCCTGAGAAGCCTGTGGCCGGGGAGAAGCGATGCGGGGTACGGCGCGTCGGCGCCGCCTGGCGCATCGCTGACATCGATTCGACGAATCCCGCTGTCGCGGCGATTTCGGAGAGGGAGACTGGCACCGGCGCCGAAGAGGCGGCTAGCACACGTGCCAATCGCACTGTAACACCATGGGGGCGCCGTCCCGCAAGGGCTCACGTCACGGGCCGCCGTTCTCAGCCGCCCCTTCACCCCTGCTCGCCCCCTTGAGCAAAGCCTCCGTGACGCCGGGCGCGGCCTATGCTGAGCCCCGATGTTCGCACCTGAAGGGCCCACAGTCCGGGAGCTCGCCGTCCAGGCGCTGTCCTCCGTCGAGCACGGCTACGACCTGCTCGCCCCCAAGTTCGACCGCACGCCGTTCCGTACGCCCCGGTCGGTCCTCGCACCCGTGACCCGTGCCCTGCGCGGCATGGGCCCCTTCGAGCGCGGACTCGACCTGTGCTGCGGGACCGGCGCGGGGTTCGGCGTGCTGGCGCAGGTGTGTCGCGAGCGGCCCGTCGGGGTCGACATCAGCGCGGGCATGCTCACGGCGGGCCGCACGGCCCACGGGAGCGGCGCGGACCTGGTGCGCGGCGACGCCCTCGCGCTGCCCTTCGGCCCGGCCTTCGACCTGGTCGTCAGCTTCGGGGCGTTCGGCCACTTCCTGCCGCGGCAGCGGCCCGCCCTGTTCGCCCAGGTCCACTCCGTGCTGCGGCCGGGCGGACGCTTCGCGTTCCCGGTGCCGGCTCCCGCGCGGCCCGGCTCCCGCGGCTACTGGTCGATGCTGGCCTTCGACGGCGTGATGCGGGTCCGCAACGCGCTGTGGCGGCCGTCATTCGTCATGTACTACCGCGGCTTCCGCCTCGGCGACGTACGGAGCGAGCTGGTCAGGGCCGGTTTCGACGTGGAGCTGCGGGCGCTGCCCGAACTCGGCGAGCGCTCCGACGGCAGCCCCAGGTGCCGCCTCCTGGTGGCCAAGAAGGCCGGCCCGCCGCGCTAGACGGCGGTCTCGGGCGCCCCGCCCGCCTGCCGTACGTCCTCGTGGAGATGCACGATCAACCAGCGGCCGACCGTGGGGTCCTTGCGCAGGACCGCCGTGTTCCGCAGCAGCTCGGGACGGAGCGGGGTGCCGTCCGGGCCGGGCGCGTACGCGACGCGCAGCCAGTAGCGCAGGACCGCCGTGTCACCGAAGACGTCGACGACCGGGTCGTACGGGCGAAGCCCGCTCCCCACGGGCCCGTCTCCGGACTCGGGCCGCTCGTCCCGCACCCGGTCCAGGTCCGGCTTGCCGAGCAGCAGCGGCTCGGCGGCCGGGTCCCAGATCGTCGCCTCCGGGTCGAGCCGGGCGTCGATCTGGGCGCGGTCCCCGGTGGCGTACGCCTCGTACATGCCGGTCACGACGGACCAGACGGCGGCCACGTCGCCGGGCGCCGCGCCCGGCCTGGCCAGTGCGGGGCGGGCGGACACGGCGGACTCGGGCATGAGGGCTGCTCCTGGTCGGACGGGGGAGGCGCGCCGGGGCGGCGCCGATGCCAGGCCACCGTAACGGGTCGTCGGTGACGGGCGATCCGTCGGGCTGAAGCGAGGCCCGGGCAGGCGGGACACCGACGCAGGCGCGGCTACGGGTGTGGCCGGTTCGCGGCCTGTGTCGTGGGCCGGCGGTGCACGGTGTCCTGCGGGAACGTCAGCTGGCCGCTCATCCACCGCATGGCCGGAGCGATCTCCCGCTGCCATGTCGTGAAGTGGTGGCTGCCACGCGGCAGGATGATCTGGGCCGCCGTCATGGGCGGCTTCACCGCGTGCAGGAACTTCATCGTGTCGCCGTAGTCCTTCTCCCCCGACCTGCTGCTGGCGGCCAGGACGGACACGCGCGGCACGGGCAGGTGCTCCAGACGCCAGATGAGGTCGTGCTCGCGCTGCCGCTGCTCGGCGCCGGGACCCGAGCCGAAGAGGCTGCCGGTGGTCAGGTCGTCGCCGATCCTGTAGTCCGCCGACAGTGCCGCCGCCGAGGTGTACACGCCGGGGTGGCGCAGGGTGAGCTGGAGCGCGCACGTGCCGCCCGACGAATAGCCGAGAGCGCCCCACGCGCTGGGGTCGTGACCCACGCGGTACGACCGCTTGAGCGCCTCCGGCAGATCCTTCGTGAAGAACGTCTCGGCCTGCGGGCCGCCCGGCACGTTCACGCACTCCGTGTCACGGGGCGGCGCGATCGTCGGGCGCACCATCACGATCACCGTCGGCTGGATCTTGTCCGCTCTCAGCAGCCGGTCGGCGGTCTGCGGGACCTGGAGGTACTGGGCGAGGTTCATGATGCCGCCCGGGTAGCCGCTGATCGCGACGATCACGGGGAAGCGCTGGCGGTGGAACTGCTTCTGGAAGTACTGCGGCGGCAGATACACGAACGCCGGGTTCACGGCCCTGCTGCGCCGTCCGACGATCTTGACCGACTCCACCCGGCCGACCTGCGCCGCGGGCCCGCGCGGAATGCCCTTCACCCGATCGAGGCCCTGCGGCCCGGCGGGCTGCACCAGACCGCCGCGCACCGCGCCGACCGTGGAGTAGACGCCGGACCGGCCGAGCGCCGTGACCTCGGCGGGCGCCTTGTCGACATGGCCGAGCAGCTCGTCCCACGAGCCGTAGAACTCGAAGTTCGTGTTCACGGCGACGGCGAACGCGGTGAGGATCGTGAGCTGGGTCGCGCCGATCACGCCGAGGCGGCCGAGCACGGCCACGGGCCCGCGCCGGGCGAGCCGTGGCCACACCCAGACCGCAAGCCCCACACACACCAGGGCGGCCAGCACCGTCGCGTACTCGAGTGCCCGGCTCGTCAGGCCCATGTCTTCCTCAACTTTCAGCCGTCATCTGCGCTGTTCGGCAGTTTTCACCGGGAAAGAGGCGCGATGACCGAGGAAGGTTTGCCGGCCACCACGTTCTTACCGTGCTCCTGTGTCGCTCTTACTCCAGCGAGGTGGAGCACTCCTACGCTCGGTCACTGTGAAACAACGCCCCGCCGCCGTGGCAGGTCACACGTGCCTGATCATCGGAATTCTGGACATCGCGTCGGCGATCTCCCCGCACATGCAGGAGACCCGCATAGAGCGCATCGCGCCCTACGTGCCGGGCCTCGCCGAGGAGGTGGCCCGCGCCGCTGCGCTCGCCGCGGGACTGCTGCTCGTGATGCTCGCCAGAGGCCTGCGCCGCCGCAAACGGCGCGCCTGGGAGGCGGCCGTGGGGCTCCTCGCGGTCAGCGCGCTCGTCCAGGGTGTGCGCCATCACGCCCTGATCCCCGCGACCGTCTCGGTCGTCCTGTGCGTCGCGCTCGTCGCCTACCGCGAGGAGTTCTACGCACTGGGCGACCCGCGCGGCAGAACGCGCGCCCTGTGGAACCTCGTCGTCCTCGGCGGCAGCAGCTTCGGGCTCGGCCTGCTCGTCGTCGGTGTGCGCGCGAACCAGGAGGCGGGCCACGCCATCACGTTCGCCGACCGGCTCCAGGAGGTCGGCTACGGCCTGTTCGGTGCGTCTGGCCCCATCGCGTACAGGAGCGACCGGGCCGGCGACGTCGTGTACTTCTCGCTGCTGGCTCTCGGCGTGGTCACCGCCGCCACCAGCGTCTATCTCGCCCTGCGGCCCGTGACCCTGCGCCGCGCCGACAGCGACGAACGGCTGCGCGCCCTGCTGGCCGACGAGGGGCGGCGCGACTCGCTCGGCTACTTCGCGCTGCGCGGCGACAAGAGCGTCCTCTTCTCGCCCTCCGGCAAGGCCGCCGTCGCCTACCGCGTGGTGTCCGGCGTCGCCCTGGCAGGCGGCGACCCCATCGGCGACTACGAGGCATGGCCCGGCGCCATCAAGGAGTTCCTGCGGCAGTGCGCCCTGCACGCCTGGACCCCCGCCGTCATGGGGTGCAGCGAACTCGGCGGACAGGTCTGGACCCGCGAAGGCGGCCTCAAGGCCCTGGAGCTGGGCGACGAGGCCATCGTCGACTGCCAGGCCTTCAGCCTCTCGGGGCGCACCATGCGCAACGTCCGGCAGATGGTCAACCGCATCGAACGCACCGGCTACACCTGCCGCATGCGGCGTGTACGCGATCTGCCCGACGAGGAGAAGAAGCGGCTGCGCGAGGCCGCCGCCGCGTGGCGGGGCAGCGCCACCGAACGCGGGTTCTCCATGGCGCTCGGCCGGTTCGGCGACCCCGACGACGGGGACTGCGTCGTCGTCACCGCGCACCAGGACGACGAGGCGGGCAACGACCGCGTGCGCGCCCTGCTCCACTTCGTGCCCTGGGGCGAGGACGGTCTCTCCCTCGACCTGATGCGTCGCGACCGCACGGCCGAGCCCGGTCTGAACGAACTCCTCATCGTGGCCGCCCTGCGCGGCGCCCCCGGGCTCGGAGTGCGCCGTATGTCGCTCAACTTCGCGGTGTTCCGGGCCGCTCTCGCGCGCGGCGAGCGCCTCGGCGCGGGCCCGGTGCTGCGGGTGTGGCGGGGGCTGCTCGTGTTCCTGTCGCGCTGGTTCCAGATCGAGTCCCTGTACCGCTTCAACGCGAAGTTCCGGCCCGAGTGGGAGCCGCGCTTCGTCGTCTACCCCACGGTGCGTGACCTGCCGAGGATCAGCTGGGCCTGTCTCCAGGCCGAGGCGTTCGTCGTCCTGCCGCACCCGGCGGAGCGGCTGCGGCAGCTGCTGCGGAACCGGCCCGCCGCCCGCGAGGAGAAGCCGCAGCCGGCGAAGGTCACCACCCCGTGATCAGCAGGTGGTTGACCAGCAGGGCGAGTACCGCCTGCGCGGTCAGCCACCCGCGGCTCCACCGCGCGGGCAGCAGAGCGGTGGCCGCGATGAGCCAGACGCCGAACGGGAGCCAGATGCGTTCCGTCTCCGCCTTGCTCATGCCCGACAGATCGGCGGCCAGGAGGGCGAGCGCCGCGCCGAGGACGACCAGCGCGAGCCGTCCCTCCGGCTCCGCACGCGCGCGCAGGACACGTCCCGGAACCCGGCGCAGCCCCGCCGCCGTGGCAAGTCCGACGATCAGCACGGTGCACGCGAGGTTGGCCCACACCCAGTAGCCGTACGGCCGGATCCCGCCCGCGCCCTGGTAGTAACGCTCCGTCAGCAGGTGGTACGCCTCCCACCAGTTGAATCCGACGAGGGTGAACGCGACGGGCACCACGGCCGACCCCACGACGAACAGCGGAAGCGGCCGCGGTGTCCGCGCCGCGAGCAGCACGGCAGCCGCGACGAGGACCATCAGCGTCAGTCCGTACGACAGATAGCAGGTGAGCCCGAACAGCAGTCCGCTGCCGAGGGCCGCCCAGCGGCTGCCGCCGGTGGCCGCCACCGCGAGCAGCGCCACCGACCAGGCGGCGACCGCCGCGAAGTAGCCGTCCGCCGACGTGCCCGTCCAGACCGCCGCCGGCGCGAGCACCAGGAAGGGCGCCGCGCTGCGCGCCGTCCGCTCGTCGGCGAGCGCCCGCACCGTGACGAGGACGGCGACCGCCGCCGTGCACCCCACCGTGATGCACCACACCCCGGCCCACGCACCCCCGCCGAGCCCGATCCGGTCCAGGCCGACGAAGGTCAGGGTCGCCGCGGGCGGATGGCCCGCGACATGGGGCGGCCAGTGGTCGGGGGAGTGCAGCAGGATGTGCCGCGTGAAGTCCCGCAGCGTCGCGCCGACGTCGTCGAACCGGTCGATGACCCGCAGATACTCGTACGACGTGGTGAGGCGCCCGGCGATGCCCCGCTGCCAGCCGTCGATGAGCGCGAGCGAGAAGGTCCACGCCGCCGACGCGGCCCACACGGCGGGCAGCAGCATCCGCCACCGCAGCCGGGCCGCCACCACGGGCCCGTACGCGATGACCAGTACGGCGACGGCGATCGCCGCCGGCGTGCCGGGGCCCACGTGGGGATCCCAATGGGCGTACAGGGGTGCCCAGTCGACGTGCAGGGTGCCGTAGTGGTCCTGGATGTATCGGCCCACGAGCGCGGCCGCCGCGACCAGGGCGGCGGCAGCAGCGGCGGCGAGCAGGTCACGGCGCGTCCCGGTGGAGGGCGGCGCGGAGCGGGGGGCCTCGGGGGGAGCTTCGAGCTTCACACCCGGAACGCTAGGCGCCCGCACCGCCCATACGGTGGCACCGCGGGGTCGCGTCACCGAACCGTCAGATCTTCCTGCGCCGATCCGCGGTCTGTGCGCAATACGGTCGGAACAGGTCGGCGGGCCCCCGCCGCGCACAGCCTGAAGGAACCACATGGGCGTCCTCCCCCGCACTCTCCCTGATCCGTGGCGCAGCCCCCTGCGCGGCCCGCGCTTCACAGCGGTCCTCGGCCTCGTCCTGCTCGTCGGCATGACCCTGCTCTTCGTGACCGGCCTCCTGTCGTACGCCGCCTACAACCCGAACCTCGCGGCGGTCAACGACAAGACGCCCGGCAAGGGCCTGCTCGGCTTCTATCTGTTCTCCTGGCCGACGGACCCGCACTGGCTGTACCGCCTCACCCAGGGACTGCACGTCACCGTGGGCGTCGCGCTCGTGCCCGTGCTCCTCGCCAAACTGTGGTCGGTCGTGCCCAAACTGTTCGCGCTGCCACCCGCGCGCTCCGTCGGCCATGCCCTGGAACGGCTGTCGCTGCTCCTGCTCGTGGGCGGCGCGCTCTTCGAGTTCGTGACCGGCATTCTCAACGTGCAACTCGACTACCTGTTCCCCGGCTCCTTCTATCCGCTGCACTTCTACGGCGCCTGGGTGTTCATCAGCGCGTTCATCGTCCACGCGGTGCTGCGCGTACCGCAGGCGCTGCGCGTGCTGCGTGAGCGGAAGGCGGGCCTGCCCGAGACGGGCGACCTGGTGCCGGCGAAACCGGCCGAGCCCACGGTCTCGCGGCGCGGGGCGTTCGCCATGGTCGGCGCGGGCTCGCTCCTGCTGCTCGTCACGACGGCCGGCCAGAGCATCGGCGGGGTATGGCGCCGCACCGCTCTGCTCGCCCCGCACGGCGGCGCGGACCCGGGCACGGGCCCCGGCCGCTTCCAGATCAACAAGACCGCTGCCGTGGCCGGCATCCGTACCGCCGACACGGGCGAGCCGTGGCGGCTCGTCGTCACCGGGCCGAAAGGCACCGTCCACCGGCTCACCCGCGACGACCTTCTCCAACTCCCGCAGCACACCAGTTCGTTGCCCATCGCCTGCGTCGAAGGCTGGTCCACGGACGACCAGCACTGGAGCGGCGTACGGCTGCGCGATCTCGCCGCCCTCGCCGGAACCGACGGCGACACCGACGTGTTCGTCGAATCGCTGCAACAGCACGGCGCGTTCCGGAAGGCGGCCCTGCGCCGCAACCAGGTCCACGATCCGCGCTCCCTGCTCGCTCTGCGCGTCAACGGAGCCGATCTCACCCTCGACCACGGCTACCCGGCCCGTGTCATCGTCCCCGCGGCGCCGGGCGTCCTGAACACCAAGTGGGTCGCCCGCATGACGTTCGGAGCGCTGTGATGAACCGACTCCTGAGTCGTGGGTACGGCGAGAGCCCGCTCCAACTCCTGCTCCTGGCCGCCTCGTTCGCCCTCGCCGGATACGCGGGCGTGCGGCTGCTCGAGAACGACGCGTGGGCCGTGGCGGCCTGGTTCGTCGGCGCGGCCCTCGTCCACGACCTGCTGCTCGTGCCGGTGTACTCGCTCGCGGACGTCGCGGCGCAGAAGGCACTCGGCGACCGGAGCCGTACGGCGATGACGTACGTACGCGTCCCCGCGTTCCTGTCGGGCCTGCTGCTCCTGGTGTGGTTCCCGCTGATCACGCGGGCGCGAGAGGACCACTACGCCCTTGTGACGGGACATTCGGGGGACGCGTTCCTGCCGTGGTGGCTGCTGCTGACGGCCGCGCTGTTCGCCGCGTCGGCCCTGTGGTTCGTGGCCGTTGCGTTCCTCGCTCCCGCGTCGCCCTGGAGGCAGGCACGCAGGGCGCGCCGGGAAGAGCGGGCGCGGGAGCGTCAGCGGCGCAAGGAGACGAAGGAGCGCCCGCCCTCGGACCACTGAGCGACCGGCAGCCAGCCGAGCGCACGCGCGTACCGCAGCAGGGCGCGCGTGCCCACCCGGGCCCATGGGAAGAGCGAGCCCGTGGCGCCCTGTCCGTCGTCCACCCGCACCTCCACCCGCTCGTCCATGTCGAGCGGAGCCGTCTCGGTGATCAACAGTCCGCCGGGAGCGGTGAGTTCGGCGACCCGGGACAGCAGAGCCCCGGGGTCGCCGCCGATCCCGATGTTGCCGTCGAGGAGGAGTGCCGTCCCCCAACGGCCCTCGCCGGGCAGGGAGTCGAAGACGGACCGCTGCAACGCCGCGCCACCGAGGCGCACCGTCCGCGCGACCGCGGCCTCGCTCACGTCGATACCGAGCGCACGCTGTCCGGCCGCGGCGAGTGCGGCGACCAGCCGGCCCGGGCCGCAGCCGATGTCGAGGACAGCACCCTCGCAGCGGCGCAGCGCCGACAGGTCGGCGGCGTCGGCGACCGCGCACCAGCGCTCCACCTCGAGCGGCAGCAGCCATCCGTCGGCGCGCCGCAGGAAGAGGGGGCCGCGCTCGTTGCGCACGGCGTCGGCGTAGGGGTCCGTACACCAGGCCGGTGCCGCTTCGCGCATGGTGGTCATGAGCGGCCCACCCGCGTCAGCCGCGCGTGCTCGGCGGCGAACCGGCCGTCCGGCGCGGCGGCCGCCACCACGGCGGCGTCGTGGGCCGTGTCGACGTCCCGCAGGACCGGCAGGTCCCGTACGCGCAGCCCCGCATCCGTGAGCCGGGTCCGCTGGGCCGCACCCGTGTGCGCTGTCGACATCGGCACACCCCGCAGCAGCTCCGGGTCGGGCTCGGCGAGCCCGAGCGCCCAGAACCCGCCGTCGTCGGCGGGCCCGAGCCATGCGTCGCAGTCCCGCCAGGCGTCGGGCCCGAGCGCGGGCGCGAGCAGCGCGGGCGTCACCTGAGGTGTGTCCATCCCGATCAGGACGGCGGGCCCGTCGCACCCGGCGAACGCCGCCGCGAGCCGCTCGTCCAGGCCGCCGGCGCACTGCGCGACCACGTCGATCCCGGCCGGCAGCCACGCTCCTGGCACCCCGTCGAGCACCAGCACCCGACGCCGCGCGGACGTGGCGAGCGCCGCGTGCAGGGTGTCGACGAGCGAGGCCTCGGCCAGGCGCGCGGCCTCCTCGGGCGTGAACGGCGGCGTGAGCCGCGTCTTGACCCGCCCGGGTACCGGGGACTTGGCGATGACGAGGAGGGTGGTGCCGTGCCGCCGCGCCGCGGGCGATCCCACGGCGCTCACCGGGGTGCCGCCTCTCCGCGCGACGGGAGCGCCGGCAGCGGCTTCTCCGCGAGGACCGCGCGCATGTCCCGTACCGCCTGCCAGGTGCCCCGCCAGGTGCCCGTGACCTTCGACTTTCCCGTACGGGGCCGGTAGGGCACCGGGCGCTCCTCGATGCGCCAGCCCGCGTCGGCGGCCCGGACGACCATCTGGAGGGGGTAGCCGCTGCGGCGGTCCGCGAGATCCAGGGCGAGGAGGGAGGTGCGGCGCGCGGCGCGCAGCGGGCCCAGGTCGTGCAGCCGCAGCCCGGTGCGCCGGCGCAGCATCCCCGCCAGCGCGAGATTCCCGGCGCGCGCGTGCACGGGGAAGGCGCCACGGCTCTGCGGCCTGCGCCGCCCGAGCACGAGATCGGCCCGGCCCGCGACGACGTCCTGGACGAACGGCGTCAGCAGACCCGGGTCGAGCGACGCGTCGCAGTCGCAGAAGCAGACGACGTCCGCGTCGGACGCCAGCAGGCCCGCGTGGCAGGCGGCCCCGAAGCCGCGCCGGGGCTCCGTCACCACCGTCGCGCCCAGGGAACGGGCGACATGGGGGGAGCCGTCGGTGGACCCGTTGTCCACGACGAGCGCCCGCCAGCCGTCCGGGATGCGGGCCAGCACCCACGGCAGCGCGGCGGCCTCGTCGAGGCAGGGCAGCACGACATCGACCGAGGGGGCCGGGGCGGGGAGGGAGGAACAGTCTGGGGGGATCACGGTGTCACCCTACGAATCCGAACCGGACATTTCGGCCCTCAGCTCCTTACGAAACGCGGACGTCGCGCGCGGGCGACCCCTCCGGCGGCTCCGACCGGCACCTTCGGGTGCGACGCTGATGGAATGCAGACACCACCGCTCGGCCGTGTCCTCGTCGTCGACGACGACCCGACCGTCGCCGAGGTCGTCGCGGGCTACCTGGACCGCGCCGGCTACGACGTCGACCGCGCCGCCGACGGCCCGGCCGCCCTCGACCGCGCCGACGCACACGGGCCCGACCTGGTCGTCCTCGACCTCATGCTGCCCGGCATGGACGGCCTCGAGGTGTGCCGCAGACTCCGGGCCCGCGGCCCCGTCCCCGTGATCATGCTGACGGCGCGCGGCGACGAGGACGAGCGCATCCTCGGCCTCGAGGTCGGCGCGGACGACTACGTGACCAAGCCGTTCAGCCCGCGCGAGCTGGTCCTGCGTGTCGAGTCGGTGCTGCGCAGGGCCCGCGCGGCCACGGCACCCAGGCCGGCGGGACCGCTGCGCGCGGCCGGCCTCACCGTCGACCCCGTGTCACGTCGAGCCGCCAAGGCGGGGGTCGACGTCGCCCTGACGATAAGGGAGTTCGACCTCCTCTCCTTCTTCCTGCGCCACCCGGGCCGCGCCTTCTCCCGCGAGGAGCTCATGCAGCAGGTGTGGGGCTGGGACTTCGGCGACCTGTCGACCGTCACGGTCCACGTCCGCCGACTGCGCGGCAAGATCGAGGACGACCCGGCGGCCCCGTGCCTCATCCAGACGGTCTGGGGCGTCGGCTACCGCCTGGACCCGGGCCCAGGCCCGCACGGCGACGCCACTCGATCCGGCCGTGCGCCGGAAGTCCCTCGGCCAGGCCGCGCACCGGACGTTTCTCGGTCCGATCGTGCGCCGGAAGTCCCTCGGCCCGACCGCGCACCGGCAGACTGGACCGAACCCCGTGCATGACATGTTCCTCATCGCCCTCTTCGCGTTCCTCGGCGCCGTCGGTGCGGGCCTGCTGGGCGCGCTCGCCCTGTTCGTCCTGCGCCGTCGCTCCCTGACGGTGTCGCTCACGGTCGTCGCCGCCGTCGCGGTGACGGCGATGCTCGCCGGAACGCTCGTCGTGGCCTGGGCGATGTTCCTGTCCCCGCACGACCTGACCGTCGTGACGACCGTCGCCGCGATGGCCGCCACCGTGTCACTGGCCACCGCGCTGCTCCTCGGCCGCTGGGTCGTGGCCCGCAGCAACGCGCTCACCCTCGCCGCCCGCTCCTTCGGCGACGGCGGCAGCTTCGCGGCGCCCCTCGTCCCCGCGACGGCGGAACTCGCCGCACTCTCGAGGGAGTTGG
The DNA here is from genome assembly GCF_053607285.1 of Streptomyces sp. NPDC055140. Lineage (NCBI taxonomy): Bacteria > Bacillati > Actinomycetota > Actinomycetes > Kitasatosporales > Streptomycetaceae > Streptomyces > Streptomyces sp. NPDC055140. The sequence goes on along the minus strand of NZ_JBSGTG010000013.1, from coordinate 231,113 downwards.
AGGCCACCAGTGCCAAGCTGACCGCCTCCAGGGACCGCGAGCGCGCCCTGGAGACCTCGCGTCGCGAGCTCGTCGCCTGGATCTCGCACGATCTGCGCACCCCGCTCGCCGGGCTCCGCGCGATGTCCGAGGCCCTGGAGGACGGCATGGCGGCCGACCCGGACCGCTATCTGCGCCAGATCCGCACCGAGGTCGAGCGCATGAACGACATGGTGGGCGACCTCTTCGAACTGTCGCGCATCCACGCGGGGACCCTCGTTCTGAGCCCGTCCAGGATCTCCCTCCACGACCTGGTGGGTGACGCGCTCGCGGGCGCCGACCCGCTCGCCCGCGAACACGGCGTACGCCTCGTCGGCGACCGCATCGACAAGATTCCCGTCGAGGTCGACGGCAAGGAGATGAGCCGCGTCCTCGGCAATCTCCTTGTGAACGCGATCCGTCGCACGCCGGCCGACGGCACGGTCGCCGTGGCGGCGGCCGGCTCCACGGACGGTGTGGTCCTCACGGTCACGGACGGCTGCGGCGGCATCCCCGAGCAGGATCTGCCGCGCGTCTTCGACACGGGATGGCGCGGCAGCCACGCCCGTACACCCCCGTCGGGCGCGGGCCTCGGGCTCGCCATCGTCAGGGGAATCGTGGAGGCCCACCGGGGCAGCGCCGCCGTGCGCAATGTGGCCGGCGGCTGCTGCTTCGAGGTGACGCTCCCGGCCGCGGGGGTGTAGCGGGCACGCGCCCCGGCGGCCGGCAGAGTCACCTCACCCCAGCTCCGCCTTGGCGAACTCCGTCATCCCCTCCTCGAACCCCACCTCGGCGCGCCACCCGAGCTCCGCCCTGAGCCGGGCCGGGTCCGCCGTGATGTGCCGTACGTCGCCGAGCCGGTACTCGCCCGTGACGACGGGCATCGGCCCGCCGTACGCGGCGGCGAGTGCGTGGGCCATCTCGCCAACCGTGTGCGGGTCCCCGCTGCCCGTGTTGTACGCGACGCACGAGTCGGAGGGCCGGTCGCCCATGGCCTCGAGGGCGAGTGCGTTCGCCGCGGCCACGTCGTGAACGTGCACGAAGTCCCGCCGCTGGCGGCCGTCCTCGAAGACGCGCGGGGCCTGGCCCCGGGCCAGCGCCGACCGGAAGAACGACGCGACGCCCGCGTACGGGGTGTCGCGCGGCATCCCCGGCCCGTACACGTTGTGGTAGCGCAGCGACACCGCCCGGCCGCCGGTGGCCCGCGCCCAGGCGGACGCCAGATGTTCCTGGGCGAGCTTCGTCGTCGCGTACACGTTGCGCGGGTCCGTGGGGGCGTCCTCGCCGACGAGGCCGGGGCTCAGCGCATCGCCGCACTGCGGGCACGCGGGCTCGAAGCGGCCCGCCAGCAGGTCGGCCTCTGCGCGCGGTCCCGGGCGCACCACTCCGTGACGCCCGCACTCGTACCGCCCCTCCCCGTACACGACCATCGACCCGGCGAGCACCAGATCCCGTACCCCCGCCGAGGCCATCGCGGCGAGCAGCACGGCCGTGCCGAGGTCGTTGCGGGAGACGTAGTCGGGCGCGTCGGCGAAGTCCTTGCCGAGGCCGACCTTCGCCGCCTGATGACACACCGCGTCGACGCCGGCAAGGGCCGACTCCACGGCGGCGGGGTCGCGTACGTCGGCGACCATCCAGGGCCTGCGTTCGTCCGGGCCGGGCGGCCGGACGTCGAGCACGACGACCTCATGTCCTCGTGCGGAGAGAGTGTCCACGACCGCGGACCCGATGAACCCGGCACCGCCGGTGACCAGTACACGCATGCCGCCCACGCTATGCGGGGCGGGGCGCCGCGAAGGCTCTCCGCGCCGATACGTCATGGCTCCGTAAGGCTTGTGCGAACAGAGTTCGGTATCGCGCGGCGGCCTGTACGCGGCTAGCGTGAATCGGTGAAACCGGGATGAATCGCTCCGCCGTCGCCCGGACCGTCCCACCCCCGGAACCACCACCACTCGGAAGAAGGGTTCGCGCCATGGCCGCACGACCGGAGGGCGCGCCCATCTGGGCCGACGCCATGTTCCCCGACCTGGAAGCCGCCAAGCGCTTCTACGGCGAGCTTCTCGGCTGGACGTTCGAGGAGGGCCAGGAGGAGTTCGGCAACTACACACAGGCGAAGTCGGACGGAAAGCGGGTCGGCGCGCTCTCGCCGCAGATGCCGGGCATGGAGGGCACCCCGCCGTCCTGGAACCTGTACCTGGCCACGCCCGACGTCAAGGCCACGGCGGCCCGCGTCAAGGAGGCCGGCGGCACCCTGTTGATGGAGCCCATGGAGGTCGGCGACTTCGGCTCGATGGTCAGCGTCCAGGACCCGGCCGGCGTCTTCTTCAGCCTCTGGCAGCCGGGTACGCACGACGGGTTCGAGAAGGTGGGCGAGCCCGGTTCGTACGCCTGGGCGGAGGTGACCACGCGTGACACCGGGAAGACGGACGGGTTCTTCGAGGCAGCGTTCCCGTACGAGGTCCGGAAGATGGCCGACGAGAACGTCGACTTCAACATCTGGCAGCTCGACGGACAGCCCCAGCTCGGCCGCTTCAAGATGACCGAGGACTTCCCGCCGCAGGTCCCGTCGTACGTGAACGTCTACTTCGCGGTCGACAACTGCGACGCGGCGGTCGCCACGGTGACCAGGCTCGGTGGAAAGCTCCACTACGGCCCGATGGACACCCCGTTCGGCCGCTTCGCGGCGGTGACGGACCCGCAGGGCGCCGCGTTCTCGGTGATCGATCTGAGTACGACGGAGGGCGAGATGCCCGACCTCACCTGACGGGAGGGCACACGGGTCCTCAGGGACGCGGATCCTCAGGGATACGGGTCCTCAGGGATACGGGTCCTCAGGAACGCGGGCTGTCAGGGGGCACGGGCCCTCAGGGAAGCGAGAAGCCGAGCGCGCCCGCGGCCAGCTCCGCGGTGGGCTGTGTCCAGCGCTCGGCCATCGCGTTCCGGGTGGACAGCGAGCGCAGCTCCGCCCGGTCGAGGTAGAGCGTTCCGTGCAGATGGTCCGTCTCGTGCTGCACGATCCGGGCGGGCCACCCCGTGAACTCCTCGTCCACGGCGTGGCCCCGCTCGTCGAGCCCGCGCAGCCGCACCCGCTGGTGCCGGGAGACCACGGCCTGCAGGCCGGGCACGCTCAGGCAGCCCTCGAAGAACGCGGCGCGGTGCGCCCCCACGGGCACGTACGACGGGTTGATCAGGACGCGGAACGGCTGCGGCACCCGGCCGCGCGCCGCCCGCACCTCCTCGGGGACCTCGGCCGCGTCCTCGACGACGGCGATGCGCAGCGGGACGCCGATCTGCGGTGCGGCGAGACCGACACCGGGAGCGGCGTGCATCGACGTGCGCATCGCGGCGATCAGACGCTCCAGGAGCGCGGGTTCGAGCTGACCGTCGTAGGTCTGCGCGGGGGACCGGAGCACGGGGGCGCCCGCCTCCACGACCGGCAACGGGTGCTCGCCCGCGAGCAGTTCCTCGACGCGGTCACTCAGGGGTACGGAGGGCATCGCGCCAGCATGCCAACAAGGATCACGCGTCGGCAACGTCCAGCGCGCCGCGCGCATCGTTGCGGGCTCGTGAACATTCCCCCGGTGAGGGAATGAGACCGCGGTGACATGGGCTTTCATCGGAGGGCGGCCATGGTCGGCACGGCCGCTCCACCGCCCGCACGCCCACCGCCGCCTCCTGGGAGCCCGCCGTATGTCCGTCCCGGCCGCCGCCACCGCCCACCCGCTCGACAACCCCGCGTACGCCTCCCTCACCGGCCCGCACGCACACTTCGCCGAACGGCGGGGCCGGGTCGTGCGGTACCCCCTCGACGTGTCGCCGTGGCTCGCGCTGCCGGACGAGCCGGGACCCGTGGACTGGGCGGATCTCGCGGCGCTCGCCGGGCCGGGCGAGACCGTCCCGCTGCCCGGGATGCGCACGGCGCCGCCCGAGGGCTGGGAACTCACGATGAGCATGGACGGGGTGCAGCTCGTCGACGACGGCGTGGCCGCGGCGCCGGACGCGGAGGCCGTGCCGCTCGGCACGGCCGACGTGCCCGAGATGCTGGACCTCGTCGCGCGCACCCAGCCGGGGCCGTTCCTGCCCCGCACCGTCGAACTCGGCACCTATCTCGGGATCCGCAGGCAGGGCGCGCTCGTGGCGATGGCGGGGGAGCGGCTGCACCCGCCGGGCTGGACGGAGATCAGCGCCGTCTGCACCGACCCGGGCCATCGCGGCCAGGGGCTCGCGGCCCGCCTCGTCCTGGCCGTGGCGGCGGGGATCAAGGACCGCGGCGAGACCCCGTTCCTGCACACGGCGGCGCGCAACACGAACGCCATCAGGCTCTACGAGTCCCTGGGCTTCCGGCTGCGGCGCACCACGAAGTTCATGGCGGCCCGGGCCCCGGAGTTCGACCACGCCGCCGCCCGCTGACGCGCCGGATGTCCGGGGCGGCTCAGGCCTCTTCCTGGACCTGCGCGTTGTAGCGCAGCAGATAGTCCGCGAAGCGCACGAGATCCTCCTCGGGCCAGTCCGCCACCCGCTCCTGGAACGCCTGGCGGCGGCTGACGGTGACCTGGGCGAGGATGTCGGCGCCGGCCTCGGTCGGATGGAGGACCTGGACGCGGTGGTCGTCCGGGTCCACCCGGCGCATCACGAGCCCGGCCCGCTCCAGCGCGGACACCTGCCGGCTCACCGTCGACTTGTCGAGGGCGTAGTGCGTGGCGAGGTCCGTCGCCCGGCAGCCGCCCTTCTCGTCCAGGTGGCTGAGCAGGGTGTACGACACGAGCGACAGCTCGGGGTGCATCCGTCCGGCCATCGCTCTGGCACGCCGCGCGAACGACGTCATCTCGCGCTGAATGGTCTCGACGGCCGTTACTCGGTCTGTCACGTGCTGTCCTCTCCCCGCTGCTCGTTGCATTCTACAACCGAGGGAGGAGTGTGCCGCGGGCAGGCGCGTTCCCGTGCCCGGGGCTAGCCTCCTGAGCATGAGCGACCCCAGTGATGTGCCCGCCCGTTACACGGTCCTGGTCAAGCCCCAACTCGCCGACAAGGACGGTCACCCCGTGCACGGCAACCCCCTGCGCGTGGTGTCCGTCGAGGCCACGGGATCGTCCGGGGAGTCCGGCTATCCGCGCTTCGAGGGCGACGGGGTGCAGGTGGAGATCGACCCGCTCACCCGCTCCGTCGAAGCTGTGACGGTCGACGGCGAGGAGCTGCCGTACGGGTGGGTGGCCGAGGTCGCCGCGGACTGATCGGCCGCCCGGCCGCGCCGTACCCCCCGTGTCGGGCGGGGCGGGGCGGGGCGGGGCAGCGCTGCGCGGCGTGGCGCAGCTCTCTTATGCAACTTGTTGCAAAAGCGAGGCGTCGTCGTCTACAACTGTGACGACGTTCGCCGCGCACGGAGGGCCACCATGAGCCGATACCCGCACCTGCTCACCCCGCTCGACCTCGGATTCACCACGCTGCCCAACCGGGTCCTGATGGGCTCCATGCACGTGGGACTCGAGGAGGCGGAGAACGGCTTCGCGCGCATGGCGGAGTTCTACGCCACCCGCGCCCGCGGCGGCGTCGGCCTCATGGTCACCGGAGGCATCGCCCCCAACGAGGCCGGACGCCCCTGGGCCGGCGGCGCGAAGCTGACCACCGAGGCGGAGGCCGACGAGCACCGCCAGGTCACCGACGCGGTGCACGCGGCGGGCGGGAAGATCGCGATGCAGATCCTCCACTTCGGCCGCTACGCCTACCACGAGGACCTCGTCGCCCCGAGCCCGCTCCAGGCGCCGATCAGCCCCTTCCCGCCGCATGAACTCACCGACGCCGAGGTCGAGCAGACCGTCGAGGACTTCGCGCGCGCCGCCGAACTCGCCAGGCGGGCGGGCTACGACGGCGTGGAGATCATGGGCTCCGAGGGCTACCTGATCAACGAGTTCATCGTCGCCGCCACGAACCGGCGCACCGACCGCTGGGGCGGTTCGTACGAGAACCGCATCCGCTTCCCCGTCGAGATCGTCCGCCGGGTCCGCGAGCGCGTCGGCACGGACTTCATCCTCATCTACCGGCTCTCGATGATCGACCTCGTGCCCGGCGGCTCCACCCTCGAAGAGGTCGTGCAGCTCGCCAAGGCGATCGAGGCCGCCGGCGCCACCATCATCAACACCGGCATCGGCTGGCACGAGGCCCGCATCCCGACCATCGCGACGTCGGTGCCGCGCGGCGCGTACACCTTCGTCACCAAGAAGGTCATGGGCGAGGTCTCCATCCCGCTCGTCACCACGAACCGCATCAACACCCCTGAGATCGCCGAGGAGTTGCTCGCCGACGGCTGCGCCGACATGGTGTCCCTCGCGCGGCCCCTGCTCGCCGACCCGGATTTCGTGGCCAAGGCCCAGGCCGAGCGCTCGGAGACCATCAACACCTGCATCGGCTGCAACCAGGCCTGCCTGGACCACACGTTCAGCGGCAAGATCACCTCCTGCCTCGTCAACCCGCGCGCCTGCCACGAGACCGAACTCGTCCTCGCGCCCACCCGCCTGCGCAAGCGCGTCGCCGTCGTCGGAGCGGGCCCCGCAGGTCTCGCCTGCGCGGTCTCCGCCGCCGAGCGCGGCCACGCCGTGACCCTCTTCGACGCCGCGTCCGAGGTCGGCGGCCAGCTCAACGTCGCCCGCAAGGTCCCCGGCAAGGAGGAGTTCGACGAGACCCTCCGCTACTACCGCGCGCAGCTCGAACTGCACGGCGTGGACGTCCGGTTGAACACCCCCGTCACCGCCGCCGACCTCACCCCGGACGCGTACGACGAGGTGGTCGTCGCCACCGGCGTCACCCCCCGCACCCCCGAGATCGAGGGGCTCGACCACCCCAGCGTCGTCGGCTACCTCGACGTCCTGCGCGACGGCGCGCCCGTCGGGGAGCGCGTCGCGATCGTCGGCGCGGGCGGCATCGGCTTCGACGTCGCCGAGTACCTCACCGACAGCGGCGACAAGGCCAGCCAGGACCCGGCCACGTACTTCCGGCAGTGGGGCGTCGACATGGACTACCGCGACCGCGGCGGCCTCGCGAAGCCCGACCGGCCCGCCCCGCCGCGCGCCGTCCACCTCCTCCAGCGCAAGACCTCGAAGGTCGGCGCCGGACTCGGCAAGACCACCGGCTGGATCCACCGCACCGAACTGCGCCACCGCGGCGTCACCATGGTCGCGGGCGCCACCTACGACCGCATCGACGACGCGGGCCTGCACGTCACCGTCGACGGCAACTCCACCGTCATCCCCGTCGACACCGTCGTGCTGTGCACCGGCCAGGACCCGGCCCGCGGTCTGTACGACGACCTGCTGGCCGCGGGCCGCGAGGCGCACCTGATCGGCGGCGCCGACGTGGCCGCCGAGCTGGACGCCAAGCGCGCCATCCGCCAGGGCACCGAGCTGGCCGCGGCGCTGTGAGACCGGCGGTCACGTGGCCGGGCCCGCCGGCCGCGTGACCGCCTCCGCATAAGGTGCAGCCATGTCACTCCCGCACGCGATCCTCACGGCCCTCCTGGAGAAGACGTCGTCGGGCCTCGAACTGACGCGCCGCTTCGACAAGTCGATCGGCTACTTCTGGTCGGCCACGCACCAGCAGATCTACCGCGAGCTGGGCCGCCTGGAACGCGAGGGGTACATCAGGGCCCTGCCCGCGCCGACGCCCGCGCGCGGTCAGAAGAAGGAGTACGAGGTCCTGCCCGAGGGCCGCGCCGAACTGGCCCGCTGGACCGCCGCGAGCCAGGACCCCAAACCGCTGCGCGACCCGTTGCTCCTGCGCCTGCGCGCCGCCGCCGTCGTCGGCACCGACGGCATCGAGGCCGATCTACGCCGCCATCTCGACCTGCACCGACGGCAGTTGGCGGAGTACGAGGAGATCGAGAAGCGGGACTTCCCGCCGGGCCTCGACTCCGTCGAGGACCGCCTGCAGCACGTCGTGCTGCGCGCGGGCATCGACCTGGAGACGTTCTGGGCGCGCTGGCTCGAACAGACCCTGGATGAACTCGGCCTCGACCCGTCCTAGGGCCTTTCGTTTGGATCAGGCTGGGCTCACGGGGTCTGGCACGCACTCCCCCCACTGCCTCAAGAGCGTGGGGGGACCCCCAGCGGCATTGTCGTCACTCGCCGACTCCCCCGAGCTCTCGGCTGCACTCGGGCAGGGGCGACCCCCATCACGTCGTCTCAATCCTCCGCCTTGCAGGTGCACGCACCGGACCCCGCTCCCTGATCCAGCCCGATCCGAACGAAAGGCCCTAGCCGAGCGTCGCCGCCCCCGGGTCCCAGTCCGCCGGCACGGGCGGTGGTGGCGTCGGGGAGGTGGCGATCCGGGTGAACTCGGCGTGTTCGGCCGAGTGCGTGATCGCCGTCATCGTCTGCAGGACGTGCAGGGCCAGTGCTCCCGACGCACGTGGCGCACCGCCCCGGCGGATCGCCCGCGCCAGGTCGAGCACGCCGAGCCCGCGCCCGTCGGTGCGCCCCGTGACCGGCAGGTCGCGCCAGTCGTCCGCCCCGTTGGCCCGCACCTTCAGCGGCCCGCGGAAGGTGTTGGGGTCCGGCACCGCGAGGACGCCCTCCGTGCCGGTGACCTCGAACTGGATACGCGGCAGCGCCGAGTCGAAGCTGAAGACCGACGTCGCCCGCACCCCCGACGCGAACTCGACGAGCGCCGACACATGTGTCGGCACCGCCACCGGGAACACCTGCCCCGCTTTGGGCCCCGACCCGACGACGCGCTCCTCGCGCGCGCGTGCCGCCGAGGCCGCCACGCGCGACACCCCGCCGAACAGTGCCACCAACGCCGTCAGGTAGTACGGCCCGAGGTCGAACAGCGGTCCCGCGCCGGGCTGGTAGAAGAACGCCGGATCGGGGTGCCAGCGCTCCGGCCCAAGGCCCTGCACCGCCGTCGTCGCCGCCACCGGCTCGCCGATGTGCCCCGCCCCGACGGCCCGCAGCGCGGACTGGAGCCCCGCGCCGAGGAACGTGTCCGGCGCGTTCCCCACAAGGAGCCCCCGTTCCGCCGCCTGGGCGAGCACCTTCTCGGCCTCGCCGGGGGCCAGGGCGATCGGCTTCTCGCCGTACACGTGCTTCCCGGCCCGCAGCGCCTGCGTCGCGACCTGCGCGTGGGCGGCGGGCACGGTGAGGTTCACGACGAGCTCGACCTCGGGAACGGCGAGCACCGTCGCCACGTCGCCGGCAACCGGTACGCCGTGCTCGCGCGCGACGGCCGTGGCGCGGCCCGCGTCGAGGTCGGCGACACCCACCACCCGCAGATCGGGAAAGGCGGACAGTGTCCGCAGATACTCCTTGCTGATGACGCCCGCCCCGACGACGGCGACACCGACCGGCCCCGAACTCACGCTGCCCCCAAGGCGGATGCGTAGGTGATGCGGCCGCTCCCGCGCGGCTCCGGAGACGGTAGGACGCCCGGAGGGGAGCAGACAAGGGGCGCATGCGGACGGGAGCCGGGCAGAGGACAGGTTCCATGGTCCGGCCCGGAAGGCCCTGCTCAGGACCCGGTGGTGACGCTCCGTTCGGCGGAGTAGGCGCCCCACGTCCCGTCGGGCAGCTGGGCCCGGATCCGCACCCGGTGCCGGACGCCGTCCTCCTTGCCCACGTAGAAACTGTTCCGCGCCGTGCCCTTGGGCGGGGCGTCGCCCCAGACGAGCGTGGTGGCCTGACGGCCGTCGAGGTAGATGCGGTACGCGGGCACGGTGCCGCCCGTGCGCGGCGGCGTCCACGACAGGTCGATGTAGTACGCGCCGCCGGCCCGGCGGGACGTGGCGCGGAAGTCGGTGGGGGCGGTGCCGGGGCCCTCGTCGGAGCCCTTCGCGGTGGTGAGCCTGAGGGCCGGGCCCGCGGGGGAGGTGTTGTCGGCGGCGTCGCGCGCCTTCACGGTGAACGAGTAGGCGGTGCCCGGCCGCAGCCCGGTGATCAGCGCCCGGGTCTCGCCCCCGCCGACGCTGTGGATCTTCGCTGCGCCCTGGTAGATGTCGTACGAGACGACGCCCTTGTCGTCCTTCGACGCGCCCCACGACAGCGAAGCCGCCCGGCCGCCGTCCGCCCGGCCGCGCAGCGCTCCCGGCCGGGTCGGGGCCGACCGGTCCTCGGCCACGGCGGCCGGGGTGGTGACGGCCACCTTCGCACTGAGCGGTCCGAGTGTGCCGTCGGTGTCCTCGGCCCGGACGGAAAAGGTGTAGGCGGAGCGCGGGTGCAGCCCGACGACATCGACCATGTGCTGTTCGCCCGGCACCTCTTTCACCTTGGTGACGCCCCGGTACACCGTGTAGCCCTTGACCTCGGCGGCTCCCTCGGGGCGGCTCCACATGACGTGGACGGAGGTGGCGCTGCCCGCCTGCGCCGTGACTCCGGCGGGGGCCGTGAGGGCGGGACCCTGCCGGGTGTCGTCGTCGAGCGGGCCGCACGAGGTGGCGAACAGGAGCGCGGCGGCGCAGGTCGTGTACGCCAATGGGGTGCGTCCGAGAATGCGTCGCACGGCAGGCCTTCCGCTCGGAAGCATTGGTACAGACCTGTATGTCATGAGTGACGGGGCCACATCAAGAGGCGGGGTGGTGCGCGTCGTTCCCGTCCGGACCCCGAGCGGTGGACCGCACGCTCGGGTGAGCCCGGATTGGGTTTTCATGACCTCACGCGGCCGCTACCGCAGCGACGAACGACAAGGTCCAGTACGCCGTCGTCGGCGACACGGGACCGGAGAACGTCATCGGCGAGGCCTCGTACGCCGCCGCGGTGAACCTGGGTATCAACCCGCATCCCGTACGGGGCGGCGCCGCCGGCGAGGTCACGTACATCCTGTTCAAGAACACCGCAGTGCGGCCCATCGAGAGCCACCGAGCCGCCGTGGCGCTGGGCGAGCCGCAGGCGAAGAAGTTCCTGTCTGTCAACTGAGCCCGGAATACTCCGGGTTGGGGCGACGGCCGCACACGGCGCGTCGGGGCGACGGGTGAGCCGCCGCCCCGGTAGCTCACACCTTCCGGTACGTGTACGCCTCGACGGCCGCCGCCTCGACCGCGTCCAGATCCGCCCCCGCCGACGCCGTGACCACCGCGGCCACGGCCCCTTCGACGAAGGGGGCGTCCACCAGGCGTGCCCCGTCCGGGAGTTCATCGCCCTCGGCCAGCAGCGCCTTCACGGTGAGCACCGCGCTGCCCAGATCGGTGAGCACCGCGATGCCCGCACCCCGGTCAACTGACCGTGCGGCCCCGGAGATCAGCTCGGCGCTGGTGCCGAGCCCGCCGTCCTCGGTGCCGCCCGCCGGTGCCACGGGGACGTCCGCGCCACCGCCCGCGAGCCCCTTCGCAAGTTCCGCCACCGACTCGGCGACGGCGCGGCTGTGCGACACGAGCACGATCCCGACGGCCTTCTCCTGACCACTGCCCCCGCTGCCCCCGCCCCCCGGCTCACTCATCGCGGGCCGCCTCGACCAGGGCCCCGATCAGCAGCGCCGACGACGTGGCGCCCGGGTCCTGATGCCCGATGCTGCGCTCGCCCAGATAGCTCGCCCGCCCCTTGCGCGCCTGCATCGGCGTCGTGGCGAGCGCGCCCTGCTCGGCGGCGGTGGCGGCCGCGTCGAAGGAGGTGTCGAGCGCGTCGACCGCGGGCACCAGCGCGTCGATCATGGTCTTGTCGCCCGGCGCGGCACCGCCCAGCGTCATGACGGCGTCCACCCCGGTCCGCAGCGCCGCGGCGAGTTCCGCCTCGCTGACCTCGGGGGCGTCCCCGAGCGCCTTGCCCGTACGGCGCAGGAGCGTCCCGTACAGCGGGCCCGACGCGCCGCCCACGGTCGAGATCAGCTGGCGTCCGGCGAGGGTGAGGACACCGCCGGGGGTGGCCGGTGCCTCCTTCTCCAGGACGGCGCTCACGGCGACGAAGCCGCGCTGCAGATTGCTGCCGTGGTCGGCGTCGCCGATCGGCGAGTCGAGTTCGGTGAGCCGGGCCGCCTCCCGGTCGACGGCCGCGGTGGCCGCGGTGAGCCAGCGTCGGAAGAAATCGGCGTCGAGCACGTCATCTCCTTGCGTGGTGGTGATGGTTTGGACTGCCTCACATGCCCCAGCGCAGGCCCGCCGTGCTGACGGGCGTGTCCCACAGGCGCAGCATTTCCTCGTCGACCTGGCACAGGGTGACGGAGGCACCGGCCATGTCGAGCGATGTGACGTAGTTCCCGACGAGGGTGCGTGCCACCGGCACGCCGCGTTCGGTGAGCACGCGCTGGACCTCGGCGTTGAACCCGTAAAGCTCGAGGAGCGGGGTCGCGCCCATGCCGTTGACGAGGACGAGTACCGGGTCGCTAGGCTGCAGGTCTTCGAGAACGGCGTCCACGGAGAAGTCGGCGATCTCGCCGGAGGTCATCATGGCGCGCCGTTCGCGGCCCGGCTCACCGTGGATACCGACACCCAACTCCAGCTCGCCGGTGGGCAGATCGAAGGTGGGGCTGCCCTTGGCGGGCGTGGTGCACGCGCTCAGGGCCACACCGAAGCTCCGCGCGTTCGCGTTGACCTGACGGGCGATCGCCTCCACGCGCTCCAGTGGCTGCCCCTCCTCGGCCGCCGCGCCCGCGATCTTCTCGACGAACAGGGTCGCGCCCGTGCCGCGCCGGCCCGCGGTGTACAGACTGTCGGTGACGGCCACGTCGTCGTTGACGAGGACCTTGGCGACCTGGATCCCCTCGTCCTCGGCGAGTTCCGCGGCCATGTCGAAGTTGAGCACGTCACCCGTGTAGTTCTTCACCACGAAGAGCACCCCGGCGCCGCTGTCCACGGCGGCCGCGGCCCGCACCATCTGGTCGGGCACCGGCGACGTGAACACCTCACCCGGACAGGCGGCCGACAGCATCCCGTGCCCCACGAACCCCCCGTGCAGCGGCTCGTGCCCCGACCCGCCGCCGGAGACGATCGCGACCTTCCCCTCGGCGGGGGCGTCCCTGCGCGCGATCACGCGGTTCTCGACATCGATGATCAGCTCCGGATGGGCCGCGGCCATTCCCCGCAACGCGTCGGCGACCACGGTCTCGGCCACGTTGATGAGCATCTTCATGGGTACCTCCGGATGACGTTAATAGGTGATGCCCTGACCTGTGTACTGCCTGGTCAGAGTGGGTGTAGACCCTTTTGGGTCTTGGCGTTCGTTGATGGTTGATGGAGGGTTGGGTGGGTCTGATGCTTACTTTGTTGACGGGGTGTCAGGTTGCGGGCGTGCAGTTGGACCGTGCGCAACATCCAGTATGGGCGGACGGCCCTTGTCCCACACCGGACGTGCCGGTAGGAGTCGATGGCGCGCGTCGTGCGGGGCGACAGGGACTGGCCGCTCCGCTGGTACCCGCTGTGGATTCGGTCCCATCGCAGCAGGCGGGACTCGTGCTCCACGATCTCCAGCATCTCGGGGGCGCGCCCCGCAATGCGCTTCCTGTCCCACCCCTTCAGCCTGGAGCCGTACGCGATGTTCTTTGGCGCCGTCATGTGCGGCCGCAGGGGGTTCTTGATGCAGGCGATTGCGAAGGCGCGCCGGCTCTCACTCCAGTCAGGCGGACTTGTGCGTGCCCTGGGATGAGCGCGACATGGCAGCGCCAGGGCGGTCTTTGAGGCCGATCTTCGTCTGACCAGCGCGAACGGGCGAGACGGTGAGCTGGCAGGTTGAGTTGGTCCGTGCCTGGTCCGGATCTTGGAGATGACGTCTGTCTGAGCGGGGCGGAAGGTCGATGCCTTGCGGCAGGAAGCTGGCCTGGTGGGGCGACAGCGGGAGGTCTGGGCGGGGCCAAGCCGAGGATCGAGCAGCCCCGCCCCTGAAGCAGAGTCGCCCAAGGCGTGAAGTGCTTGCCAGGACGCCCCACAGTTGGGGTGCCCGTGCCTTGGGGGAAGTTCACGGCTGCGTTGGGGCTATCGCCGCAGACCGTGCAGGACATCGAGTGGCGGCATGCAGGTGGCAGATCGAACGCGCCGCAATGCCGTTGCGGGGGCGGCTCCGGCCGGAGTCTGGTTCGATCGGGCCCTGTGCGACGCCGTTATGGCTTGCGGGTGCGCTGGAGTGCGACGACTTCATTGGCCATCCCCAAGATGATGAAGTCGCCGTACGTCGAGACGGCTTGCGCCGGCATGGGCAGCGAGTGCACCGCCACCACACGGCTTGAGAGCAGGTCCCACACCCGCACCGTCCTGTCGTCACTGGTGGTGAGGGCGTGAGGACGTTTGTCCATCTGCGCCACTGTCACTGCCGTCACGCGGTCTGTGTGGCCGGTGAGGGCAGTGCGTTCCGTGCCGGAGACCGGATCCCACACTCGCACCGTCTTGTCCTCGCTGGTGGTGACGGCGTGGGGGTGGTCGTGGAGCTGTGTCAACGACACCGCGGTCACCCTGCCTGTGTGGCCGGTGAGGGCAGTGCGTTCCGTGCCGGAGGCCACATCCCACACCCGCACCGTCCCGCCGTCGGCGAAGAGGGCGTGGGGACGGTTGTCGATCTCCGTCACCGCCAGCACACTCACCCAACCGCTGTGGCTGCTGAGGGCGGCGTGTTCGGTGCCGGAGGCCAGATCCCACACCTGCGCTTTCCCGTGCTGGCTGGCGGTGACGGCGTGGGGACGGTCGTCGATCTCCGTCACCACCAGCGCGGTCATCAAACCGGTGTGGTTGGTGAGGGCGGCCCTTTCGGTGCCAGTGACTAGATCCCACACCCGCACCTTCTCGTCACCGCCGATGAGGACGTGGGGACGGCTGTCGGCCTCCGCCACGACCAGCGCACTCACCCAACCTGTGTGGCCGGGGAGGACAGCCCGTTCAGCGCCGGTGGCCAGGTCCCTCACCCGCACCGTCCCGCCGTCGCCGGTGAGGACGTAGGGGCAGTCGTAGATCTTCGCCGTGGCCAGTGCACTCACCCAACCGGTGTGGCTGCTGAGGGCGTCGTGTTCGGCTCCGGAGGCCAGATCCCACACCCGCGCCGTCTCGTCATGGCCGGCGGTGACGGCGTGGGGACGGTTGTCGAGCACGGTCACCGCCACTGCGCTCACGCGGTCTGTGTGACCGGTGAGGGCGGCGCGTTCGGTGCCGGCAACGAGGTCCCACACCCGTACCGTCCTGTCTTCGCCGGTGGTGACGGCGTGGGGACGGTTGTCGATCTCCACCACCTCCACCGCGTACACAGCGGCGACGTGGCCGATGAGGTCGGCGCGTTCGGTGCCGGCGACCAGGTCCCACACCCGTACTGACCCGTGGTCACCGGCGGTGACGGCGTGGGGACGGTCGTCGATCTCCGTCACCGCCATCGCGTTCACCCCGTGAATGGGATCGATGAGGGCGGTGGATTCCGTGCACGAGATCAGATCCCACACCCGTACCGTCCCCTCGGCATGAGCGGTGAGAGCGTGGGGACGGTTGTCGATCTCCGCCACCGCCGCTGCTGTCACTCTGCCGGTGTGGCTGCTCAGGACGGCGTGTTCGGTGCCGGAGAGCAGATCCCACACCCGCACCGTCCCGTCGGTGCCGGTGGTGACAGCGTGGTGACGGTTGTCGATCTCCGTCACCGCAGTGATCCAACCGGTGTGGCCGGTGAGCGTGGCGCGTTCGGTGCCGGAGACCAGATCCCACACCCGCATCGTCCTGTCGCCGTCGGTGGTGAGGGCGTGAGGACGGTTGTCGATCTCCGTCACCACCACTGCGTTCACGCTGCTGGTGTGGCCGGTGAGCGTGGCGCGTTCGGTGCCGGAGACCAGATCCCACACCCGCACCGTCCCGTCGCTGCCGGCGGTGACGGCGTGGGGACGGTTGTCGAGCACGGTCACTGCCACCGCATTCACCCCGCCTGCGTGGCCGGTAAGGGTGGTCCGGTGCGCAGGGTGGACAAGGTTTCCTGTAGCCCAGCGGGGTGCCCACGGCCGGGTCCGCGCGAGCTGGGCGGCGAGCTCGGGTTGCCGGTAGCGGGCGGCGTCGATGGCCAGGATGTCGCGGCGGGCGTCCGCGGGAAGAGGAACGTGGGCGGCAGCTGACGCGCGATAGATGTCCGCGATGGTGCGGTGAGCCGGGTCGGTGACCGTGTCCAGGGCGCGGAGCAGCGGCGCGGGGTCGGCGTAGATCAGGTACTCGGGGTCTGCCAGCAGCGCGGGAAGGATGGTGCCCGCTGCGGCATGGGTGGCTGCGTGGTGGCGGATGTAGGGGTGGGCGGCGGGCCAGTCGTTCACGCCGGTGGCCGGGTCCTGGTGGACCAGGGCGGTGAGGGTGCGGGCGATGGTGGCGTGGTCGTCGCGTTCGTGGCCGGTGCGGCGCAGGTGTTCGGCCATGGTCTCGTGGAAGAGGCGGTAGGCCGATCCGTCGGGGGTGGGGGTCTCGATGATGTACGCGCCTGCGTGCCGGTGGAGCCAGTCGAGGTCGTCCTGGGAGCACGGCAGGCCGGACAGGGCCTCGGCGAGGGGGGCCCAAAGGGTGGACCAGGGAAGGCCGGCGCCCTGGGCGTAGGCGAGGGGGCGCAGGAGCCGTTCGGCCTTGGGGCCGTCGGGGCCGAAGCGTTCGAGGTAGGCGGCGAAGGCTTCCTTCGCGTCGCTGGGCAGGCGCTCGCGCCAGTCGGGCCGACCGGTGTCGATGGGGATCTGGCCGTGGACGAGGGCGCGTGCCGTCATGCGGGCGACGAGGTAGGAGAAGCGGGCTCGTTCGGCGATGCCGTCGGCGATCGTGGCGGCCAGGTCGGGGTCGTGGCGGTAGGGGGAGCGGCTGTCGGGGTCCTGGGCGTCTTCGAGGACGGCGCGGGCGTACGCGGTGATGTCCGCGCGGGTGAGGTGTTCGGGCGCGTCGAGGTCGAGGACGTGTACGGCATGGCCGAGGGAGGGGATCTGGGGGCGACGGGTGCCGACGACGAGCCGTACCGCGGGGAGTGTGGCGAGGGGCTGGAGGAGTTCGCGGGCGATGCGTTGGCTCTCTCGGGTGTCGCCCGCGGTTCCGGCCTCGTCCAGGGAGTCCACTAGGACGGCGACGGGTGCGGTGCGGGCGGACAGCGCGGTCAGCACGGTGTCGCGGTCGGCGGGGGCGGGCAGGTGCAGGGCTGCGGCGAGGTCGGTCAACAGGTCGGCCAGGGAGGCCCGGCGCGCGTGCAGGGCAATCACGGAGGGGTAAGCCGGCGGCAGCCGTTCGCTGCCGGATGCGTCCCCGTCCCTACGCGTCCTCGGAGTGTCCGGGTCGGTGAGGGCGAGGAGGCGTCCGAGCAGGGCCGACTTGCCCGAGCCGGGGTCGCCGGTGACGACGCGGGCCTTGCGGTCGTGGTCCGCGTCGCGGGCGGTGAGGAACGCGGTGAGTTCGTCCAGGGCGCGGGCACGGCCGGTGAAGTAGTCGCCACGTTCCCCGGCGTGTTCCAGCCCGCGGCTACGGGGGCCGTAGTGCGGGTCGTAACGGCGGCGCAGCAGGGCGAGGCCGGCCAGATCGATGCCTTCGGCGGGCAGGCCGGGCAGGAAGACGGGGCTGGGGAAGAAGGGGTCCTGGCCGTCGGTGTCGGTGGTGGTCAACCGAGCCTGCTGGCTGGGGCGGTGAGCCCTGAAATGGTCGTTGACGCGCTCGGTGACCTCGCGCACGCTCACGTACTCCTGGGTCGCGCCGTGCCGAGGGTGGGCGAAGACGTCGGCGAGGGCGTCCACGAACACGGTCTCCTTCGCGCGGTCCCGGGCGCGGGCGGCAGCCAGGTGCCAGCGGTTGGCCCGCCCGCGGTGCAGGTCCGCCAGATCGGCGGCGAGCCGGCTGACGTCCGCCGTACCGGCCCCCGCGTAGCAGGTGTCGAGTACGACCAGCAGATGCCCCACCGCGCTCTTCACCAGCGGCCTGGCCAGGTCCTCGGCCGCCAGCGCCCGGGTCCACCGGCCGGGCCTGCTGTCGGCACACAGCAGGTAGTGGCGGTCCTCCTCGCAGACACCGTGTCCAGCGAAGTACACCACCACCACGTCTTCCGGCCCCAGAGAAGTCTCCAGGGTCCAGTCCTCGATGCCTTCGGCGAGCGCGTCCCGGGGCGGATCGTCGGCCAGCTCGGTGAGGACGGACGTGTAGCCCATGGGCTCCAGCAGTTCCCGTACCCTGCGCACGTCCGCCGCGACACCGGGCAGGCCGTCGATGCCCGGATTCCGGAAGGCACCGACACCGGCCGCGATCAGGAACCGGCGCCCCGCCACGGCGTGTTCGGCGTCTTCGCAGGTTGTCATGCGTGCGGCGTCCGGAGAGCGGCGGCGACGGCGGTCGCGGTCTTCGGAGCGGTCAGGTAGCGCTCGAAGTCGTGCATCCGCACCCCGTTGGTGATCGTCCTGTCGGCCACCCCTGCGCCGGGGCCGGACACGAACCGCGGGGCCAGCGCGCCCACCAACGCGACGATGTCACCCGGGTCGGCGACGTTCGTCCACCGCACCACCCCACCGGGCCACGCCCCACGGCCCTCCACCGGCAGCGGGCTCAGCCGCCGGTGGATCACCGGCAGACCCAGCGGAGAGCCCACCGTCACCAGATCCGTCACCGGCCAGTCAGGGTTGTCGCACAACGCCTCGTACGCGACGACCGAACCCAGCGAATGCGCAACCACCACCCGTGTGTCGGCACCGATCTCGGCGGCCACCGCCGCGCGGGCGGCCTGCCACACTGGCGGCTCGTCCAGATACCGGCGCACCTGCTTCAGCTCACCGATCAGCATCCGCTCCGACACCGGCTGGAAGAACCGGGCCTCCGTCAGCGAGTTCAACCGCTCACGCACCCACCGGGAGAGCAGCACCCGGGACGCGGCGTACCCCGCAGGCCCCCGCGTCCCCTCGTCGTCGGAAGGTGGCACCCCGTCGTCGATCTCCTCCGCCCGGCGGCACCACACGTCGAGGAGTTCGGCCTCCAGACCGTCCTCCACATCGTGCTCGTTCCACGCGGGGAGACCGCCCGACCGAGTCCCTGGCTCGACGAAGCAGTGCCCGTAGAACGCGCACGCCACATCCTCCGGGAGGAGCGTCATCCCCGTGGCCAGCTTCACCCCGTCACGGACCGCTGCACCCAGCCGCAACGACAACAACTCCGGCCCCTCAAACTGCTGAGCAACCCCGTGCACCAGCACCACCCGCGCCACAACCGCCCTCCCCCGAGTCTCTGCCCAACTGCCTGCTCAGAGTAGGGGCACTGCCGCACCCTCCACCGACAGTTCGCGAATCACACAGCGAACACAGGACACCCACCGCCGGGTATCGGACGCAGCGCTGCCTCCTGCCCTGCATTGGCCCGCCGAAGGCTGCCGAGTCCAGGATGAAACTCGCGACAGAGGCTCCGCACGAAACGTCAACAGTTCCCCGGGCGTGCCCCAGTGCAGCAAAGACGGCTCGGCAGACGGGCGAAACCACTGGACTTGTGTCCTCAAGTACCAACGGCCCACCGGAAGCCTTCCCAGTCGCCGTCTCGCCCGCCCTGCTCCCCGCCCGCGGCCAGCGCAGTCTCGGTGGTGCTGCCGCGGCGTGAACTGTCCCGACGACGACATGGACATCTATCCCCGCTCGGCCAGGCGCCTCGCCCTGGACCGCACGCTCTCGATCTTCGCCGGCACCAGCTTCAGTCCCAGCCAGGCCGCGCTCCCCTTCGCCGACGCCCTCTCATCGCCGCCCGGCTCGGATTCCACCAGCTCCACGATCCGCCGATAGTTGGGTGCGACTGCTTGCACGGTCACCCCCTCGCCGTGCTGCGGCACGATCGCCCCCGCAACCGGGAGCTCGTCCACCGTCGCCTCGCGCGGGCCGGGGACAAGCGCATCCGCCTTCGGCCGGAGCAGCCAGGGCCTCGGCCGGCTCCGTGAGGACGATCATCGCGCTCCAACACCGCCTCCGCCTCGCCGAGTTCAGCAAGAACCCGCTCCGCCTCCACGCGAAGCTCATGCACCCGCACTCGGGCAGCCGCTTCGCGCCGCTCCAACAGACCCATTACCGATGTCACCGGTCATCTCCACATCGCGAGAACGACCTGATCGCCCGCCCCGAAGCGACACCGAAACCATGCCTGAGCAGCGGAAACTCAACGATCACGTCCGTGAGGACAACGGCCTCTGAAATGCCTGCCGACTGCGTTTGTGATGAGTCCCTTCCCGTACGCCTTCCGGGCAGCCTTGCCCGACCCGACGCAGGACATGCAGTTGACGTTCGTTCAGCTGCTGCGGCACGTATTTCCTCTCGCATCGGAAGTGCCCGATGGCACGTTTGCGGAGAGGGGCCGGCACCAAGCCTGGATCAGCTCCTGGACCAGTCGTTTCGGTACCAGAACGCCGCCGCCAACGGTGGCCTGTTGGCGGTTATCACCTTCTGCTGTATCGGATCAGCGGGGACGTTGTTCATTCTCTGGCGCGAACGACAGGGTGCGGGCGATCAGCAGGGCGACGTCGTCGTGGTCGTCGGGCAGTCGGAGGTCGTGCAGGAGCCGGTCGCAGGTTTCTTCCAGCGGGCAGTCGAGTGCTTCCAGGACGCGCAGGAGCGTGTCGAGGCGCTCGTCGATGGGGTGGTGGCGGGTTTCGACCAGTCCGTCGGTGTAGAGGATCAGCTGGTCACCCGGGTCGAGGCAGAGAGTGGTGGTCTCGAACGGGACGCCACCCACGCCGAGTGGGGTACCGGTGGGCAGGTCGAGCAGCTGGGGATGCTTGCCGTCGCGGATGAGGACGGGGGGCAGGTGGCCGGCGTTGGCGATGTGGCACTCCCCACGGTGGGGGTCGTAGGCGGCGTAGAGGCAGGTGGCGATGTATGGCTCCAGTCCGGAGGTGATCGTGTCGAGCTGCTGGAGGACGCGGGTGGGGTCGAGGTCCAGGCCGGCGAAGGCGGCGGTCGCGGTGCGCAGACGGCCCATGGTCGCGGCGGCGTCGATACCGCTGCCCATGACGTCGCCCACGACGAGGGCCGTCCGGTCGCCGCCCAGGGGGAGGACGTCGTACCAGTCGCCGCCGATTTCGTAGGCCGCCTGTGCGGGCTGGTACCGGGAGGCGACCTGCAGGCCGGGCAGGTGGGGTGGATGGTGGGGGAGCAGGCTGCGCTGCAGGGTCTCGGCGGCGTTGCGCACGCTCTGGTGGGCGCGGGCGTTGTCGATGCACACCGCGGTGCGGGAGGCCAGTTCGGCGGCGATGGCGAGGTCGTCCTCGTCGAAGGGCCGTGGGTCGCGGGCGCGGGTCAGCCCCAGGAAGCCAAGGACGGTGGCGCGGGCAATGAGGGGGACGGCCATGTAGGAGTGCACTCCGGCGCGGGCCAGCAGCGTTGCGGCGTGATCGTCCCGGGCGATGGATGTCAGGTCGTTTCCGTCGGCGTGGGGGATCAAGATGGGTCGACCGATGCGCACACAGCGGGTGGCCACGCGGTTGTCTTCGTACGCGGCGATGTGGCCGGGCGGATCGGCGGCTTGGAGGGCCTCGGTGGGGTGGGAGGCCTTGAGTGCGAGGGCACGGAAGAATGCGGGACCGGCGGTGGTGCGAGGCCGGTGCTCGTCGATGACGGAGTCGAGCACGTCGACGGAGACCACGTCGGCGAGTTCGGGAACGGTGACGTCGGCCAGCTCCTGGGCGGTCTGTGCGATGTCCAGGGTGGTGCCGATGCGGGCGGAGCCGTCGGCGATCACGGCCAGGCGCCGCCGCGTCGCGGTCGCCTCCTGGGCCGATTGGTAACGCTCGGTGACGTCTGTGACGAGTTCGGCCACCCCGAGCACGCGGCCCTGGGTGTCTTCCAGCCGGTAGGCCGAGATCGCCCAGGCGTGCAGGCGCGGTGCCTCGTCGGCCGGGCTGTGGCCGACGATGGTGGACTGGTCGATCAGGGGCATCCCGGTGTCGAGGACCTGCCGCATCGCGGCCTCGGGCGTTTCGAACTTCGCAGCCGTCATGATCTCGCGGTAGTGGCGACCGAGGTGGTCTTTCGCGGGGACGCCGTGCATCCGCTCCAGCGCGGGGTTGACTGCCAGGTACCGCAGGTCGGAGTCGAGGATGGCGATTCCGATGGGGGACTGGGAGATCAGCCGGGTGGAGAGGGCTACGTCCCGCTCCACCTCGCGCAGTGTGGGCGCGTCGGTGCCCAGTCCAAGGGCGTAGAAGTCGCCGCGGTCGTCCAGGAGCCGCATGTTGCGCAGCTCCACCAGCCGTGTGCCGCCGTCCTTTCGACGGGCGGGGAACGTGCCACCCCAGCTCCGGCCCGACTCCATGACCTCGGCGAACTTCTTGAGCACCCAATCACAGTCCTCCTCGGGGACGAGTAGCTGTGCGGCGTGCTGCCCGAGCGCTTCCTCGGCGGTGTAGCCGTACAGCTCCTCGGCCTGCGGACTCCACAGGACGACCCGTCCCTCGGCGTCCAGCAGCACGGCCGCCACTCCCAGAAGGTTCATCAACCCACTCGGCTGTGATGGTTCGTCGCTCGCTCGGCCGCTGAACACCTCGCCGATGTCCGGGGGAGGCCACTCGGCTTCGCTCATTGCAGGCACTCCTTCTGCCCGCCGACGCCACATGAGCCACCCCTCGGACTGGGGCGCGGCCTGTCTGCGCCTGCTGGCGGCTTCGACTTCCATGGTCACCCAGACCACCGGAGAACACACCCCATTCGCGTGGCGCGGGCCTGTACGGGAAGGGTGGTGTCCGGCAGGCCACCGTTGGCACAGGCGGCACGCTCGGGCGCCGATATCTTCGTGGGACCGTAGGGCTGACCGGTGGCTGAGGGCGCTGTGCAGGAGAGGGGCATCGCCCCGAATGCGACGGCGAGCGCGAGGACGGGCTGCCTCGCAGTTCTCCCGCTACTCCGGCTCTGCAGCCACCGTGCCCTGTTGCGCCCACACTGTCTTGCCCTGGACGTGGTAGCGGACGCCCCAGGCGTCGGCGATGCTGGCGACGATGAACAGGCCGCGGCCCCCTTCATCGATCGCGCGGGCATGCTTGAGGTGCGGGACGCTTGTCCCCGCGTCACGGATCTCGCAGGTCAGACGGTCGTCGAGGATGAGCCGCAGGCGGTACGGCGGGGCGCCGTACCGGACTGCGTTGGCGACCAGTTCACTGACGATGAGTTCGGTGGTGAACGCTGACTCTGCGCTGATCTTCCAAGCGGCGAGTTGTCTGCGTGCGGCCTTTCGGGCTGCTGGGACGGCCGCCAGATCCTCGGCCAGTGCAACCGTCAGCACTCTGTCCGGGGGCAGACCTCGAGCACGCGCCAGCAGCAGCATCTTCTCCGTGTCGTGGCGGTCTCGCAGCGCGTAGGAGAGTGTGTCGCAGACTTCGGTCAGGGGCAGCGTCGCTCCTTCCCGCAGCAGTACACGCAGCGTCGGCGAGGTCTCCAACAGGTCCTCATTGCCGACCGCAAGCGTGCTGCCTGCCGGCATCGTGATCTCAGTGGCAGGAAAAGGGGCGTGATCGGTGCCGGCGAGCACCGGACCTCCCGGAGTCGTCACAGTCGCCGACTCGCCGTCAGGAAGGACGAGATACGGCTCCGAGAGTCCCGCGCGAACGAGCGTGCACGTGTGGTCGACCGAGTCGTAGATCGCGATCAGGCACGCAGCCGTGAGCGGTTCACTGTTCAGGGGGTCTCCCGCTGGCAGCGCTGCCCGTTCCGTGGCCAGTCGCTCGGCGGTGTCGCTCAGCCGTGCCATCAGTTCCTGCGGCTCCAAGTCGAGTGCGGCCAGCGCGTGGATGACGGTCCTGAGCTGTCCCATGGTGGTAGCAGTCGCCACGCCTCGTCCGGCCACGTCTCCGAGCACCAACGCGACTCGGCCGCCCGCCAGTTCGATCGTGTCGAACCATGCGCCTCCGCCACCCGGACCGGGGATGTGCATCGTGGCCACGTCCACCGTGGACGGAACCGGCGACTTCTGTGGCAGGAGCTGACGCTTCACGGTTGCTGCGATGGTCCGTTCCCGCGTGTAACGCCGTGCGTTGTCGATACACAGCGCCGCGTGCGCGCAGACATCCGTCGTCAGCGTGACGTCGTGCTCGTCAAAGGGCTCCTCGTCCCCGTGCCGATAGAAGCTGACCACGCCCAGAGCTTCGCCGCGCACGGTAAGAGGAGCGACGATCAGGGAGTGCGCATCTGACCGCACGATGGAGTTCGCCCGCGCCGGATCCGCCGACAGCCAGGGGCTGTCTTCGGCCACACTGAGGAGCCGCGGACGCAGGTCGTTGAGGACTCGTGAGAACGGTGTGCCGTCCGGGAGCCGACGAACGTCGCCCACCGCGTGTGCCGACACCAGCCCTTTGAATGCAGCGCGCCGCAAGGGCACGTCGTAGGCCACCGGAGCCAACGGCGGCTCCTGCCCCCGGAACACGTCCTCGATGACCTCGACCACCACAATGCCTGAGAACGTCGGCACGACAGCCTCGACCAACTCCTGGCACGCGGACATGACGTCGAGTCGGTCCCCGACAGTTGTGCGGACCCGCTCCAAGACCTTCAACCGGCGCAACGTCCGCTCGCGGTCCGTCACGTCCATGGCCGAGGCGACCAGGCCCTGAGTCCGGCCGTCACGTCCTTCGACGCGGACGTACGACAGGGAGTAGACCACGGGACGACTGGTGCCCTCCGCTCCTGCGGACCGCACGACACGCTGCAGCGCCGGCTCACCGCTCGCAAGAACCAGCCGCGCCACCGCACGCTCGTTCGCTGGATCCTCAAGCCCGAGGGTCGAAGCAAAATCCGGGCCAGCCTGGGTCTCCTTCACGGCCGGCTGTGCCTCGGGCGTACGGGCCCGGGACCTGACGATACGCAGGTCGCAGTCCAGAACGTACAAGTCCATGGGTGCGTCAGCGAACAACGCCTGCAAGACCGCGATGTCCCGCTCGGTTGAACCAGAGCCTTCTGCTGCGCTTACCTCCCAGGTCAGCGAACCACCGGAGAGCGCGGGTCGTACCGACACCTCCCCCAGAGCCGCCAGTGCCCCCACGACCTCGGACGCAGGGGAGCCCGGCCGTACCAGGCCGGCCACAGTGCGCCCCTCGGCATCCGCCCGGGACCAGCCCAGCAGTTCTCGGGCCTGGGCAGACCACTCGAGAATTCGCCCATCATCGGCGATACGCATGAGGACTGCACTGGCCGGCATGGCACACCTCCGCTTCGGCACGCACATACGCGCCACTTCCATAGTGATGTGCGGAGGCGCGCTGCTCACCTCGGTCGGCCACCGCACGGAGAGGTGCCGTCGAATGGCGCGCGTCACGAAGAGTCGCCGAGCAGATGCGCAAGGTTCGGGCGGGCTGCTGACGCCGAGGCAGTCCCTCGGGCGGGGCCGGCACGTGGCGTACCTGCGTGAGCTCGGGCCGCTGGGATGAGTGGGGTGTGCAAGCCGGACTGAGCACAGCTGGGCGATGCAGCCTGTCCATGCTGACCTCAATCAACTTCATCCGGCCGACGCGGTGATCCATCTCGGGGAGCGGATTCCGCCGAGGGCACGGCGGACGTCTGCCGCGCAGCGGCGGAGGCACCGCGGGACGGCGTGCGGCCCCGCTCCTATGCGCACACCGGCGGGGTGTGGGCATACGGCGACGCCGACGGGGTCGTCGACGAGAACGCCCCGCTGAATCCGCCGCGCATCACTGCCTGGCTGGTGGAGAACGAGAAGCGTGTGCTGTCCCTGGATCCCCGAGGGTCCGTCGATCTCTCACCGCCGCCGACCTCGCCCGCCGCACGTCAGCGAGGGGTACGGCGTCTATCTGACGTACAACCTCGACGGCGCCGATCGCAGCGCCGACGTCTCCGCGTTCACCAGGGAGCTGTACGGCAGTGACGCCGTCTACACGCCGTAGGGCGTCCGAACGCCCCGGCGCGCGGTGCTCCCTCGGGGCCTGCCGCATCCCATAGGGCAGCGACCCGTGCAGGCCGCGCTTTCGACAACGATGTCGGAAGGCGGTCACACGTCATGGCCAGGTCGATAGTGCGGGCGCAGTGAGAGGCAGGGGCCGGTGTCGGCGATGAGTTCCCGGGTCGTACCGGGTCTACGGGACAGCCTCAGCCGACGAGAGGACCGATCATGCCCACCGCCAAGACCCCGCGGAACCCCGACGCCGCCCCGCCGATCACGGACACCGAACGGCAGACCGCATCGGGCAAGGTGCTCTGGCACTTCACGATGTCGCTGGACGGCTTCGTGGCGGGGCCGGGCCATTCCATGGACTGGATGACAGGCGTCGCGTCGCGGCCCGGCCTGATCGAGGAGTACACGCAGACGACCGGCGCCGTGCTGGGAGGCCGGGACGGCTGGGACGCCTGCCCCGACGCGAGCGCGACCTACGGCGGCCGGTGGCAGGGGCCCGTGTTCGTCCTCACCCACCGTCCCGAGGACCTGAAGCCCGCCGACGGCGTGACGTTCCTCAACTGCGATGTGGCCGAGGCGGTCCGGATCGCTCTGGACGCCGCCCGGGGCAAGAACCTTGAGGTCCTGTCACCCTCGATCGGCCGTCAGCTCCTGGAGCGCGGGATCGTCGACGAGATCGACCTGCACATCGCGCCGGTCCTGCTCGGCGACGGGATCCGCCTGTTCGACAACCCGGGCGGCTCGCCGGTCCGGCTCGGCCTTGTCAACGGCAGCGATCCGTCGCTCGTGGTGAACGTGCGCTACCGCCCGGCCGCCGCCGGTTGAACCGCCGGCATCGATACCGCCGCCATGTCGCCCGGCAAGGGTTCTCCGGGACGCGGCGCCTCTATTCTGTTGCCGCTCGTGTCCCATCAGTCACACCTCGGGGGAAACACATGAATGCCTGGAACCCGGGCGGGCAGCCGCCCTATGACCCGCGGGCAGGACACCGGCCCCAGCCCGGCCCGTACCCGCCACCGCCGCCCCAGGGCCCGTACCCGCCACAGCCGCCCAACGGCGGTTACCCGCCGCAGATCCCGCACCCCTACGGGCCCCAGCCGTACCCGCCGCACCCCGGCCCGCCGGTGCCGCCCGGCCCCTTCCGCCGGCTGTGGCTGAGGATCGGCCCCATCCACACCGCCCGCAGGGTGTTCAAGCCGTCCCGTCCCGGCAGGGTCGACGACGCCCTCGTCGCCCGCGTCCAGAAGATCCGCACGCTGGTCGGTCTGGGCGCGGTGGTGTGGATGTCAGTGGCGTACAAGGTCGCCCAGTCGGTGGGTGACATCGCCGACGACCGGCTGAGCCAGTCCTGGAACAGCGTCCTGATGCTGTCGGTGACCTTCCCCGTCGCCATGGGCGTCCTGCTCGCCCTCGCCGCGCCCTCCGCCCGCCGTGAACTGCTGCGCCGGGCCGCCAGGTGTTTCGGCGCGATCGTGGCCATAGTGGCCGCGGTCGCCGTGTTCCCGGCCGCCGTGCTTTCCGGATTCGTCGACGGCCGCTTCGCCACCAGCCCGGCGATGGCCGCCGTCACCTACGGCACGACGATCCTGACGTTCCTGTGGGTGGTGCCCTTCATGTTCTGGGGCATCGGCCTGGCACTCGTACACGTCTTCCGCACCGCGGACATCCACGAGACCGTACCGCCGCTGCTGGCGATGACGCTGGTCTGGGAGATGACGCTCGTCGACCTGTTCACCGGCGCCTACGCGGGTGTGCCGGGCCCGCTCCGGGTGCTGCTCATGCTCGGGGCCCCCGCCTCGGTGACCGCCGTCGGCCTGTGGGAACTGCACCGGCTGCGCGCCCACCACGGCATCGGGGTCCGGGACATGCTGATGCGGCAGCCGGGTTAGCCGGGCCGAGCACCCTGCGCTCAGTGACTCGCCGATCGCGAGCGTACGTTCGTACATTCCAGAGTGTACGATCGTACGCATGCCGACGACGGACTACTTTGCCGACGACCCGCGGACGAACCTGGAGCGCATGCTCGCGGGTGACCTCTACATCGCCGACGATCCGGAGATCGCCCGGCGTCAGCAGCGGGCGATGCGGCTGGCCGCCCGCTACCAGGACGCCTTCATCGAGGACGCCGACAAGGCCCGGCCGATCCTGGCCGACCTGCTCGACTCCGTGGGGGAGGGCGTCGAGGTGCGGCCGCCGCTGTACGTCGACTACGGCAGCAACATCACCATCGGCGCCCGCACCTTCGTCAACTATCACCTCACCGCGCTCGACGTCGCCCGGATCACCATCGGCGAGGACTGCCAGATCGGCCCCAACGTCCAACTCCTCACCCCCACGCACCCGGTGGAGCCGCAGCCCCGCCGCGACAAGCTGGAAGCCGCGCTGCCCATCACCATCGGTGACAACGTCTGGCTCGGCGGCGGGGTCATCGTGTGCCCCGGAGTGACCATCGGGGACAACTCCGTCATCGGCGCCGGAGCCGTGGTCACCAAGGACGTCCCGGCGAACGTCGTGGCCGTCGGCAACCCCGCCCGCCCCGTCCGCACCCTCTGACCGGCGTCCCCATGGCCACCGGACGCACGGACCCGAAGCGCCGCGAGCGCATCCTCGCCGCCACCCTCGACCACATCGCCGAAGAGGGCGTCGCCGGGGTCTCCCACCGCAAGATCGCCGTACGCGCCGACGTGCCGCTCGGCTCGATGACCTACCACTTCGCCGGCATCGACGACCTGTTGCGCGAGGCCTTCACCCGGTTCGCCGACGAGATCGTGGCCGTGTTCGAGCGGCACCTCGCCGACGTCGGCACCCCCGAGCGGGCCCGCGAAGCCGTCACCGACCTCATCCTCGCGCTGTCCGCAGGTTCACGTCGCGATCTCGTCCTCACCCACGAGCTCTACGCCCTCGCCGCCCGCCGCGACGAGTACCGCGCACTCACCCACGCCTGGATGGCCCGCAGCCGCGACCTTCTGGAGCGGCACTTCGACGCGGACACCGCCCGCCAACTGGACGCGCTGATCGAGGGGTTGGTCCTGCACCGCTCCCTCGACCCCGTCCCGCAGAGCCGCGAACTCACTCGGGCGGCCGTGCGGCGCATCACCTCCGGCTGATCTCCGCCTGACCTCCGGCCAACCCCCGGTACGTAGCGGGCCTCGAGCCGCCCGTGGGGTGCGGACCTGACCCCGCACCCCACGGGCTCCCATCCGCCGGCCTGCGCACTAGTGTCTGAGCGCCACCGCCAGGACACGGTGGCGCTTGACGAGGAGGGTGGCCGTGATGGCGCAGCAGTTCGGTGACTACCAGCACGAGATCTACTTCAACGCGCTCGGGGGCGTCGTCCCCGAGCTGCCCATGGCCTTCGCGGAACTGGAGCAGCGGGCCAGCGAGGCGCTCGCGCCGTCCGTGTGGTCGTACGTCGCGGGTGGTGCGGGCGACGAGTTCACCCAGCGCGTGAACGTCACGGCGTTCGAGCAGTGGGGGCTCGTGCCGCGCATGTTCGTCGGGGCGAGCAAGCGGGACCTGAGCGTCGACCTCTTCGGGCTGAAGCTCGACAGTCCGCTGTTCATGTGCCCCGTCGGTGTGATCGGGCTCTGCGGGCAGGACGGACACGGGGACCTGGCGACGGCACGGGCCGCCGCGCGCACGGGAGTTCCGATGGTGGCGTCCACCCTGTCCGCGGACCCCATGGAGGACGTGGCCAAGGAGTTCGGCGAGACCCCCGGCTTCTTCCAGCTCTACACGCCGACCGACCGTGACCTCGCCGAGAGCCTCGTCAGGCGGGCCGAGGCGGCCGGCTTCAAGGGGATCGTCGTCACCATGGACACCTGGGTCACCGGCTGGCGGCCCCGCGACCTGTCCACCGGCAACTTCCCCCAGCTGCGGGGCCACTGCCTCAGCAACTACACCTCGGACCCGGTCTTCCGCTCCCGGCTCCCGCAGGGCCGCGCCGATGACACGCAGGCCGTCGTCATGCAGTTCGCGAGCGTCTTCGGCAACCCCCTGACGTGGGACGACCTCCCCTGGCTGCGCTCGCTCACCAATCTGCCGCTGATCGTCAAGGGCCTGTGCCACCCCGAGGACGTACGACGCGCCAAGGACGGCGGCGTCGACGGGATCTACTGCTCGAACCACGGCGGACGCCAGGCCAACGGAGGACTCGCCGCCATCGACGCCCTGCCCGACGTGGTGGAGGCCGCCGACGGTCTGCCCGTGCTGTTCGACTCGGGCGTGCGCTCCGGAGCCGATGTGGTCAAGGCGCTCGCCCTCGGCGCGACGGCGGTAGGCATCGGCCGTCCCTATGCCTACGGCCTCGCCCTCGGCGGCGTCGACGGCATCGTCCACGTGCTGCGGTCCCTGCTCGCGGAGACCGACCTGATCATGGCCGTCGACGGTTACCCGACGCTCGCCGACCTCACTCCGCAGGCGCTGCGTCGGCGGCACTGACCTCGGGCGCGTGGGGCCCGGCCCGGTCCAGCTCGACGCCGAACTGGGCCCCGGCCAGCAGCGCCAGGTTCGACACCCACAGCCAGACGAGGAACACGACGCCCCCCGCCAGGGACCCGTAGAGCTTGCTGTAGGTGCCGAGCTCTGAGGCGTAGAACGTGAAGCCGGCCGACGCGACGAGCCAGATCAGCGCGGCCAGCAGACCACCCGGCAGGCCGTGCCGCCACCCTCGGGCGGCGGGCGGCCCCGAGCGGAACAGGACCAGGACGAGCAGCGCCACCAGGCACAGCAGGGCGGGCCACTTGAGGAAGTTCCAGGCCGCGGCGACCGTGTCGCCGAGCCCGAGCCAGTGCCCGAGGGACTGAGCGAGGGATCCGCTGAGCACGAGGACGAGCGCGCTGGCCACGAGGAGCGCGAGCAGGGTGCAGGCGGTCAGCAGGATGCGGTGGGCCTTGCGCCACACGGGCCTCGTGTCGCGGACGCCGTGCAGCGTGTGCAGGGCCCGGCGGAACACGGCCGAGTAACTCGACGCCGACCACAGGGCGCTGACGGCGCCCGCGATCGTCACGGTGAGCGCCGCGGAACGCTCGTGTGCCATGTGGCGCAGCGACCCGTGCAGGACGGCGCCCGACTCGGCGGGCGCCCAGGCCGTCACATGCGCGATCAGGGCGTCCGTCGTCGCCGGGCTGACCAGACCGATGAGCGAGACGGTCACGAGCATGGCGGGCAGCAGGGCGAGGATCGCGTAGTACGTCAGCGCCGCGGCCCAGTCCGACACGTCGTCGTTCCACATCGACACCGGCGTGCGGCGCAGCGCCGCCCACAGCCGGGGCCAGGACATCGACTCGTCGCCGGGCACGTGTCTGTTGCCGTGGTCGGCGGAGTCGGACGTGGCGGGGGAGGGGACGGTTCGGGTGAACTGGGCCGTCGGCCGGGTTCCCACGGCGTGCTCGTCTCGGTCGGAGGGTGCCCGACGGCCTCGGCGGGAATGCCGGCGCGCGGGACATGGCCCGCGATCATCTCATCGCCGGCCCCGCAGCCTGCCGGGGGAGTCGTGGATCAGGGTCGTACGGGGACGTTCCGCGCGGTCCAGTCGGCGAGGACGCGTGCGCAGTCAGCGACCGTCTCGCGCCATGTCCTGGCCGCGCCGTCGCCAGCCTCGTCGCTGACGTGCTTGACGATGCGCAGCGGAACACCGGCCTGCCGGGCGGCGGACGCGAGAGCGTAGCCCTCCATGTCGACGAGCGGGGCGGACGCGGCCAGGCGGGCGCGGGCCGCCTCGTCGGAGATGAAGGAGTCGCCGGTCGCGAGGACGGGCCCGCCGTGGTCGGGCAGGTCGATCGGCGCACCGTAGATCTCGCCCGTCAGGGAGGCGAGCACGGCGTTGTCCAGGTCGTGCTGGATCACGGAGCCGATGACGTGGGTGCCCGTCCAGCCGGGGCGCAGCGCACCCGCCGTGCCCAGGTTCACGATGCCCGAGGGGTGCGGGCCGCGGGCCAGGACGGCGGCCAGCGCGGTCGCCGCATTGACCTTGCCCATGCCGGTGAGCAGGACGGGGAGATCCGTGTCGAGGAACTGCGCCTCTTCCTTCACGGCCAGCACGAGCAGGGGGCGGCCGACGGTGATCTCACCTATGAGTTCCATGCCGCAACGGTAGCCGCGGGACGGTCGCCCACCCGCAGCCGGGGCATGGAACGTCTGGTCAGCGGCCGCGGACCGCGCCGCGCGCCACGGGGGTCAGCAGCATCCCGATGGTGAGTCCGACGGCGAGATAGACGGCGGCCGTGCCCACCTTCGTCACGAGGGCCACCGACGTGGTGAAGGGCAGCAGCACCATGACGAGCGTCGCCAGCGTGACGATCCAGGAGAAGAACCGTCCGGGCTGTGGTGTGCCCAGGCACAGGAGATGCAGAAGCAGCGTCGCGACGAGGGCCGCGACGGCGGCGCCGCCCGCGAGCAGTCCGGTGGACGCGTCCCCCATCGCGCCGTCGCGCTCCGGCGCGAACACGGCGACGCCGAGGACACCGCGGACGAGGAGCACTCCGGCCACCGCGGTCAGCGCCGCGACGATCGCGGTCATCAGGCCGCCGGACCAGATCTTGCGGGCGTCGACGCGCGACTGCGGGGGCGGAGGCGGTGCGCTGTCGACGTACGGCCCGTACGCAGGGTAGGAGGGGTGCGCCGGGTCAGGCCCGTAGAGCTGGTGCGGATCCTGCCCGTAGCCGGGGTCCTGGCCATAGGGCGTCTGCGGTGTCTCCATGAGGAACTTCCCCCTCCGTCCGGATGCTTGGCTCAAGCCAACACAGGGGTGGCGGCGTGGCGCGAGCGGGCATGGGCCGAATGGACGGGCCAATGGAGTGGTTGGGTCAGTCGCGGCCGGGGGCCGTGGCGCCTGAGCGGGGCGTCAGGCCGAGCAGCCGCAGATACATCGCCGTCAGATCGGCGACCGCCCGGTCCCGGCAGGCCGGGTCGGCGGCCACGGCCCGGGCGAAGCCCGCGACCATACCGGCGGCGGCCGTGGCCACGGACTCCGGCGAACCGGCCGGCTCGGCCAGGCCCTGGCGTACCAGACGGGCGATGTAGCGCGCGGTGCGCCCGCGGGGGCGGTCGCTGATCTCGTCGCGGAGCACGCGCATCGCCGGATCCGTGAGCGACTGGTGTTCGAGCACGGTCATGAACGCGAGGTTGTCCACGTAGGCGTCCAGGAACGCCGCGTTGGTCCGCTCGGCGAGCAGGTACGGGTCCTCGGCCTCGGGGTCCGCCGCTTCCTGCGCCGCGAGGAACCGGTCGCGCAGATCGGCGGCGAGCACGGCGAAGACGTCCTGCTTGGAGGCGAAGTAGACGTAGAACGTGGCGCGGCCGACGTCGGCCTCCGCCGTGATGTCGGCGATCGTCGTGCGCGCGTAGCCCCGCTGCTCGAAGACCGTGCGGGCCGCGGTGAGCAGCCGGGCGCGTGTGGCGCTGTCCTGGCGGTCCAGCTTGTCGCGCACGGTCCAGGAGTTTCTCGCGATCGGCATGGCCCCAGCTTATTGACGTTGACGATGGCGTCAACGCAGACTGGGCCCGCCATTGACGTTGACACGAGCGTCAACGTCCACGGCGCGTCGGCAGGTCCGGCACGCCCGGAACCGTCATGCACAGCCCGAAGCCGTCACGTACAGAAGGCCCGCGTCACGGGCCCGTGGAGGAGACGTCCGATGACAGGTGTGCTGATCGCCAACCGGGGCGAGATCGCGGTCCGGATCCACCGCGCGGCGTCGGCGCTCGGCCTGCGAACCGTGGCCGTGCACTCCGCGGACGACCGCTCGGCGGCCCATGTGCGGCTCGCCGACGAGGCCCACCTGCTCAAGGGCGACGGCGTGGCCGCCTATCTCGACGTGCGCCAGATCGTCGGGATCGCCGGACGCGCGGGGTGCGATCTGGTCCATCCCGGCTACGGGTTCCTCAGCGAGAACGCCGACTTCGCGAAGGCGTGTGCCGAGGCGGGGCTGACCTTCGTGGGGCCCACCCCGGAACTCCTCGCCCTCTTCGGCGACAAGGCGAGCTCACGGGCGCTCGCCGTACGGCACGGCGTCCCCGTCCTCGCGGCGACCGACGCCCCCACCTCCCTCGCGCAGGCCACGGAGTTCCTCGCCGGCGTGCGCGACGGCGTCATGGTGAAGGCGGTCGCCGGGGGAGGCGGCCGCGGCATGCGCGCCGTGCACGACGCGTCGGATCTCGCCTGGGCCTACGAACGCTGCCGCTCCGAGGCTGAGCGCGCCTTCGGCAACGGTGACGTCTACGTCGAGCAACTGCTGCCCCGCGCCAAGCACATCGAGATCCAGGTCGTCGGGGACGGCACCGGCCAGGTGATCCACCTGTGGGACCGGGAGTGCTCGGTCCAGCGCCGCAACCAGAAGCTGATCGAGGTCGCGCCCAGCCCGTGGCTCCCCGCGCGCACGCGTGACCTGCTGATCGAGGCCGCGGTCACGATGGCTTCGGCGACCCGGTATCTCGGCCTCGGGACCTTCGAGTTCCTCGTCGACGCGGACGACCCGGACGCCTACCACTTCATCGAGACCAACCCGCGCCTCCAGGTCGAGCACACCATCACCGAGGAACTCACCGGCGTGGACCTGGTGGCCACCCAACTGCGCCTCGCCCAGGGCAGGTCCCTCGCCGAACTCGGCCTCCTCCAGGAGGACGTCCCGCAGCCGCGCGGCTTCGCGATCCAGACCCGCGTCAATCTCGAAGAGCTGTCCGCGGACGGCACGGCCCGCGCCTCGCAGGGCACGCTGACCGCCTTCGAGGCACCCGGCGGCCCCGGCGTGCGCGTGGACACCCACGGCCGCGCGGGCCTGGAGATCAAGGGCTCGTACGACTCCCTCGTCGCCAAGGTGATCACTCGTACGGTCCGGGGCGACTTCGCCGACGCGGCCGGGAAGGCGGCCGGAGCGCTCGGCGAGTTCACGCTCTCCGGAGTGCCGTCGAACCTGCCGCTCCTTCGCGCCGTCCTGCGCCACGAGACCTTCCGGGACGGCACTGTGACGACCGCCTTCGTCAACGAACACCACGACAAGCTCGTACCGGGAGCCGTCCCTTCCCAGGAGAGTCACGGCTCGGCTCTCACCGCGCTCTCCGCGGGCAGTGTCGTCGACGTCTGCGTGGAGCCGGGCGCCGAGGTGACGGCGGGCGCGCCACTCGTCGTGCTCGAGGCGATGAAGATGGAACACGTCCTGACGGCGCCGCGCGGAGGAGTGGTGCGCGAGGTCCGCGCGAGCGTCGGGGACGTCGTCCCGGCCGGCGCCGAACTCGTCGTCTTCGTACCGTCGGAGGGCGAGGAGAGCGTCGACGAGGCGGTGGCCGAGGTCGATCTCGACGTGATCAGGCCGGACCTCGCCGAGGTCGTCGAGCGCCATCGCGTCACCCTCGACGAGGCGAGGCCGCAGGCCGTCGAACGCCGCAGGCGCACCGGCCACCGCACCGCACGCGAGAACCTCGCCGACCTCTGCGACCCGGGCACCTTCACCGAGTACGGCGCCCTGGCGATCGCCGCGCAGCGCCGCCGCAGGACCCTCGACGACCTGATCGCCGGCACACCGGCCGACGGCATCGTCACCGGCGTCGCCCAGATCAACGGCGCCCGGTTCGGCGACCGGCGCGGCCAGTGCGCCGTCCTCGCGTACGACTACACGGTCCTCGCCGGCACGCAGGGGATGCTCAACCACAAGAAGACCGACCGCATGCTCGAACTCGCCGAGCGGCAGCAGATACCGGTCGTGCTCTTCGCCGAGGGCGGCGGCGGACGCCCCGGCGACACCGACATGATGGCGGTCGCCGGACTCGACGTCCCCACCTTCGCCACCCTCGCCCGCCTCAGCGGGCAGGTGCCGACGGTCGGCATCGTCGCCGGGCGCTGCTTCGCGGGCAACGCCGCGCTCCTCGGCTGCTGCGACGTCGTCATCGCGACCGCCGACGCCACCGTCGGCATGAGCGGCCCCGCGATGATCGAGGCGGGCGGCCTCGGGCAGTTCCTGCCCGAGGAGGTCGGACCGATGCAGGTCCAGGTCCCGAACGGCGTCGTGGACATCCTGGTCGACGACGAGGCCGAGGCCGTGGCGGTCGCCAAGCAGTACCTCTCGTACTTCCAGGGCGACTTGAGCGACTGGGACTGCGCGGACCAGCGCCTCCTGCGGCACGTCGTCCCCGAGAACCGGCTGCGCGCGTACGACGTCCGGGAGGCGGTCACCCTCCTCGCCGACACCGGCTCGGTCCTGGAACTGCGCCGCGAGTTCGGCGTCGGCGTCATCACCGCACTCGTAAGGGTCGAGGGGCGGCCGATGGGCCTGGTCGCCAACAACCCCCAGCACCTCGGCGGCGCCATCGACAGCGACGCCGCCGACAAGATGGCCCGCTTCCTGCAACTCTGCGACGCCCACGGCCTGCCCGTGATCACCCTGTGCGACACGCCCGGATTCATGGTCGGCCCGGACGCCGAGAAGACCGCGACCGTACGGCACTTCAGCCGGCTCTTCGTCGCGGGTGCCCACCTCGGTGTGCCGGTCTTCTCCGCCGTCCTGCGCAAGGGCTACGGCCTCGGCGCGATGGCGATGACCGGCGGCGGCTTCCGCGCCCCCACGGCGATGGTCTCCTGGCCCACCGGCGAGATCGGCCCGATGGGCCTCGAAGGCGCCGTCCGGCTCGGCTACCGCCGCGAACTCGAGGCCATCGCCGACCCGCAGGAGCGCCAGGCCACGTACGAGGCGCTGCTCGCGGAGCAGTACGAGCAGGGCAAGGCGCTCAACGCGGGTACGACCTTCGAGGTCGACGACGTGATCGACCCGGCCGACACCCGCCGCTGGATCAGCACGACGTTCGCCCAGCACCCCACGCATCCGCGCCCGCAGCCGCCCGAGGGGCACACCCGCCGACGCTTCGTCGACACGTGGTGACGGCCGTGCGGTGAAGGTCCAGATAGGTCAGGTCGGGACAACAACCGAGGAGCCGCATGAAGATCGAGGAGTACCTGGAGGATCTGCGCGTCCGTCAGGCCCGGGTCCGCCCGCACGGCACACCGTCCGACGTCGTGTACCCGCTCGGCGAGATCTCCGTGCCGGACCATGTCGCGCACTGGGCGCGGCTGCGCCCCGACCGGGCCGCGGTCGTCTTCGAGGGCCGCACCGTCTCCTACCGCGAACTGGACGAGCTGAGCCGCCGCGTGGCGGGACGTCTCGCCTCCGAGGGCGTCGGCGCGGGCGACCGGGTCGCCGTCCACCTGCCCAACTCTCCCTCGTCGATCCGCTCTGCACCTCGTTCATCCGCAAGCCAGACGTCGGGGTCCGGCGGCGCTGGGCGGCCGCCGCGTGCGCCCATTCCGTCCTGCGGGGGGCCGCGTACGGCATGACCGAGATGCACGCGATCGACGTGACGCCCTATGAGTTCCAGGGCGGTGACCAGGATCTGCACGCCGAACCCGTCTTCTGCGGACTGCCGATGCCCGGCACGGACATCGTGGTGTCGCCCGTCACCGGTGAACCGGTGCCGCTCGGCGAGGCGCGAGAGCATGGCGACCTACAAGGTTCCCCTCGTGGAGATAGTCGACGAGGTGCCGATGACGACGACCATGAAGATCCGGAAGGTGGACCTGACGGCCCGCGCGCAGCAGCTCGCCGACGACCGCTGAAGGCCGTGTCGGCGGGTGCCTCAGGTCTTCGGCATGAGGGTGTGCAGCAGATCGACGCACTGGCGGAGATCCGGCTCGGGCGAGGCGTGGTCGCCGGCGGTGCCCAGTGACCACTGCTCCAGCGCGGTGCGGGTCACGGCGAGCGCGATGCCGGTGAGCAGGCGGGGCCGGGGGTCGGCCGGAGGGGAGGCCATCCGCTCGGCCACCGCCTCCCTCACCTGTTCCTCGAAGGCGTCGAACCGCGCGTGGAGCGCCGCCCGCAGTTCGGGATGCCGGTCGGCGATCCGGAAGGTGGCCTGGACGAGTTCGCGGTCGGGCACGACATCGTCGGTGATGTGCGCGGACAGGACGTCGAGCAGTTCGGTGAGCGTCGCCCGGGGTGCCGGATCGCCGTGCGCGAGGCGCCGGTGGAGCTCGTCCGGCAGCGGGGGCGGACCGATGGTGAGCGCCGACTCCTTGCTCGGGAAGTAGTTGAAGAACGTGCGCTGCGAGATCCCGGCGGCGGCACTGATCATGTCGACCGTCACCCCGGCCAGGCCGTGCCCCTCGACGAGCTGTACCGCGGCGGCGTGGATCGCGTGTTCGGT
This sequence comes from Streptomyces sp. NPDC055140, assembly GCF_053607285.1. Lineage (NCBI taxonomy): Bacteria > Bacillati > Actinomycetota > Actinomycetes > Kitasatosporales > Streptomycetaceae > Streptomyces > Streptomyces sp. NPDC055140. Next base: position 193,183 of record NZ_JBSGTG010000013.1, on the reverse strand, counting down.
CTCGCGGCGGCGCCTCGCGCGAAGGCCCTCGCCTGCTGCGGACGTACGGACCGGACGGGGCATGGCGACAGTCTCGCAGGTCGCAGGAGGCGCCCGCACAGGGCCCCGCAAGCCATCGAACGCCCCGGGTCAGAAGTAGCCCTTCTCGCCGTCGAGGAGCTCACGGATCGCGTCGAGGTGACCGGCGTGCCGGGCGGTCTCCTCGATCATGTGCAGGAGGATCCACCGCAGATTCGCGGACCCGGCACGGAAGTCGGGGTGCCGGCCCGCCTGGTCGAGGGAGTGAGCGGCGGTGATCTCGTTCGACCGGGCGTACTGGCGCGCGTACTCGCCGAGCAGCTGGTCGAGGGGGACGTCGTCGACGAGCATGTCGGCGTCCTCCGGCCCGTCGTCGAACTGAGGGCCCTCGGCCGCGCCGCCCATCAGCATGACCTCGAACCAGCAGTGCTCGACCCACCGCAGATGCGACACGACCCCCGCCACGGTCATGGCGGGGGACGCGGGGAGTACGGAGCGATGGGCGTCCTTCTCGGAAACGCCCTCGCACTTCCACTCGACGACGGCACGCTGCATGTCCAGCCAGGCGACCAACTGCGTTCGCTCGTCGGCGTCGTAGGGAGGGCGTATGCGAGGAGGAGTCATGGGTGGGGACGCTACTGGCCGGGTCGCCCCCGCCGCACGGCAATTTCCTGTGGGTGGCTTGGGGCCGCCTTACGCGGCGGAGCGCGGTGCGCGTTCCTTGGCCTTGGCGGCCGGGACCGAGGCTGGGCGCGGCTCTGGGCGCGGCTCTGGGCGGGGCTCGGGGCGGGGCTCGGGACGGAGCTGGGGCCGCGGCGGGGCCGGCGGCGCGAGGGTCGGTGGAACGGCCGTGGGCGCGGCGGCCGGGGTGAACGCCGTCATGGGTATTCGCACCCGCCGCGGGGCGGATATGACGTGGCAGTGCGGGGCGCCGAGGCGCTCGCCCAGCCGGCGCGCGTCCCTCGGCAGGTCGCGTCGCCAGGCCATGGCGACCACGGGCGCAAGCAGCGTCAGCGCGCCTGCCAGGCGGCACTGCACCGTGAGGCGCAGGAGGGTGCCGCGGGGGCGCGGGGAGAGCGTGAACGAGTACATCGGCGTCTGGGCGCCGAGGGGGTTCCACATCCGGTCGCCACGGAAGACGAGGTGCTCGCCCGGGACGTACGCCACGCACTGGAGCAGCTGGTCCCGGTGGCGCCCGGGAAAGCGGTACACATGGGCCACGCCGGGACCTGCGGGCTCTGAGCTCTCGGCGACGGTGTCGACCCCCGAGAACCAGAGTGGGAGATTCCGTGCGTCGGAAAGGAAGTCGTACACCTCAGTGACGGATCGGCCTATGTGGACATCCACGGAAATCTCTGGCATCACGCACCTCCCCGGCGCCCGTCCGGTCGTCGGCGCGGTGCCGACGGGTACGCACCCCACGGGCTCTACATTCCAAACGTGCGTGCGGATCGGCTCCACGACATCTCGGGTTAGCCCGAACGGGTGACGGGGCATGCACGTACGGTGGTCGCCTGCCCGGAACGCCGCCTGTCATGCGGCTCGGGGTGGCCGGGGGTGTGAGGGAGGTGCGGGGGAGGCGTGAGGGGGACGGGGCCGGGCCACCACCGATCGTGGGACCCGGCGCCGGAAGTGTTGAACGTTCGTTAAAGCTATGCCTTGTGCGCCCGCCGCAGCTCCGCCTTCAGGACCTTCCCCGCCGCCGAGGTGGGCAGCGCCTCCAGGAACCGCACCTCGCGCACCCGCTGGTACGGCGCGACGCGGGCGGACACATGCGCCATCAGCTCCTCCGCGAGAGCCGGGCCGGGGGCCGGCGAGGCATCCGGACGCGCCACGACGTACGCCGCCGGTATCTCGCCCGCGTCGGCCGCGGGAACCCCGATCACCGAGACCTGCGCGACCGCGGGATGGCCGCTGAGGATCTCTTCCAGCTGGCCCGGATAGACGTTGTAACCCTTGTAGATGAGCATGTCCTTGGCGCGGCCCACGATGTAGACGTGGCCGCGCTCGTCGCACCGCGCCAGGTCGCCGGTGCGCAGCCAGCCGTCGACGAACTGCTCGGCCGTCAGCTCCGGGTGGCCGTGGTAGCCCGTGGTGATCTGCGGGCCGCGGGCCCACAGCTCGCCCGTCTCGCCGTCGGGCACGCAACTCCCGGTCTGCACGAGGTCGCGGATCTCGACCTCGGTGTCGAAGACGGGCACGCCGACCGACCCGATCGGGACCGGGTCGTCGGGGTCGACGATCCCCGAGGTGACGCCCATGGTGGCCTCGGTCAGTCCGTAGCCCTCCACGACGCACGCGCGGGGGAACAGCGTCCGCAGGGCCCGCAGTGTCGTCGTATCGATGGGCGCGGCGCCCGAGTTGACCACGCGGACCGCGGGGAGTGCGCGGCCCTGTGCGGCGGGGGCGGCGAGCAGGGCGTGGAAGAGCGCGGGGGACCCGGCGATCTGGGTGGCTCCGAACTTCTCGGCCAGCTCCAGGAACCGCTCGGGGTCGAATCGGCCGGCGAGGACACTCGTCAGTCCGGCGAGTACGCCGATCGACTGGCCGACCAGGCCCATCGCGTGGAAGAACGGCGCGACGGCGATCGAGACGCCCTGTCCGGGCCGGTTCGTGTACTCGGTGGCTGCCTCGGCCACCGGGTCGAGGAAGATGCCCCCGTCGGGATCCACCGCGGGCACGGCGGCCGCGCGCCAGCAGGTGAACTGGAGGCAGTTCGCCACGACATGGCGGTGCAGCACCTGGACCGCTTTCGAGCGCCCCGTCGTGCCGCCCGTGAAGGACAGATGGGCGACCGCGTCGGACGGGACGCGCGGGACGGGCTCCGGGTCGCCCGCGAGCAGCTCGGCGAGCGGCACCGTGCCGTCCAGGCGCGCCGGATCGCCGGGTGCGACGGCCGACGGCGGTACGACGGCGACCAGTTCGAGTCCGTCGGTGCCGGCGGCGAGGAGCGCCTGAGCCGTGGCCGGGTGCGTCACGGCCGCCCGGGCCTCTGCCTCGTCCAGCTGTGCGCGCAGGGCCGCCGGGGGAAGGGTGGGGTTGATGGGCGTCACGATGGCCCCGGCCAGCAGGATCCCGTAGTAAGTGACCGGGAACCAGAGGGAATTGGGCTGGTGAACCGCCACCGCGTCACCCTCGGTGATGCCGCGCTCGCGCAGCCCCCGCGCGAAACGGAGCGCCTGCTCGTGGAGTTCCGCATAGGTGAGCGTGTCGTCGCCGTCGCGCAGGGCGACCCGGTCGGGGTATCTCCTGGCCGAGCCGGCGAGGATGTCCCCGACGGACGCCTCCGGGTAGGAGAGGCGGGCCGGCATGCCCTTCGGATGGCGACGGATCACGCGGCAACTCCCTTGTGGGCGGGTGCGACAGGCGTGCAGTCAGAACATTCGTTAAGCTACGGTCCCCGTCGGCGCGTGTCCAGACGTCTGCAGCAGGGCCCGGTTGGGCGTCATCGAAGCGGTGCCCTCGGCGCACAGCCTGCCCGCAGCGTCCTCGACGGCTGCCCGCACCAGTGTCCGGAGGCGGCCCGGCTTGAGCACCGTCCCGACCACCTTGTACGTGGCGCCTGCCCGGAGCGGGCGCAGGTACTCGATGTTCAGGCTCATTGTCAGGAACGGCGTCAGCGGTTCGCTCCCGGACATCACGGTGGCGCCGCATGCCTCGTCGAGCGTGGTCGCGATGAAGCCGCCGTGTACGACACCGCCCCGGTTGAGGAGGGACTCCCCGGGAGTCCAGGCCATCTCCACCCGCCCCTTGTCGACCTGAGTGATGCTCAGGCCGAACTGTGTGTAGGGGACGTGCGGCGAGTGTGACAGCTCCTCGGCGAGCGTGCGGATGCGGTCCAGGCCGGTGCCGGCGCCCCAGGCGAAGTCGAGCATGTGGAGTGGATTCCTTCCGGTTGTGCTGCGGGGGCAGGTCAGGTCAGGCGGCTGCGGGCCTGTGGCGGATCAGCGCCTCCTGGAGCACCGAGGCGACCAACTGGCCGTCCCGCGACCAGAGTTCACCGCGTGACATCGCGCGGCCGTCGGACAGGTTCGTGGTGTGCTGGGCGTACAGCAGCCAGGCGTCGGCGCGCGCGGGGCGGTGGAACCACATGGCGTGGTCCAGCGACGCCAGCATCACCCTCGACCGGCGGGCGCTCCGCGCACCGTGCGGCTCCCAGGGCAGCGCGGCCGTGGGGGAGATCGTCAGGTCCGAGAGGTACGCGAGCGCGGCGGCGTGCAGCAGCGGCTCGTCGGGCAGCGGCCGCGCCGCCCGCAGCCAGCAGCGCCGCCGGGACATGCCGTCGGCCCGCGCCGCCAGCTCGGCGGCGTCCGCCTCCACGAGCCGCAGGTCTACTGCGCGGGAGATGACGGATTCCGCGTAGCGCTCCGGGTGCTCCCGTGCCATCACCTCGTACGGGGCCTCACAGTCGTCCGGCGCCGGTGCGCCGGGCATCTCCGGCTGATGGTCGAGCGCGTTCTCGGGCTTCTTGAACGAAGCGGAGAGGCTGAGCACTGTCATGCCGTCCTGGCGCGCGGCCACCTGTCGGGCCGCGTAGGAAGCCCCGTCGCGCAGCCGCTCCACCTCGTAAGCGACGGAGGCTTCCGGGGCGACCGAACGCAGGAAGTAGGCGTGCAGGGAGTGCGGTTGCCGCCCGCCGTCGACCGTGCGCCCCGCCGCGAGCAGAGCCTGCGCGAGCGTGACCCCGCCGAAGGCCCGCGGCGGCCGGCCCATGTGGGGCATGCCGGTGAAGGCGCTGTCGCCCGACACCTCGAGATCCAGTAGCTCGCCGAGGGGAAGCAGGTCCGCGCGGTCGGACGTGGCATCCGGCTGCGCCACGGCGAGTTGGTTGTATTGAGCACCCATGGTCGGCATGCTGCCAGCCCCGGGGGCCTCCGTGGCTGTGACGGTGATCACGCGGCCCGCAGTCGTGCCGCCCCGGATCGGACGTCCGAGGCGTATGTGCTGGTCATTCACCCTGTGACCGGCCGGTTCGCGGCGTGTGCCAGTACACTCGGCGACGTCCCGCGACGACTGTTCGACCGTTCGTTCAGTGCGCACGGCGCCGGGGCGGAAGCGGGAGATCGGAGAGCCGTGTCCACGCGACCCGCAGGCCACAAGGCCATCGTCGAGGCTGCCCGGCAGGAGTTCTCCGAGCGGGGCTACGGCGCGACCTCGATCCGCGACATCGCCCAGCGCGCCGGGGTGAGCCTGTCCGCCCTGTACTACTACTACAAGGGCAAGCAGGACCTGCTCGTCGCCATCCTCGACGACGGTCTCGACGCCTACTTCGGCACATGTGACGAGGCGTTGGAGGCGGCGGGTGACGACCCCGCCGAGCAGCTGGAGGCGCTCGTCGCGGCGACCGTCCGGTTCCGTACCGACCACCCCGTGAAGAGCAGCATCGTGCTGACCGAGGGACGCAGCCTGGAGCCCGAGCACCTGGCGCGCCACCGGAAGAACGAGGCGCGCGGCACCCAGCAGTTCCGTGAGGTCGTCGAGCGGGGCGTGGCGCAGGGCATCTTCCTCACCCCCTATCCGGACGACGCCCGGCGCGCGGTCATCGCGATGTGCAACGCCATCGCGGAGTGGTACCAGGCGGAGGGCCCGGTGTCCGTGGACGAGCTGGTGGAGCGGTACGTCTCCCTGGCGCTGACCGTGGTCGAGTACCGCCCCCGTGCGGTGCGGCGCCCCGCGCGCGCCTGACACCGAACCGCAACGGCGTCACCCGGCGGGGGTGGCCGTCATGTGCGGCGATCCGTCGTCGTCCAGGAACTCGATCACCGCAAAAGCGATGAGCGCGCACAGGGCGATCCACACGATGACGACGCCCGTCGGACGGTCCCACACCAGCATGATCACGGCCGACACCGCGACGACCGTCCAGTTCAGCCACGTCTTCGCCCGGTGCACCCACGCGCCCACCGGGCCGCCCGTGAGGCCCGCCGCGTCGCGCACCGCGCCGATGCCGCCGCGCCACATGGCCATGACCCGGGTCGCCGCCCGGCCCTCGCCGGTCAGCCACGCGGCGAGCGCCACCAGGACGCCGACGGTGATCACCATGCGTACCGTCGTCCGCAGGAACCGCACGAGTGCGTCGTAGACGGCGCCGGCGGCCGGCTGCGACACCTCGGAGGGCAGCCCGTCGAGATAGATCGCGCGGAAGGCCCACAGGCCGATGCCGAGAAGCGCGGCGCCCACGGCGATGGCGATACCCGCGGCCACCAGGGCGCGCCGCTTGCGGACGGCAAGGAGGACGGCGACGGCCGCGAGGACCAGGGTGAGGATCGGCAGCCAGACCCCCATGAGCTGGAGCAGTCGGAAGCCCTTCTTGATCTTTCCGATGGAGTCGGAGGTCACGATCGTGAAGTCGGTGTGCACCTCGGGGATCTTCGAGGCGACCCCGAGGCCGCGGTCGACGAGCCGCTGTTTCACCTCCGCGATGACGGGAGCCAGGTCGATCGTCACCGTGTTGTTCGTGAGCTTGACGGCGCCGCCGCCGCTCCCGGTCAGCGCCTTGTCGACCGCCGTGTGCACACGCCGGTTGAGGCCGGTCCAGAGCTTCTCGAACGCGTCGCTCGACACGAACTTCTGCACGGTGTTGTGCACAAAGCCGCTGAGTCCGCTGGTGAGCGGGCCGCTCAGCCTCCCCAGCGCCTTTTCGAGCCTCGGCCGGTCGGCGGGTGCCACGTCGCTGAGGAGCGTCTTGAGATCGATGTTCTCCATGACGACGTTCGTGACGCGGTTCGTGACGGCCGCCTGGACATCGGGGTCGGAAGCGAGCGGCTCCATCGTCGCCACATAGCGATCGGTGTCGCCGACGATGTCGCTGGCCCATGTGCTGACGGCGCTGAGCGGCGTCAGGATCGCCACGAGGACGATCAGGAGGCCCGCGAAGAACGAGCGCAGATGGTGCCGGGGTTGGGGCCGCGCCGGGCCCGCGGACTCCAACTGGGCGACCCGGGCGCGCAGCTCGGCGATCTCGTCGCTCGCGTCCGGCGGGGGACGGTCCTCACGGTCCGGTGTCATGTATTCATGGGATGCCATGCGGTGATGGAGGGCGCGCTGGGTTAGTGCGTACGGGCGGCCGTCGCACCCCGTCGGCACCGTCAGGGGGTGACGACCGCGAAGTCCGGATCGTTCTCGTCGAGGACCGAGAGCAGGGTGTCGAGGGCTTCCAGATCGCCCGAGTGGTAGACGCCGTTGAGTCCCTTCCCGGCCAGCAGGGTGAGGAGTTGGGGCTTCGTGAGCGTGAGGGACAGGTCCGCGCCGTAGGCGGGCCGGGCCGTGCGGGTGTGGACCAGGACACCGTTGTGCAGCGTCATGCGGTACATCTCGCCCAGGTCCGACAGATGCCAGTGCAGGGTGAGCGAGTGCTCCCACGCCCGGGGCCCGTCGACGCGGACCGCCAGCGAGTCGAAGAGCTGCTCGACGTTCAGCGCGGCGGTCATGCTGCCGCCTCCGATGCGGGTCTTCCCGATGTCGCCGCGCAGCTCCTGGACGCCGGTGAGGTAGCAGTTGCGCCAGGTCGCGTTCTCCGCGCCGTGCGCCAGCCGCTCGAAGGCCTGCGCGAGCAGCTCCTTGGCGTCGGCGCTGTCCGGCGCGGCGAACACGGCGTGCCTCAGGAGCTGGGCGGCGAACCGCAGATCGCCCTCCTCCAGGTACGTACGCGCCTTGCCGAGCACCGTTTCGAGCCCGCCCATGCAGTCGACGTAGCGCTCGGCGGTCTCCGTGGGCGGGTGCTCCCAAAGGGAGGCGGGGTTGCCGTCGTACCAGCCCATGTAACGCTGGTAGACGGCCTTCACGTTGTGGCTGACGGAGCCGTAGTAACCGCGCGCGTGCCAGGCCGCGGAGAGCGGGGGCGGCAGCTCGATCAGCTCGGCGATCTCCGCCCCCGTGTACCCCTGGTTGAGCAGCCGCAGCGTCTGGTCGTGCAGATACGCATACAGGTCGCGCTGTTCCGCGAGGAACGACCTGATCCGGTCCGAGCCCCAGGTCGGCCAGTGGTGTGAGGCGAACAGGACGTCCGTGTCGTGGCCGAAGAGTTCGATGGCCTCGTTGAGGTAGCGGGCCCAGATCCGGGCGTCGCGGACCACGGCGCCGCGCAGGGTCTGGATGTTGTGCAGGTTGTGCGTGGCGTTCTCGGCCATGCACAGGGCGCGCCGCTGGGGCAGCAGGAAGTTCATCTCCGCCGGCGCCTCGGCGCCCGGGGTCATCTGGAAGCGGAACACGACGCCGTCGAGGGTCAGTTCCTGTCCCGTGTGGCGGACGTCGACGGTGGGCGCGACCAGCCCCGCGGTGCCGGTGGACGCGGTGAAGCCGAGGCCCATCCCGACGAGACCCTCGGGCCCCCGCTCCAGGTTGGCGCCCGAGTAGTAGGTGCCGCGGCGCAGCATCGCCGTACCCGCGTACACGTTCTCCGCGACGGAGTGCTCCATGAAGCCCTGCGGAGCGACCACGGGCACGCCGTCGTCGGGTCCGATGACGCCGAGCACACCGCCGAAGTGGTCGAGGTGGGAGTGGGTGAACACGACGGCGGCGACCGGCCGTTCGCCGCGCTGCGAGCGGTACAGGTCCAGGGCGGCGGCCGCCGTCTCCGAGGAGGCGAGCGGGTCGACGACCACGACACCGTGGTCGCCCTCGATCAGCGTCATGTTGGAGAGGTCGAACCCGCGCACCTGGAAGACACCCTCGGTCACCTCGAACAGACCTGCCCGCGCGCAGAGTTGGGACTGCCGCCACAGGTTCGGGTGCGCGGTGTCGGGACAGTCCTCGTCGAGGAACGCCGTGTCGTCGAAGTTCCACACGACGCGCCCGTCCTCGGCCGTGACCGTCGCGGAGAGCGGCGGGGAGACGAGACCCCGGTCCGCCTCCTCGAAGTCGGACCGGTCGGCGAAGTCAGGCGCAGAGGCAGGGGTGTCGGAGGTGGTCACGTGGGTCTCCCGGGGATGTGTGTCAGCGCCGCTCTTCGGTGCCGTACGCGCGCAGGAACAGCGCATCCACCTGCGCCATGTGCTCGATCTCGGAGGGGTCCACGCTCTCGTTCGGGGCATGGATCGGGCGCTGCGGTTCCTCCACCCCCACAGGGACGATCTCCGCGCGGGGATACGCCTGGGCGAGGACGTTGCACAGCGGGATGGAGCCGCCCTGGCCGAGGAACTCCATCGGTTTTCCGTACACGTCGGCCATGGCCCTGCCCAGCGTGGCGTACGCGGATTCCTTGGCCGGGTTCTTCAGCGAGGAGACGTGGACCGCGATCATCTCCATGCCGGAGCAGCTCAGGAAGCCGTTGACGATCAGCACCAGGCCGGCGAGCCCCGTCCACTGCGGGAAGAGGTTCGCGGCCCCCGTCGGGGCGGCCGATCCGTTGCCCTGGCCGAGGAGGACGAGGCCGAGGACGACGAGGATCGTGCCCGGCGGGATCAGCGTGCAGATGACCAGTCCCCGGGACGACAGCCCGGCCACGGCCTTCGGGCCGCGCGAGGAGACCCGGACCCTGGTCCGGTACAGGACCATGGGTTCGTCGGACGGGACATCCACGGTGGTCATACGGGCCCTCCCGGGGCGCGTCGGCGGGCCTCGGCGCCACCGGTGCCCGCCGACGCGCGGACGACGCCATGCATCCAAGTGGTGCGTCGTTGCACAAAATTGGCATATCTTGTGCCGGTTCGCACCTGCTGTCGGGTCGGGCCCGTACGCCCGTGGGGCGCGGCGGGAGGGGATCCGCACCGTCCCCGGGCCGGTCAGCTCTCGGTCAGATGCCGCACCAGAACCGGCACATGGCTGTGCTCGATGTCCTTGACCGAGGTGACCAGCGTGACCGTGCTCGTACGGGCCAGCGCGCGCAGCTTGTCCGCCAGCTCCACGCGGTCCGGCTCGGCGAGCTCGTCGTGGTAGCGGCGCTCGAACTCCGGGAAGCGGGATTCGCGGTCCTCGTGGTACCAGGAGCGCAGCGCGGAGGACGGCGTCAGGTCCTTCATCCACTCCTGGACATCGGCCCGCTCCTTGGAGACGCCGCGCGGCCACAGGCGGTCCACCAGGACCCGGATTCCGTCGTCCGACGACGGCGGATCGTAGACCCGGCGGACGCGGAAGTGCGGTTCGGAGCTCTTGGAGCGTTCCGTCATGGCCCAATTGTGCGGTGTTTCCCCGCCTCGCGTCCGCGGTCGTCCGCCGCTGCGGTGACGGCCCCCGGCTGCCGGGGGCGTACGTCGTTCGCCTCACCCGGGTGGCGGTCCCGCCGACGCCGTGTGAACAGTCGGACATGACGCACGCACCGCACGAACCCCGAATCCCGACGGCCGAAGACACCCACGAAGAGCGCCCCACCACGCCCCAGGGTCCGCTCGGACGCCTGGCTCAATCCGCGTGGCAAGTAGTGCTGCTGGCCGGCATAGCCGCCCTGATCCTGGGCGTGCTGGTCCTGGTCTGGCCAGGGGCGTCCCTGTTCGCCGCCGGAGTGCTCTTCGGCGTGTACCTCCTGGTCACCGGCGTTTTCCAGCTGGTGGCCGCGTTCGGCACCCATGTCACCACCGGGCTGCGCGTGATGGCCTTCATCAGCGGCGCGGTGTCGATCCTGCTCGGTCTGTTCTGTTTCCGCGGGGCGACGCAGTCGGTCCTGCTGCTCGCCTTGTGGATCGGCATCGGCTGGTTGTTCCGCGGCATCACCCAGACCGTCGCGGCCATCTCCGACGAGGCGATGCCGGCGCGCGGCTGGCAGATCTTCCTCGGCGTCGTGAGCGCGCTGGCCGGTGTGGTCCTGATCGTCTCGCCGTTCCAGTCCGTCGCCGTGCTCACCCTGGTCGGCGGCTGCTGGCTGGTCGCGGTCGGCGTCGTGGAGATCGTCACGGCGTTCCAGCTGCGGAGCAAGGCGAAGCGGATTCCGCACGGAGTGTGACGGTGACGACGGGGGCGGGCGGGCACGCGAACGCCGGACGTCCCCATAGGGACGCCCGGCGCGACTGCTTCCGCCTCTCGGTGACGGTCAGACCGCGACCGTCTCCTCCATCTCTTCCTCCGCCGCCTCCGACTCCTGGGCCTCCTCGGCCTCGCTCCGGCCAGAGCGTGCGGGGGCCTGCGCCACGCTGTGCGCGGCCTGCTCACGGGGCTCGACGGCTGCGGCACCGCGCCGTCGCTCCGTGAGCGCGGCCAGACCCATCACTACCAGGCCGACGACGAGCCAGACGGCCAGCGTCCACACGTTCCTGGCCAGGTCGTGGCCGCCGAAGTACAGCAGGCTGCGCGAGCCCTCGACGAAGCCTGCGCCGTTCCAGAAGGAGTGCAGGGTGCCGAAGAAGCCGTTCTGGAGCTCGGGCCGGTAGAGGCCGCCGGAGCTGGTGAAGTTCAGCATCACGAACAGCACCATGAGCGCCAGGGTCGTCCACCGCTTCAGGAACGTGTGCAGACCCACGCCGATGAAGAGGATGCCCGCCGAGTACAGCCAGGACATCGACCAGATGCCCCACAGGCCGTGGTGAGCCAGGTGGAACACCGGTCCCGCGAGAGCCGCGCCGACGAGGCTGACCACGCCGGACACACTGACCACGAGCGCGGCCCGCGTCCGCATCGACAGGGCGGAACCCGCCGCGCCGACCACGGCCACCGACGCGTACGAGCCGATGCTCAGCGCCACCAGCAGGAAGAACAGGCCCTGGCCCGTCGGGTCGTCCGAGACGGTCGGGGTCACGTCCGTCACCTTGAGCGGCACGCCCTGCTGCGTGGCGACCGGCGTGAAGATCTTCTCGGCGGTGATCGCGCTCATGTCGGAGCCGGCGGTCGCGACGATCAGCTCGGGGGACTTCGCGCTCAGGACGTACGCGCCGTCGATGTCACGGGACCGGAGCTGCTCGACGGCGGCCGAGCGGCTGTCGAGCGTACGGACGTCGAGCGCGTCGCCGGCCTTGTCCTTCACCGTCTGGGCGAAGACCTTCGTCTCGGGCCCGGCCCCGACGACCGCCACCGGCAGATGGTGCGGCTCGGGCGCCACGAAGGCCCCCATGTACGCCAGCCCCATGCCCACGCACATCAGCAGCGGAGTGATGAGGTGCGTCAGGACATGGCGCAGGGCCGGATTCCGCACGCCGTGCACGGCGCCCGAGGACTCGGAGCGATGTGCCTTGTGGTCGGCGGGCATGGGCAGGACCTTCAGTGATGGACGGAGAGCAGAGGCGGGCGTTGGTGTATACAACTCAATGGGTTGGTGTTTACAACCTTCACTCGCGTTGTACTATACAACTATCTCGCCCCGATGGGGCCCGGGGGGGAGTGTGACGATGGCCACCGCGAACCCGCGGTGGCCATCGCACGTGCCTTTCGGCCTGCTGGAGGCCGGGGCCGTCAGGCCTGTTGGAGGTCGAGCTGGTACTCGTACGTCCGATGCGTCGGCACGTAGCCCAGTCCGTCGTTCACCGCGCGCATGGGCGTGTTGCTGTCGGCGGTGTCCGTGAGCAGACCCCCGAGCTTCGGGTGGCGGTCGCGGGCGCGGAGAACGGCCTCGGCCTTCATCCAGCGCGCGAGACCGTGACCGCGGTGCTCGGGCAGCACGCCCGTGCCGTAGTGCTGTCCGTCGCCCGTGCCGTCACCGGGGACGACGAGCTCGGTGAACCCCACGACCGTGCCGTCGGAGGCGTCGACCGCCGCGACCGTGTCGAGGTGTTCGCCGCGCTGCTCGACCGCCTTGGCCGCCGCTCGGACCCGGTCCACATCCCACGGGACCGTCCCGTAGTCGGTGTCGTCCATGGGCATGTCGTCCATGGCGCGACGTGACGCGGCGAACGTCGCGGCCAGGTGGTCCGGAACCGTGCCTTCCCAGGAGACGAGCCGGTATCCGGGGTGCTCCGCGCGCGCCGTCCGTGTGAGGGCCGGGATGTCCGCGTCGGTGAGCGGGAGCCGCGCGTACGTCAGGTTCAGCACCCGGCGGAACCCTCGTTCGGCCAGGAACAGGTCGGCGGGTGAACCGTCGTCGGCCGGGGCGGTGAGCGAGCGCCGCCCGTCGGCCTTCGCGGCTGTCACCGCCGCGTCGAGGAGCCGGGTACCCGCGCCGCGACGGCGTTCCGCGGGATGGACCTGGAGGGACAGCTGGGCGAGATGCCGCTGCCCGTCCCGGTCGATGAGCCGCAGGAACGCGGAGCCGACCGGGTTCCCGTCGGCGTCGGACGCCAGCCATGCGAGGCGGCGGGCGTCCGGACCGCCGGCCGGATCGGTCAGCGGTGTGAGGTGCAGCGACAAGACGGCTCCTTGTGCGGGGAGTTGCGGACGCGGCAGAACCTAACCGGGCCGGCGCGACCCCCGCAAAGCAATTGAGCGTGCACGGGCCGAGCGTGCACGGGCCGTGTGCCGGAACCGTCCGCCCGCGCCCATTCCCTATTTCTGGAACGAGTTCTACTGTGTGCGCCGTCAGGACCGGGACCCGGTGTACCAGCGACCGCCAGGAGGGGCCGTGCACCTCGAATACACGCCCGAGCAACAGCAGTTGCGCACGGAACTGCGCGCCTACTTCGCGGAGCTGGTGCCCGACAACGCGTACGCCCGCTACGAGGACCCGGCGGCGCAGAAGCGGTTCTACCGCGAGACGGTGCGCCGGCTCGGCACCGACGGGTGGCTCGGCGTCGGGTGGCCGAAGGAGTACGGCGGGCGTGGCCTCACGCCCATGGAACAGTTCATCTTCTTCGACGAGGCCGCGCAGGCGGGCGTGCCCCTGCCGCTCATGGCCCTCAACACCGTCGGCCCCACGATCATGCAGTACGGCAGCGACGAGCAGAAGGCGTACTTCCTGCCGAGGATCCTCTCCGGGGAGCTCGACTTCGCCATCGGCTACAGCGAGCCCGACGCGGGCACCGACCTCGCCGCGCTCAAGACGCGGGCGGTGCGCGACGGGGACGAGGTCACCGGCCACTACACGGTGAACGGGCAGAAGATCTGGACGACCAACGGCGACACGGCCGACTGGGTGTGGCTCGCCGTGCGCACCGACCCGGACGCCCCGCCGCACAAGGGCATCACCATGCTCCTCGTGCCGACGTCGGACCCCGGCTACTCCTGCACGATCATCAACACCCTTGCCTCGCACGACACCACGGCCAGCTACTACGAGAACATCCGCGTTCCCGTCAGCCGTCGCGTCGGTGAGGAGAACAAGGGCTGGCGGCTCATCACGAACCAGCTCAACCACGAGCGGGTCACTCTCGCCGCCCACGGCACCATGGCCATCCGCGCGCTGCGCGACGTGCAGCGCTGGGCCATGGACACCAAGCTCGCCGACGGGCGCCGCGTCATCGACCTCGGCTGGGTGCGCAAGCGCCTCGCCCAGACCCACACCCGGCTCGACGCGATGAAACTCCTCAACTGGCAGATGGTGAACGCCGTCCAGGAAGGCAGCCTCACCCCGCAGGACGCCTCCGCCGTGAAGGTGTACGGATCCGAGGTGCGGCGCGAGGCGTACGCCTGGCTCATGGAGGTCGTCGCCGCGGCGGGAGCGCTCAAGGAAGGCTCGGCAGGCGCCGTCCTGCACGGCGAACTCGAACGCGGCTACCGATCAGCCGTGATCTTCACGTTCGGCGGCGGCAACAACGAGATCCAGCGCGAGATCATCTCCTGGATAGGCCTGGGAATGCCCCGCGTCCGCCGCTGAGGCTCCGCGACCGACACCGGTGTCGGCTGCGACACATACGGGGCCGGCCCCGCCTGACGCCGCGCGTCCACCCGGACGCCCGAAGGCGCCCTCGGTCCGCACCGCGTGCTACGCGGCGGGGGCCGAGGGCGCTCTTTCGTAAGGGCGTCGGGAGCGCGGCGTCAGCCGACCTGTCCGGCCGGCCGCATGGTGATGTGGTTGATGTCCACGCCCGCGGGCTGGTTGACGACGAAGACGATCGTGTCCGCGATGTGCTCGGCGGTCATCGCCGGCGCCGCCTCGGGGGTGCCGCCGCGCTTGTCCCAGAACGGGGTGTCCACCACCCCGGGGGTGACGACGGTCACGCCGACCCCGTCCTTGCCGACCAGCAGTCGGGTGTTCTCGGCCAGTGCGTGCGCGGCCCACTTGGTGACCGAGTACAGGTTGCCGGGCGTGTTGCGCACCCCGGCGACCGAACCGATGATCACGATCCGGCCCTTGGAGTCCCTGAGGTGCGGCAGGGTCTCCCGCACCAGCAGGGCCGGGCCCAGGACGTTGGTGAGGACCATGGCGCGCATGTCCTCGGGGGCGTGGCTCTCCAGGTTGCCGGGCAGCGAGAACCCGGCGTTGGCGATGACGTTGTCCAGCCGGCCCCACGCGTCCACCGCGTGGCGCACGGCGGACGCGACGTCGTGCTCGTCGCTGGTGTCGCCGGTGATCGTCAGCAGCCGCTCGCCCGCTCCGGCCGAGGCGGCGAAGGCGGCCAGCTTCTCCGCGTCACGTCCGGTGACGGCCACGCGGTGGCCCTGCTTGAGCAGGGCGCGGGCGGTGGCGGCGCCGATTCCGGTCGAGCCACCGGTGATCAGCGTGACGGGTTCCATGGGACGGCCTCCTCGGCGATGCGGTCATCGGGGGTCCACCAGGGTCCCGGACGTCGATGGACGCAAGGTGGCGCGTGAGGTCGACCGACTCCGGGCCGCCGGTTCCCCGGAACGCCCGCACTATACCCAGAGACCTTCCCGCTGAGCCGGTGAACCGTCACTGACCGGCCACGATGCTGTATGAAGTGGGCGAACCGGCGCTGCCGGCCCGCGTGTTGGGCCCTGCGACGCGCAGGGCCCGGGTCGCGCTCACCCTCCCCCGACTCCCTGACTGGGCGTCAGGGAAACCGCAAGGGCGCCTCTCCGTAACTGGGCCGAGGGGAAGGCTGCAGCCCTGCGTCACGGGCTCGCTGAGACGTCCACGCCACCCACAGCAGGATCGCCGAGCCCCCCAGGACAACACCGACCACATCTGTGACGGTGGGCCCCCGGCCCGACGGAAACACCATGAGAACCAGAACGACGACCGCTGCCTTGATCCGGGTGTCCGCCAGCGCGCGCCATGCGACCGTGGCCAGGGGCACCGCCCCCCACAGCAGGTACCAGCCCTGCACGGCGGGAGCGCACACCACCAGGGCCAACAGCCCCAGGGCCGCGGAGCGTTCGGCGCCGAGGCGAGGAGCGCGTGCCAGGAAGTACAGGGCCCCGCAGACCCCTGCCAAGGTCCCGAGCGTACGCATCACGGTCACCGGGTCCGGTGTGGTGACCCAGCCGGCTTCGGCCCCGATCCACCTCAGCAGCCGGCCGACGTCCGTGGACACCGACATCGGCGTGTACGAGTGGGTCGGCGTGCGGATCGTATCGAGCCAACCCCAGCCCAGCCCGCTGAGCGCCACCGTCAGCACCAGCGTCCCGACGGCCGCGAGGAGGATCCCCGCCACGCGGCCCAGACGTCGCCACCAGCCCGCTTGTCCTGCGACCGCCACCAGGGCGGCGCACCCCAGGGCCACCGCGGCCGGGGCCTTCACCAGCGCGGCGCACGTCAGCACGACAACGCCCAGAACCCATCGTCCGGACCCGCACGCCACAAGACCGGCCATCATCAAGCCGAGCATCAGTGCCTCGTTGTGCGCCCCGCCCACCAGGTGAGCCAGCACCAGCGGATTCAGCGATGCCGCCCACCAGGCCCCTGAGCCGTCGCCGCCCGACCGTGTCGCGAGCCGCTGAACCGACCAGGCCAGCAGGGCGAGCCCGGCGAGTGCGGCCACCCGATGGAGCACGACGGCGGCGACCACATGGTGTTCGCCGGTCACGAAGACCACGGCCCGGCTCACCAGAACGGACAGGGGTCCGTACGGAGCCGGAGCGTTCTGCCACACCTCCGGGACGTTCGCGGCGAGCGGCCCGCCGAGTGCGGAGGGGCCGATCTCGTAGACGTTCCAGGAGCGCCCGGCCAGTGCGCCCTGAGCCACGTAGCTGTAGATGTCCGTGCTGAACAGTGCCGGCGCCGGAAGCAGAGGCAGCGCCCAGCCGCCCAGCGTGAGCCACTGCCGCCGTTTGCTCATCACCGCACCGGCCCGCAGCAGCGTGCCCAACTGCCACCAGGACCACAGCAGCAGACCGAGTCCCGCATACGCCGCCGTTGCACCGATCAGCGCGAGAGCGGGGCCCGGGGCTCCCCAGATCCCGTCCGGTACGCCGCGCGGCAGGGCGCCGGCGCCCCAGGCGCCCGCTGAGAGCAGCACAGAACCCCACATGCCGCGTTGTGCCCAGACCCGTGTATCGATTTCCGCCGCTCTCATTCGGTCGAAGGTAGAACGCTTTGCGGATCACCGCATCCGGCTCCGCCCCAATGGACGGCAAACGCAGGATGTCGCCTGCGTCCGCGGCCGGGTCGGGGCCACGTTCACAGCTTGGATCACGCGTCGCGACCGAGTCCACAAGAATGACCAGGATGTGGACATGCGCACGGGCGAATTCCGGCCGGTGCATACGATCCGACGGTACGTCCCCGCACCACATCGGAAGGCGCTCGTGAGCTCCACCTCCCCCCTGTCCACCAGTACATCTCCGGTGACGCCGTCGGGCACAGTACTGATCCGCTCCGCGGCCGACGTCTCCGATCTGGTCAACTCGGGTACGGCGCGCGGGCGCCACGCCAAGATGATCGTGATCATCGCGCTCGGCGGTATCTTCCTCGACGCCTACGACCTGAGTTCCCTGGCCTACGGGTTGCCCGACATCACGAAGCAGTTCGGCCTCAGCTCCACGATGGCCGGCACGGTCACCGCCTCGATCAGCGTCGGTTCGCTCCTCGGCGCTCTGGTCGGCGGCTGGCTGGTGGACCGTATCGGCCGCTACCGGGTCTTCATGGCCAACATGCTCTTCTTCGTCGCCACCGCGCTGGTGTGCGCGATCGCGCAGGACGTGTGGACGCTGATCGCCGCACGCTTCGTGATGGGCATCGGTGTCGGCATGGACATCCCCGTCGCGATCGCGTTCCTCGCCGAGTTCTCCCGGCTGCACGGCAAGGGCAGCAAGGGCTCCCGCACGGCCGCCTGGTCACCCGCCTGGTACACCGCGACCAGCGGCTGCTACCTCGTGATCATGCTGCTGTACTTCCTCCTGCCGGACGCCCAGTTGGGCTGGCTGTGGCGGTTCACCGTCGGCTTCGGCGCGGTGCCCGCGCTGCTGGTACTGCTGCTGCGCCGGCGCTACATGAACGAGTCCCCGACCTGGGCCGCCGACCAGGGCGACCTGGAAGGCGCGGCGAAGATCCTGCGCCAGTCGTACGGGGTGGACGCGCGCGTCGCCGACGACGCGCCCAGGACGACAGCCTGTCCGCCCCGGACCGGCCTCGGCGCGTACGCACGGCTCTTCACCCCGCCGTACCGCACGCGCACGATCCAGTCGGTCGCGGTCGGTCTGGCGGAGACCTTCGGCTACAACGCGGTCGCGTTCGGGCTGCCGATCATCATCGCCACGCTGATGACGCAGGGCCCGCTGACCACGATCGCGTCCTCCTTCGCCCTGAACCTCGTTTTCGCCCTGACCGGTGGGCTGCTCGGCATCCGCTGGGCGTCCACCCGGGGCGCCTGGCCGATGATGACGCTGGGCTTCGCGATCCAGCTCGTCGCCATCACGGTGCTCGGCCTCATCGGGGATCCGTCCGGGACGGCTTACGTGACGGGGGGCATCCTGATGCTCGGCGCGTTCATGTTCGCCCAGGGCTTCGGCCCCGGCGCGCACATCATGAGTTACGCCTCGCTGGGCTTCCCGACGTCGATGCGCGGCGTCAGTATCGGCTTCAACCAGGCCGTGCTGCGCCTCGGCTCGACGCTGACCCTGTTCTTCTTCCCCATCCTCAGCACCGGCCTCGGCACCCACGTCTACTGGGTCATCCTCGCCGCACCCGTCCTCGGTCTGATCGCTCTGCTGTCGAAGCGCTGGGAGCCGATCGGCTTCGACGCGGACGCGGAGGAACGGACGCGGTCCGGGACGGCGGCAGCCACGGCCTGAACCCCTGGGGCGACCGCGTCGACTCACCGGTAGCGTTGTGCTGGAGCGCCAAGCAGAGATCCTTGATCGCGCTGGGACCGCTGATGCGAGGGAGAGGCGGCGACGTGGTGGGCACAGGGACGGAAGAGGGGCGGGGTGATCCCGGGTTTTTCGGGCCCGGATCGGTGACCTGGCAGGTGCACGCGGACCCCATGATGTGGGTTGCCGGTGTGCGTGCGCTCTACTTTCAGGCGCTTCTTCCGCGGGCCGTGCGCGGCGTCATGCAGAACTCGGACTTCCGGAAGGACGCCTGGGGGAGGCTGATGCGGACGGCCGGGTTCGTCGGTACGACCACGTACGGGACCACTGAGGCCGCCGAGCGTGCCGGTGCTCGCGTGCGGAAGATCCACCGTCATCTCCAGGTCACCGACCCCGACACCGGCGACCGGTACGGGGTCGACGAGCCGGAGCTGCTCCTGTGGGTGCACTGCGCCGAGATCGACTCCTACCTCCACGTCGCGCGCCGCTCCGGGTTCCGGCTCACGGAAGCGCAGGCCGACCAGTACATCGCCGAACACCGCACCAGCGCCCGGCTGGTCGGCCTCGACCCCGCCGACGTGCCCGGCGACCGGACTCAACTCGCCGCGTACTTCGAGAAGATGAGGCCCCTGCTCGCCGCCGGTCCGGAGGCCCAGGACGTCGACGACTTCCTGCGCAGGCCGCCCGTCCACCCGCTGCTGATCCCGGCGCGCGCGACACTCTGGAGGCGCGTGTCGCATCTGGCGTACGCCTCTCTGCCGCCGTACGCCCATGAGTTGTACGGCAGGCCGGCCCCGACACCGGCCGCCGTGACCCGAGATCTGCGGTTCACCGGCACCGTCCTGCGCTGCGTTCCCGCACGTGTGCGTTGGCAACTCCCGCCGAAACACATCCTGCGCGCCATGTCACGACTCGGCCCCGGCAGCCGCCCGGCACCGTACAAAATCGGGAGTCGGACGGCCATACTGGACAGGCCGGGGAGGGCGCAGCGAGGCGACGGGGGCGACAGCGCGAGATGCCGGAGTCGGGGGAGACCAGGCTGATCCAGGGCCGGTACCGGCTGCTCGATCTCATCGGGCGGGGCGGTATGGGCGAAGTGTGGCGCGCCAGGGACGAGTCGCTCGGGCGTAGAGTCGCGGTCAAGTGCCTCAAGCCGATGGGGCCGCAGCACGACCAGTCCTTCACCCGTGTCCTGCGGGAGCGCTTCCGCAGGGAGGCCCGCGTGGCGGCCGCCCTTCAGCACCGCGGGGTGACCGTCGTCCACGACTTCGGTGAGCACGACG
Organism: Streptomyces sp. NPDC055140; assembly: GCF_053607285.1. Lineage (NCBI taxonomy): Bacteria > Bacillati > Actinomycetota > Actinomycetes > Kitasatosporales > Streptomycetaceae > Streptomyces > Streptomyces sp. NPDC055140. Next base: position 172,937 of record NZ_JBSGTG010000013.1, on the reverse strand, counting down.
GCGTGCTGTACCTCGTGATGGAGCTCCTGGAGGGCAAGAACCTCAGCCAGCTCCTGGAGGACAACAAGCAGCACCCGTTACCCGTCGCCGACATCGTCGAGATCGCCGGCCAGGTCTCGGCCGCGCTCGCCTACACGCATGAACAGGGCATCGTCCATCGCGACTTGAAGCCCGCGAACATCATGCGGCTCACCGACGGCACGGTGAAGATCTGCGACTTCGGCATCGCGCGCCTCGGCCACGACATCGGCTTCACCGCACGTCTCACCGGCACCGGTATCGCGATGGGCACCCCGCACTACATGTCGCCCGAGCAGATCGGCGGCGACCACGTCGACCAGCGCAGCGATCTGTACTCGTTCGGCTGCGTGCTCTACGAGATCGCGACCGGAGCGCCACCGTTCGACCTGGAGGACGCCTGGGCCGTCCTCGTCGGGCACCGCGACACCGTGCCCGAACCACCCCGCACACACCGGGCCGAGCTCCCCGGCTTCCTGGACCGGATCATCCTCGACCTGCTCGCGAAGGAGCCGGACGAGCGGCCCCGGGACGCCCGCGAACTGGCCCGCCGGATCGATGACGGCCGTTCCCCGTCCGGATATGTGCCGACGGTGACGACAACCCCCCTAAGCCAGGCAGCGGTTGAGCCGCTGTCCCGTGAGCCGCGGCTGCCGTCCTGGACGCGCGGCATGACGACCGGCCACAAGGCGGCCGGCCCGCCCGTCCTGCGCGGCACGCCGCCCGACGCGGGGGCCGGGCTGGTCGGAGAGTGGATCGCGCGCCCCGAGCCGCGGCGCAGTGAGCAGCCCGTGCGCACGGAACGTCCCACGCCCGCACCGGAGTTGGTCGCCCATCTCGCCGCCCGGCACAACGCGGGCCTGAGCCTCGGCCGGCTCGGCCGCTGGGAGGAGGCCGGCGAGGTTCACCGCGCCGTCGCGGCCGAGCGCGAGCACGCGCTCGGCCCTGACCACCCCGACACACTCGCCAGCCGCTACGAGGTCGCCTTCACGCTCAGCCGCACCGGCCGCCCCGCCGACGCCCTGCGCGAGTACCGCCGCGTCACCGAGGGCTGTGTACGCGTCCTCGGCCCCGAGCACCCCGAAACGCTCGGCGCCCGGCAGGAAATGGCGTACGTCCTGGGCCAGTTGGGGCGGCACTTCGACGCGCACCAGGTGTACACGTCGGTACTCGCCACGCGTGAACGGTCCATGGGGCCCGACCATCCGGACACCCTGCGCTGCCGCCACAACCTCGCGTACAACCTCAGCCGGCTCGGGCGCCTCGAGGACTCGTACCGTATGGCGTGCGAGGTCGCGTCGGCGCGCGCCCGCGTACTCGGCGCCAGCCATCCGGACACGCTCGTCACGCGGTGCGAAGTCGCTTACGCGCTGGGTCAGTTGGGGCGGTGGACCGAGGCCCTGCGCACCTACCACGAGGTGGCGGAGGCCCGCGAACAGGCGCTCGGCCCCGACCATCCGGACACCCTCGCCGCGCGCTACGAGGTGGGCATCGGCCTCGGCCGTCTCGGCCGCAGCGCCGAGGCCCTCGGCCTCTACCGCGACCTCATCGACGACCGGACGCGCGTCAGCGGCCCGGCACACCCCGAGACCCTGCGTGCCCGCCACGGCCTCGGCGTCAATCTGGGGCGGATGGGCCGCTGGGAGGAAGCGCTCGCCGAGGCCCGCGACGTCTGCGCGATCCGCGCCCGGGTCCTCGGCGCCGATCACCCCGACACGCTGGTCAGCCGACGCGAGGTGGCCGTGGGTCTCGGCTGGCTCGGCCGGTGGGCCGACGCGCTCGCCGAGTACCGGCGGGTCGCCACGGCCCGCGAACAGGTACTCGGCGCCGACCACCCGGACACCCTCGCCAGCCGCAACGACGAGGCGCACTGCCTGGACCAGCTCGGCCGCGGCACGGAGGCGGTCGAGCTGTACCGGCGGGTGGCGGCCCTGCGCCGGCAGCGGGCGTCCGGCGGACACTGAGGGGCCGCGCGGGGGCGGCTGCCCGCGTGGGTGGCCCGAGATCCTCCCCGCCCCCGCCATCCGCCCCCGCCATCCCCCGAGCCGGGGTCTGGCCCGCATGATCGGATCGTGTTACCAAGAGGGATGCCAGCACACGAGCGCTACGACGTCGTCATCGTCGGCGGAGGTCACAACGGCCTCGTCGCCGCCGCCTACCTCGCCCGGGCCGGACGTTCCGTCCTGGTTCTGGAGCGGCTCGGCACCACGGGTGGTGCCGCCGTCTCGACCCGGCCCTTCGCCGGGGTCGACGCGCGACTGTCGCGGTACTCGTACCTGGTCAGCCTGCTGCCCCACAAGATCGTCGACGATCTGGGGCTCGACTTCGCCGTGCGCGGCCGCACCGTGTCCTCGTACACCCCGACCGAGCGCGACGGGCGGGCGACCGGGTTGCTCGTCGGCGGTGGTGAGGAGCGCACCCGCGCCTCCTTCGAGCGGCTCACCGGCGGCGGGCGCGAGTACGCCGCGTGGACCGAGTTCTACGAGACGACCCGCCGCGTCGCCGAGCGGGTCTTCCCCACCCTCACCGAGCCGCTCCCGGACAGGGACGCGCTGCGCCGGCGGGTCGACGACGACGCGGCCTGGCGGATGCTCTTCGAGGAGCCGATCGGCACGGCTGTCGAGGAGCGCTTCACGGACGACCTGGTACGCGGTGTCGTCCTCACCGACGCACTGATCGGCACGTTCGCCGACGCCCACGACGCGTCCCTCCAGCAGAACCGCTGCTTCCTCTACCACGTGATCGGCAACGGGACCGGCGACTGGGACGTGCCCGTCGGCGGCATGGGCGCCCTCACCGACGCCCTCGCCACAGCCGCCCGCGCGGCCGGCGCCGAGCTCATCACCGGGCACGAGGTGACCCGCGTCGAGACCGACGGGCGCCGCGCCGAGGTGACGTACACGTCGGACAGCGGCGCGGGCCGCGTGGGCGCCGGGCACGTCCTCGTCAACGCGTCGCCGCAGGCCCTCGCCGCACTCGTCGGCGACGAGCCGCCGGCGCCGGCCGAGGGCGCGCAGCTCAAAGTCAACATGCTCCTGACCCGGCTGCCGAAGCTGCGGGACACGTCCGTCGACCCTCGTGAGGCGTTCGCCGGCACGTTCCATGTCGCCGAGGGCTACGAGCAGTTGGCGGCCGCGTACGGACAGGCGGCGGCCGGTTCACTGCCCGTGGCGCCCCCGTCGGAGATCTACTGCCACTCGCTGACCGACCCGACCATCCTCGCCCCGGACCTCGTCGCGCGCGGCTATCAGACCCTCACTCTGTTCGGCCTGCACACGCCCGCCCGGCTCTTCGCGGGCGACAACGACGCCGCCCGCGCCGAGCTCCTGAAGGCCACCCTCGCCCAGCTCGACGCGCAGCTCGCCGAGCCGATCGAGGACTGCCTCGCCGTGGACGCCGACGGCCGGCCGTGCATCGAGGCGAAGACCCCGCTCGACCTGGAGCGGGACCTGCGCCTACCCGGCGGCAACATCTTCCACCGCGACCTGTCCTTCCCGTACTCCCAGGAGGGGACGGGCCGTTGGGGCGTCGAGACAGCGCACGCCAACGTCCTGCTGTGCGGCGCGGGCGCCGTGCGCGGCGGCGGGGTCAGCGGGATCCCCGGGCACAACGCGGCGATGGCGGTACTCGGGAAGTGAGCGGCCGACCCCGGCCTCCCAGCTCAAGCCGCCGACTCAGGCCCGCCCCAGGCCCCCGAAGGGGGACCGCGCCCTGCTCAGTCCTGCGACGGTGACCACCCCACCGCCTCGATCCGCCCCGCGTCGGACGGGCGTGCCTCGTCGAACACCGTGCGGCGGCCGTCGGTGACGCGCACCCCGTCCACGTACACCCCGCGCCCCACGTACAGCTGGTCCGTCGCGTAGCGCCAGCGCAGGCGGACGTTGCCGCCCTCGAAGGCGCCGAGAGCGGCGGTCAGGCGGTGCCAGGTGCGGCCCGACCAGCCGTCGGCCGTGCCCTGGGGGTGGTCCTCGGCGTCCTCTCCCTTAGGGGTGGTCGCGAACGGCAGGGGCTGCCAGGTCGCCCCGGCGTCGGCCGACACCTCCAGATACAGGAGGTCGGAGTGCGGTTCCGTGTCCCACCACAGGTCGCAGCCGAGGCTCGCCGTGCCGGAGGTGACGTCGAGAGCGGGCAGGGTGAGCGTCGCCGACGTGGCGCTCGTCATGCCGGAGAACCAGGCGGCGCGCCCGTGCGCGGGGCGTACGGCCACGGCGCGGGCGAGGTTGTTCGCCGCGGCGACCCGGGGAGCGGAGCCGGATCGCCAAGTGCGCACGGGATGTACGGAGTTGCCGAGCACGATGAGGAACGAGTCGGTCGTCGGGTCGAGAACGATGGACGTGCCGGTGAAGCCGGTGTGCCCGGCCGTGCGTGGCGTCGCCATCGCACCCATGTACCAGTGCTGGTAGAGCTCGAAGCCGAGGCCGTGCTCGTCGCCGGGGAACGCCTGGTTGAAGTCGGTGAACAGCAGCCGCACGGACTCCTCGGACAGGATGCGCGCCTTGCCGTACGAACCCCCGTTGAGGAGGGTGCGGCCGAGGATCGCGAGGTCCCACGCGCAGGAGAAGACACCGGCGTGGCCCGCCACACCGCCGAGCCCGAACGCGTTCTCGTCGTGCACCTCGCCCCAGACGAGTCCGCGGTCGAGGCCGGACCAGGGCAGGCGCGCGTCCTCCGTCGCGGCGATCTTCGGTTTCCAGGACGCGGGCGGGTTGTAACGGGTGCGGCGCATGCCCAGGGGGCCGGTGATCCGCTCGCGCAGGAGCACGTCCAGGGTCTGGCCCGTGAGCTTCTCCAGGACCAGCTGGAGCGAGATCAGATTGAGGTCGGAGTAGAGGTACACGGTGCCGGGCGGGTTGAGGGGCGCCTCGTTCCAGATGAGGCGGAGCTGACCCTCGCGCGTCGTCTCCTTGTAGAGGGGGATCCAGGCGCGGAACCCCGAGGTGTGCGTGAGGAGTTGACGGATCGTGATGTCCTGCTTGCCGGCGCCCGCGAAGTCCGGGATGTACGAGGCGACCGTGGCCTCCAGCTCCAGCTTGCCGCGCTCGATCTCCTGCACGGCGATGAGCGAGGTGAACAGCTTCGACACGGAGGCCAGGTCGTAGACCGTGTCCTCGGCCGCCGCGATCTGCTGGTCGGCGGGGAACTCCACACCCGTGTCGGTCTTGTCGTCGTAGGCCGAGTAGCGCACGGCCTTGCCGATCGGCTGGTGGAGCGCGACCGTGCCGCCGCGGCCGGCGAGCAGTACGGCGCCCGCGTACCAGGGGTGTTTGGGGGAGGGGGCGAGGAACTTCTCGGCGTCGGCGACGAGCTGGCGCAGATGCCCGGCGATCAGACCGGCCCGTTCCGGGGACCCGCGGCGCAGCGTGGTTCCGTGCCCGTCGGCGTGCCCGTCCGTGTGTGTGTCCGCCGCGGCGGCGGGCCCCGCCGGGAACGGGGCGAGGGCCAGTACCCCGCTCAACGCCAGCACACTCGCGCCCAGTTGGCGACGGGAGAGCCTCTCGTCCGTGTCGTGCAATCTGTCCGCCGCGCCGTCGGTCATGAACGAACCCCTTCTGAAAGTATCTTTCGGGATCTAGCTCGACGGATGAAACTTTCATGTCAGGTTCCGGTCGTGTCAAGCCTCGGAATTGCGTCACAGAAATCTGACGCAGCATCAGAAATGTCTTCCCTCGTACGGAGGAGTGCGGCATTCTGCGCCCATGCAGACGGAGCTGAGCAAGAAACTGGGGATCGAGCACGCCATCTTCGGCTTCACGCCCTTCCCGGCGGTGGCCGCCGCCATCAGCAGGGCCGGGGGGCTGGGTGTGCTCGGCGCGGTCCGTTACACCGCACCCGACGACCTGGCCCGCGACCTCGACTGGATGGAGGAACACGTCGACGGCGCGCCCTACGGGCTCGATGTCGTGATGCCCGCGAAGAAGGTCGAGGGCCCGAACCACCAGAAACTGACCGAGGCCGACGTCGAGGCGATGATCCCCGAAGGACACCGCCAGTTCGTCAGAGACACCCTCGCCAAGCACGGCGTGCCCGAGCTCGCCGAGGGCGAGGCGTCGGGCTGGCGCATCACCGGCTGGATGGAGCAGGTCGCCCGCAACCAGCTGGACGTCGCCTTCGACTACCCGATCAAACTCCTTGCCAACGCGCTCGGTTCACCGCCCGCCGACGTCATCCAGCGCGCCCACGACCAGAACGTGCTCGTGGCCGCTCTCGCGGGCAGCGCCCGGCACGCCCGTAAACACGCGGACGCGGGCATCGACATCGTCGTCGCGCAGGGCTACGAGGCGGGCGGACACACCGGCGAGATCGCGTCCATGGTGCTCACGCCCGAAGCGGTCGACGCCGTGTCGCCGCTGCCCGTCCTCGCGGCCGGCGGCATCGGCAGCGGGGAGCAGATCGCGGCGGCCCTCGCGCTCGGCGCCCAGGGCGTCTGGCTCGGCTCCCTCTGGCTCACCACCACCGAGGCCGACCTCCACTCCCGAGCCCTCACCGGCAAACTCCTCGCGGCCGGGTCCGGCGACACCGTCCGCTCCCGCGCCCTGACCGGCAAGCCAGCGCGCCAGCTCCGCACGGAGTGGACCGACGCATGGGACGACCCGGCCGGCCCCGGCACGCTGCCCATGCCGCTCCAGGGGCTGCTCGTCGCCGAGGCGGTCTCCCGCATCCAGAAGTACGAGGTCGATCCGCTGCTCGGCACGCCCGTCGGGCAGATCGTCGGCCGGATGACGAGCGAACGCCCCGTCCAGGACGTGTTCGACGACCTCACGCGCGGCTTCGAGCGCGCCGTCGACCGGATCAACCGCATCGCAGGAAGGAGCGGCCAGTCGTGAGCACCGGCCCCCACACCAACAGCGCGCCCCCCAACGGATTCTGGGCCCAGGCCACCGCGGATCCCGGCCGCACCGTACTCGTCGCACCCGACGGGGAGGAGTGGACCGCCGGCCGGCTGCACGCCGACGTCAACAAGCTCGTGCACGGCCTGCGTGCCGCCGGGCTCGAACGAGGTGACGCGTTCGCCGTCGTCCTGCCCAACGGAGTCGAGTTCTTCACCGCGTTCCTCGCCGCCTCCCAGGCCGGCTTCTACCTCGTCCCGGTCAACCACCATCTGGTCGGCCCCGAGATCGCCTGGATCGTCGCCGACTCCGGAGCGAAGGTCCTCATCGCGCACGAGCGGTTCGCCGAACAGGCCGTGGCCGCCGCCGACGAGGCGGCACTCCCCGCAGGGCAGCGGTACGCGGTCGGAACCGTCGACGGCTTCCGCCCCTACGCCCAACTCCTCGACAGGCAGCCCGAGTCGGTGCCGGACGACCGCACCCTCGGCTGGGTCATGAACTACACCTCGGGCACTACGGGCCGCCCCCGCGGCATCCGCCGCCCCCTGCCCGGCAAGCTCCCCGAGGAGACCTACCTCGGCGGCTTCCTCGGCATCTTCGGCATCAAGCCGTTCGGCGACAACGTCCACCTCGTCTGCTCGCCGCTCTACCACACCGCAGTGCTCCAGTTCGCGGGCGCGTCCCTGCACATCGGACACACCCTCGTCCTGATGGACAAGTGGACCCCCGAGGACATGCTGCGCCTCATCGACACCTTCAAGTGCACGCACACGCACATGGTGCCGACCCAGTTCCACCGCCTGCTCGCCCTGCCCGACAGCGTCAGGAGCGCGTACGACGTGTCGGCGATGCGGCACGCCATCCACGGCGCCGCGCCCTGCCCCGACCACGTCAAACGCGCGATGATCGACTGGTGGGGCCACAGCGTCGAGGAGTACTACGCGGCCAGTGAGGGCGGCGGCGCCTTCGCGACCGCCGAGGACTGGCTGAAGAAGCCGGGCACGGTAGGCAAGGCCTGGCCCATCAGCGAACTCGCCGTGTTCGACGACGACGGCAACCAGCTGCCGCCCGGCGAACTCGGCACCGTCTACATGAAGATGAGCACCGGCGGTTTCTCGTACCACAAGGACGAGAACAAGACGAAGAAGAACCGCATCGGCGACTTCTTCACCGTCGGTGACCTCGGCATTCTCGACGAGGACGGGTATCTCTTCCTGCGCGACCGCAAGATCGACATGATCATCTCGGGCGGCGTCAACATCTACCCCGCCGAGATCGAGTCCGCACTCCTCACCCACCCGGCCGTGGCCGACGCCGCGGCCTTCGGGATCCCGCACGACGACTGGGGCGAGGAGGTCAAGGCGGTCGTCGAACCCACGGAGGGGCACGTGGCCGGAGACGCGCTCGCCGCCGAGATCCTCGCTCACTGCGAGCGCCAACTCGCGGGCTACAAGAGGCCCAGGACCGTCGACTTCATCGAGACGATGCCGCGCGACCCGAACGGCAAGCTCTACAAGCGCCGTCTGCGCGACCCCTATTGGGAGGGCCGCACCCGCGCGATGTGACCCACGCGGAGGTCTGACGCAGGAGCGGCCCGGGGTCTTCCCCCGAGCCGCCCCGTCGTTCAGTCGTGCACCCGCACCACCTTCAGCGCCGGTGACCTCAGGATGTCCTTCTCGCAGAAGCGCGAGGTCACCCACTGCCCGTTCGAGAACAGATGCGTCTGGTCGCCGAAGTGGGGCGAGTCGGGGTTCGAGGACTGGGAGTACGTCAGCAGGGTGCGGGCCACCGGGCAGCCGCCGCCGTTCCAGCCGACGGCCTGGATGTAGCTCGACCCGTGGACGACCTCCGTGTAGCCGCCCGCCTTCGCGTCCCACACCGTCTCGACCTTGTTCCACACACCGAGGGACTCCGTGCCGCCGTGGACGGGGATGCGCTTGCCGCCGCGCACGACGAACTGGTGCGCGCCGAGCGGGTCGTCCAGGGCGATCCCGGCCGCCCGCAGCTCACCTACCGCGTCGGCGAGCGCGGTCGCGAAGCCCGGCACATCCGTGTTCAGCGTGTTCGGCGTGCGCACCGGGTCGGCGGCCGAGAACGGCACCTTCCACAGCTTGTCGTTCGGCACGGCCGCCGTGAGCTTGCGCCAGAACCGGTCGAAGAGCAGCGCGCCACGGCTCGATGTGCGCATCGTGTGATCCCACCTCTTGAGCACATCACAGGCCTGGCCGACATCAACAGCCTTTCCGTCGCTGCCTGTTGCCGTGCCGCCGGGCAGCGCCGCACATGTGCGCGCCGTGTCCGCCGCCGCCAGATCCGCCGCGGGCACCCGGTCGGCGAACTGCTGACGCTGGAGGTCGGGGACGGTCAGGCCGCCCCGTCTCGCCATCGCCGAGACGTCCTCGACGCCGCCGCGCGTCCGCATCGACCGCTGCGTGCCGACTGTCCCGAAGACCCGCTCGTACCCCGTCAGCGGCCGGTCGGCGTTGGCCAGCCAGGCGCTGTCGTTCGAGTTCTCCACGTACGGCGCGTCCTTGAGGACCGGCATCCTGGACGGTCCGAAGATGCCCGGCTGCACGGCGTCCTTGTCGGAGCCGATCGCGCAGTCGCCGCGCGACCCGTCCAGGACCGCGACGCCGGACGCCGGATACGTCACCTTGCCGAGCGGCGTCGAGCAGCGTGCGGCCAGGTCGTCGGTGATCCGGGGCAGGACCTGCGCCTGAGCGAACAGCGAGTGCCCCGACGAGTCGGCGGCGATCGTGTTCACCCAGGGAAGTCCCTGTGAGCGCTTCAGCGAACGCAGCACGTCATCCGTGGAGCGTGCCTTGCTGAACCCGAGCCCTGTGTCGGAGGCACGCAGGTTCAGGGCGTTCGGGTCGTTGAGCGCATACGCCGTCGTGGCCGTCCAGGGCAGCGGCAGGGACGCGCCCAGCGAGTTCACGATCGGCCCATACCGTGTCCACCACTGGGTGCGGGTGACCGGCGCGCCGTCCTTCACCGCGATGGTCACGGTCCGCTTCGTCATCCGCTCCGGGTTGCCGTCGACGAGATACGAGGTCGGATCGGCCGGGTCCAGTGTCAACTGGTGGAGATTGAGCGTCACGCCCGTCGCGACGGTGTGGCTCCAGGCGATACGGGAGTTGTGTCCGATCGAGATCGTCGTCGAGCCGAGGAGCGAGCCGCCGGAGACGTTCAGTTCGCCGGGAATCGTCTGCTGCGACTGCCAGAAGCGGCGGCCGCCCTGCCAGGGGTAGTGCGGGTTGCCGAGGAGCAGACCGCGGCCGTTCGCCGTGGTGGCGCCGCTGAACGCGACGGCGTTGGACCCCATGTCGGCGTCCTCGCTCGAGAACAGCTCCTTGGCGGCCGCGGCTGTTGTGGCCTTGTCCGGCGTACGGGCAGGGGCTCCCGCGGAGGGCGGCTGTGCGGCTGTGATGCCGTCCACGCCGCGGCCCTGTCCGCCGAGCACGGCGAGCGCGAAGCCGTGCGCCGCGACGTCCAGGGTCGTCACCGGGCGCACCCATTCCGCGCCCTTGCAGGCGGGGTCGGTGATCCGGTTCTGCTTCAGCCACGCGTTGTACCCGGCGGCGAAGCCTCGCATCGTCTCCTTCACCTCGCGGCTCGGGCCCGCGGGCGCCGGCTCGGCGAGCAGCTTCTCGACGGTGCCCGCCTCGCGGACACCCCGGAAGTAGAGGTCGCTGGAGACGTTCTTCGTGGCGGACGACAGGGAGCCGTCGGGGGCCGAGTCGGGCCCGAAGTAACGGGAGCGCTCGCCGCGCACGGTGGCGAATCCGTCGGCGAGCGCGCACACCTGGTCGGCCGCCTGCGCCCACCCGGTGCCGAAGCCCAGGCCCGCGTAGTCCTTGGCGACGATATGCGGTATGCCGTACTCCGTGTAGCGGATCGTGGCGGACAGGCCGCCGTCGTGCGGGTGGCGCTCGGGCCGGCCGTGGCCGCCGGCGGCCGACGACGGGAGTGAGGCCGTGGTGCTCAACGCGGTCAACAGGGCGAAACCGATGACCGCGAGACGTCTTGGGCGGGTGCGCATCGTGCCTCCCAACTGGAGTGAGGGAAGGGGCGGTTGAGCGTACCAACCGGTATGCCCGGAAGGGCGGCGTCCGGTGTGGCCTTCCCCCGACGCGCGTCACCGGCCTTGATTTCGCGTCGGCCGGGGCACAGGATCGCGCCATGACGGGTGTCCGGGATGAACGAGACGTACGCGCCAGCACGGTCGACGGGACGCTGCGCCGCAGCGCGCGACGCGCCCCCGAGCGCGTCGCCGTCCGCTACGGCCCGCGCGCATGGACGTACGCCGAACTCGACGCGGCCGTCTCGCGGGCGGCCGGCGTGCTGCGCGGCCTGGGACTCGGACGAGGGGACCGTGTCGGCGCGTACGGGCACAACTCGGACGCGTACCTGATCGGCTTCCTGGCCTGTTCGCGCGCCGGGCTCGTGCACGTGCCGGTCAACCAGAACCTCACCGGAGACGACCTCTCCTACATCGTCGGCCAGTCGGGCTGCGCGCTCGTACTGACCGACCCCGACCTGGCGGACCGGCTCCCCGCGGGTGCGCGCACCCTGGCACTGCGCGACGCGGACGACTCCCTGCTCGCCCGGATCCCGTCCGCCGAGCCGTACGACGGACCGCAGCCCGACGCCGACGGCCTGGTGCAACTCCTGTACACCTCCGGCACGACCGCGCTGCCCAAGGGTGCGATGATGTCGCACCGGGCGCTCGTCCACGAGTACGTCAGCGCGATCCATGCCCTCGGCCTCACGGAGACGGACCGGCCCGTCCACTCCCTGCCGCTCTACCACTCGGCGCAGATGCACGTGTTCCTGCTGCCGTACCTCGCCGTCGGCGCGCAGAACACGATCCTCGACGCGCCGGACGCCGCGAAGATCTTCGACCTTGTCGAAGCCGGTGACGCCGACAGCCTCTTCGCGCCGCCCACCGTCTGGATCGGCCTCGCGCAGCACCCGGATTTCGCGACCCGGGACCTGAGCGGCCTGCGCAAGGCCTTCTACGGCGCGTCGATCATGCCGGTGCCGGTCCTGGAACGGCTCCGCGCGCACCTGCCCGGACTCGCCTTCTACAACTGCTTCGGCCAGAGCGAGATCGGACCGCTCGCCACCGTCCTCGGGCCCGACGAGCACGAGGGCCGCATGGACTCATGCGGGCGGCCCGTCCTGTTCGTCGAGGCACGGGTCGTCGACGAGGACGGCAAGGAGGTGCCCGACGGAACCGCCGGTGAAGTGGTCTACCGCTCACCGCAGTTGTGCGACGGCTACTGGGACAAGCCGCAGGAGACCGAGGCGGCCTTCCGTGACGGCTGGTTCCGCTCGGGGGACCTCGCGGTGCGCGACGGCGAGGGCTACTTCACCGTTGTGGACCGTGTGAAGGACGTCATCAACTCTGGGGGAGTGCTCGTCGCCTCACGGCAGGTCGAGGACGCGCTCTACACCCACCCGCAGGTGGCCGAGACCGCCGTCATCGGCCTGCCCGACGAGCGCTGGATCGAGGCCGTCACGGCCGTCGTGGTCCGCGGCGGCGGCGAGGTGACCGAGGCGGAGCTCATCGCCCACGCGCGCGAGAAGCTCGCCCACTTCAAGGCGCCCAAGCGTGTCGTCTTCGTGGACGAACTCCCGCGCAACGCCAGCGGCAAGATCCTCAAGCGGGAGCTGCGGGACCGGTTCGGTACGGCGCACTGAGCCCGCCGGAAAATGACGAGCGGAGGCGGTCGGGGCCCTGTTACGGTCCGGCCATGAAGCGACGCGCTGCTGCCAAGACGACGACGCCGGAGAGTGTCCCGGCGCGCTGACAGCTGTGTTTGTCCGAAGCCCCGGGGCGAGTGCCCCGGGGCTTCGCCATGGGACCACTCGCCCGACGACCGCGAGGGATCCCGAAATGAACCAGCAGAAGCAGGACCAGCGGAAGCAGGACCAGCGGAAGCAGGACCAGCGGAAGCACGAGGAGCAAAACCAGGAACACCCGCAGCACGAGCGGCCGAAGCACGACCACCGCAAGCTCGGTCGTGAGCTCGGCCTCTTCGACACCGACCCGCTGATCGGCGCGGGTCTGCCCTACTGGCTGCCCGACGGCGCGGCTGTGCGGCACACCCTCGAGGAGTACATCCGCACCGCTGAGCGGCGGGCCGGCTACCGGCATGTGTACTCGCCGGTCCTCGGCAAGCGCGAGCTGTACGAGATCTCGGGGCACTGGTCGCACTACAGCGACGACATGTTTCCCCCGATGGACCTGGGCGGCGAGCAGGTCGTCCTGCGGCCCAGTCTCTGTCCCCACCACGCCCTGATCTACCGTTCCCGCTCCCACAGCTACCGCGAACTGCCCTTGCGCATGGCGGAGTTGGGCGGCATGTACCGCTCCGAGCTGTCGGGCGTGCTCGGCGGCCTGACCCGCGTACGGGCCATCCAGCTCAACGACGCGCACATCTTCTGCGCCCTCGACCAGGTGGCCGGCGAGGCGCAGGCGGCTCTGGAGATGATCCGCAGGGCCTACGAGGCGCTGGGCGTCACCCCGGCGCGCTACCGGCTCTCGCTGCCGGGGCCGGGTGGCAAGTACGTCGCCGCCCCCGAGATGTGGCAGCGCTCCACCGCGCTGCTCACCGAGGTTCTCGACCGGTCGGGCCTTCCGTACGAGGCGGCCGAGGGCGAGGCCGCGTTCTACGGGCCCAAGATCGACGTCCAGGTCGCCGACGGTGCGGGGCGCGAGTCGACCCTCTCCACCGTCCAGGTCGACTTCCACCAGCCGGAGCGTTTCGACCTGCACTACATCGGCCCGGACGGCGCGAAACACCGTCCGGTGATGGTCCACCGCAGCATCATCGGCAGCGTGGAACGGGCCGTCGCCCACCTCATCGAGCAGCACGGCGGCGCCTTCCCGGCGTGGCTCGCCCCCACCCAGGTGGCGATCCTGCCGATCTCGGACGCCGAGCTGCCGCACGCCGACGCCCTCGCGCGGCGGTGCGCCGAGCTGGGGCTGCGGGCCGAGGTCGCCGGCCCCGAGCGCGGCACCCTGGGCGCCCGCGTCCGGGAGGCCCGGCTCGTGCCGTACCAGGCGGTCATCGGTGGGAGAGAGGCGGTGGACGGTCGGGTCGCGCTGCGCCTGCGCGACGGCCGCCGCCCCGCACCGCTGCCCGCCGAGGAGGCGCTCGCCAGGATCGGGGCGGTCGTCGACGGGTGCGCGCACGACCTGTGGGACGACGCGAGCTGACGAAGGCGGCCCGGCGGGGGGCTGGAATGCCGGCCCCGCCGTACCCCTTACGCCTCCCGCCCCCGCAGGTCCACAATGCGCTTGATCTTGCCCACCGACCGCTCCAGCGTCTCCGGGTCCACGACCTCCACCGTCACCGAGACACCGATGCCGTCCTTCACGCCGGTCGCGATGGCGCGGGCCGCCGCGTCGCGCTCGGTAGCGGTCGCGTCGGCGCGGGCCTCCGCGCGTACCGTCAGGGCGTCCATGCGGCCCTCGCGGGTCAGCCGGAGCTGGAAGTGCGGGGCGACGCCCGGCGTGCGCAGGACGATCTCCTCGACCTGGGTCGGGAAGAGGTTCACCCCGCGCAGGATCACCATGTCGTCGCTGCGGCCCGTCACCTTCTCCATGCGGCGGAAGGAAGGCCGGGCCGTGCCGGGCAGGAGCCGGGTCAGGTCCCGTGTCCGGTAGCGGATCACGGGCATGGCCTCCTTGGTGAGCGAGGTGAACACCAGCTCGCCCTGCTCACCGTCCGGCAGGACCTCGCCGGTGATCGGGTCGACGACCTCCGGATAGAACTGGTCCTCCCAGATGTGCAGCCCGTCCTTCGTCTCGACGCACTCCTGGGCGACGCCCGGTCCCATCACCTCCGAGAGGCCATAGATGTCGACGGCGTCGATGGCGAACCGCTCCTCGATCTCGCGGCGCATCTCCTCGGTCCACGGCTCGGCGCCGAAGACCCCGACCTTGAGGGACGTGCTGCGAGGGTCGACGCCCTGGCGCTCGAACTCGTCGAGGATCGTCAGCATGTACGAGGGGGTGACCATGATGACCTCGGGGCGGAAGTCCTGGATCAGCCGCACCTGGCGTGCGGTCATGCCGCCGGACGCGGGGATGACCGTGCAGCCGAGCCGCTCGGCGCCGTAGTGTGCGCCGAGCCCGCCCGTGAACAGGCCGTATCCGTACGCGACATGGACCTTGTGGCCGGGCCGGGCGCCCGCCGCGCGCAGGGAGCGCGCCACCATGTCGGCCCACATGGAGAGGTCGTTCTCCGTGTAGCCGACGACGGTGGGCAGGCCTGTGGTCCCGCTGGACGCGTGCAGCCGGCGCACGTCCGTCTCCGGCACGGCGAACATCCCGAACGGGTAGTTGTCCCGCAGGTCGGTCTTCGTGGTGAACGGGAAGCGGGCCAGGTCGGCGAGCGAGCGGCAGTCCTCGGGGCGCATGCCCGCCTTGTCGAAGGACGCTCGGTAGAACGGCACCCGCTCGTACACGCGGCGAAGTGTCGCCCGCAGCCGCTCCAGCTGCTGTGCGTGCAGCTCCTCGGGGCCGAGCTGTTCCCCCGCGTCCAGCAGTTCTGTCATCGTCGACCGCGCTCCCGAGCCCTGAGGGCCGACCGTCCACCCGGATCCACATAATGGGCGAATCGGCCGACCGATCATTCGGTTGATCCGTTCAGGGTCAGTAATTCAAGGGGTGGGGGCAGGCGTCAAGAGGCGGGACGGGCTCAATCGCTGCCGGGTGGTCTCAGGCGCCCCCGTGGACGTATGGAGTCGTGGTGCTCAGAGCCGCGAAGCCGAGGCGCTCCAGGATCGGGCGGCTCATGCTGGAGGCGTCGACCTGGAGGTAGCGGTAGCCGCGCTCGGCAGCGATGCGGGTACGGAACGCGACGAGGCTGCGGTAGATCCCCCGCCCGCGCCACTCGGCGACGGTGCCGCCGCCCCACAGGCTCGCGAAGTCCGTCCCCGGGTGCGTCTCCATCCGGGCCGCGCTCACCGGCACGTCCCCGGCCAGCGCGAGCACCGCGGGCACGGCGTCCGCGTCCTCGGCGAGCTGGGCGAGGAGCTGGTGCCGGGTGAGGCCGAGACTCCTGCCGAAGGCCTTGTCGTGCACCTGCGCCATGAGATCGAAGCCCGTCTCGTCGGTGACGGGGACGAGCCGGATCCCTTCGGGGGGCGGGACGTCCGTCGGCAGGGCCGCGACCTCGGCGACCAGGAGGGTCTCCACGGGCTCGGGGACGAATCCGGCGGCCGTGAGTCGCTGCGGAAGATCGTGCGGCAGGTCGTGCCCGTACACCTTCCACTCGAATTCGCGTCCGAGCTCGGTGAAATGGCGTACCTGGGCGGCGATCGCCGCGTCCGCCGAGCTCTCGTCGAGGTCCGACCACACGACGCCGTTCCAGGAGCTGCCCTCGGCGCCGGTCTGCCGCACCACGCCGTCCACCCGCTCGACCCGCGCGCCGGGGCCGTCGGGCTTGGCGTCCCGCCTCATCTGCCGGTCGAACCGGGACAACACCGCTTGATGATTCATCCGGTCACTCCAGCACCGGCGCGTCGGGGTGGCAACCGGATTGTGCCCCGGCGCGCGGACGTGTCCCGTAGGAACTGTCGCCGCGTCCGCTACGACCGTCGCCGTGTCCTGTTACGAGCCTTCCGCCGCCACCGCCCGCGCCCACCGGTAGTCCGCCTTGCCGCTGGGCGAGCGCTGGATACGGTCGGTCAGGACGAGCTGGCGGGGGATCTTGTAGCCCGCGAGGCGGGTGCGGCAGTGGGTCTGGATGTCGTCGAGCGAGGGCGGTGCCGCGCCGTCGCGCAGCTGGACGACCGCGGCGACATGGTTGCCCCACTTCGCGTCGGGCACGCCGGCGACCAGCGCGTCGTACACGTCCGGATGGGACTTGAGGGCCTGCTCGACCTCTTCCGGATACACCTTCTCGCCGCCCGTGTTGATGCACTGCGAGCCGCGCCCGAGGACGGTGACGATGCCCTCCTCGTCGACCGTGGCCATGTCCCCGAGCAGCACCCACCGCTCGTCGCCCTTCTGGAAGAACGTCTCGGCTGTCTTCGCGGGGTCGTTGTAGTAGCCGAGCGGGACGTGCCCGCGCTGGGCGATGCGACCCGGCTCTCCAGGGGAGATCGGCTCGTACGTCGCCGGGTCGACCACCTGCGTACGGGAGTTGACCCGTAGACGGAAGCCCTTCTCCGGGCCCGAGTCGTCCGTCGCCGTGCCGTTGAAGCCGGACTCGGAGGAGCCGAAGTTGTTCAGGAGCATCACGTTCGGGACGAGCGCCTGGAACTGCGCGCGCACCGTCTCCGACATGATCGCCCCCGACGACGAGACGCTGAACATCGACGAGCAGTCCGTGCCCTTCATCGGCCCGTTCAGCGCGTCGATCAGGGGCCGCAGCATCGCGTCCCCGACGAGCGACATGCTCGTCACCTTCTCCTTCTCGACCGTGCGAAGGACTTCTTCGGGCACGAACTTCGTGTGGATGACGAGGCGTTGGCCGAAGTTGAAGCCGATGAAGGCGGTGAGGGTGGAGGTGCCGTGCATCAGGGGAGGCGTGGGGAAGAAGGTGATCCCGTCGCCACCGGCCGCGACACGCTCGGACAGCTCCTCCGGCCTGCTCACCGGCTCGCCCGTCGGCGCGCCGCCGCCGAGCCCCGAGAAGAACAGGTCCTCCTGGCGCCACATCACGCCCTTGGGCATGCCGGTCGTGCCGCCCGTGTAGATGATGAAGAGGTCGTCGGCCGAGCGCGGCCCGAAGCCGCGCTCCGGCGAGCCCGTGGCCTCCGCCTCCGTGAAGTCCACGGCCTTGACGGGCGGCGCGCCGGTCGGCGCGGTCCCCACGCGCACGAGGTGGCGCAGCTTCTCCGTCTGCGGGAGAGCGGACGCGACGCGTTCGGTGAACTCGGCGTCGAAGACGAGCGCCGCGAGGTCGGCGTCGCGGTAGAGGTAGACCAGCTCCTCTTCCACGTAGCGGTAGTTGACATTGACCGGCACGATCCGCGCCTTGAGGCAGGCCAGCACCGTCTGGAGGTACTCGATGCCGTTGTAGAGATGCAGGCCCAGGTGTTCGCCGGGGCGGATCCCGCTGTCGATCAGATGGTGGGCGAGGCGGTTGGCCGCCGCGTCGAGTCCGGCGTAGGTGAGCCGGCGCTCCGCGCCCGTGCCGGGATGGTCGATGTGCACGAGCGCCTCGCGGTCCGGGACCACGTCGACGACCGACTCGAACAGGTCGGCAAGGTTGTACTCCACCGCTCCTCCTGACCCAGGCGCCATCTCGATGTGGCCGTCATCTCAGCAGAGCGGCATGGAACAGGGAAGGGCTCCCGCACAAGAAATCTGACTGACTGTCAGAAAACTCTTGAACTGGCCACCCGCCTACTGCAACCTGTTCTCGCATCCGAGACGTACGCGGCAGCCGAGACGCATCCGAGACGGGAGTACGGCCATGGGTGGCACGGAACACGACGCGGGACAAGGGACGGGTCACGGGACGGAACACCTCACGGTGCGGCGCGAGGGCGCCACCCTGGTCCTCACGCTCAACAGGCCCGAGGCCAAGAACGCGCTCTCCCTGCCGATGCTGGTCGGCCTCTACGACGGATGGGTCGCCGCGGACGAGGACGACTCGGTCCGGTCGGTCGTCCTGACCGGCGCGGGCGGCACGTTCTGCGCGGGCATGGACCTCAAGGCCCTGGCCGGCAAGGGGATGGAGGGCGAGCAGTACCGGGACCGGCTCAAGGCCGACCCCGATCTGCACTGGAAGGCGATGCTGCGCCATCACCGGCCCCGCAAACCCGTGATCGCCGCTGTCGAGGGCTACTGCGTGGCCGGCGGCACGGAGATCCTCCAGGGCACCGACATCCGCGTCGCCGCCGAGACCGCGACCTTCGGCCTCTCCGAGGTCAAGCGCGCCCTCTTCCCGATCGGCGGTTCCACGGTGCGGCTTCAGCGGCAGATCCCGCGTACCCACGCCCTGGAGATGCTGCTGACCGGCAGGCACTACAGCGCTGCCGAGGCCCTCTCCATCGGGCTCATCGGCAGTGTCGTCCCGGCCGGCACCGCGCTCGACAAGGCCCTGGAGATCGCCGAGCAGGTCAACGCCTGCGGCCCGCTCGCGGTGGAGGCGGTGAAGGCCTCGGTGTACGAGACCGCCGAGATGACCGAGACCGACGGCCTCAAGTCCGAACTGGAACGCGGCTGGCCGATCTTCGCCACCGAGGACGCGAAGGAAGGCCCCAGGGCCTTCGCCGAGAAGCGTCCCGCCGTCTACCGGCGCGCGTGAAGCCCTCTGACGCCAAGGAGTCCTGAAGTGCCCGAAGTCCTCAAAGCCCCGCTCGTCGTCGAGTTCCCCTTCACCCGCTCGCTGGGTCCCGTCCAGAGCGCGTTCCTGACCGGCCTGCGCGAACGCACCGTCCTCGGCGTGAAGACCACCGACGGCAAGGTCATGGTCCCGCCCGTCGAGTACGACCCCGTCACCGCCGACGAGCTCCGCGACCTCGTCGAGGTCGAGCCCACCGGCACCGTCACCACCTGGGCCTGGAACCCCGAGCCCCGCCGCGGCCAGCCCCTCGACGCGCCCTTCGCCTGGGTCCTGGTCAAGCTCGACGGCGCAGACACCGGCCTCCTGCACGCCCTCGACGCACCCGGCCCCGACGCCGTGACCACCGGCATGCGCGTCCGCGTCCGCTGGGCCGCGGAACGCACCGGAGCCATCACCGACATCGCCTGCTTCGAGCCGTACGAGGGGGCGGCGACGGATACCGAACCCGCCGCGCACGACGGGCAGTTCGACGACGCGGTCAACGGGATCGTCGCCGAGGCCCGTCTCGACTACGTGTACTCCCCGGGCCGCGCCCAGACCGCCTACATCAACGCCCTCGCCGACCGCCGCACCGTCGGCGAACGCTGCCCGTCCTGCCGCAAGGTCTACGTCCCGCCGCGCGGCGCCTGCCCCACCTGCGGCGTCGCCACGACCGACCGGGTCGAGGTCGGCCCGGCCGGCACCGTCACCACCTTCTGCATCGTCAACGTCAAGGCCAAGAACCTCGACATCGAACTGCCCTACGTCTACGCCCACATCGCGCTCGACGGAGCCGACCTCGCGCTCCACGGCCGCATCGCCGGCATCCCGTACGACCAGGTGCGGATGGGCCTCCGGGTCGAGCCCGTATGGACCGAGGGCGGCCGCTACCCCGACCACTACCGGCCCACCGGCGAACCGGACGCCGACTACGACACGTACAAGGAGCTGGTGTAGATGCGAGAGGTAGCGATCGTCGCCTTCGCGCAGAGCGACCATCTGCGCACCACCGACGAACTCTCCGAGGTCGACATGGTGATGCCGGTGCTGCACCAAGTGCTGGCGCAGACCGGTCTGAAGACCAGTGACATCGGCTTCACCTGCTCCGGCTCCTCCGACTATCTCGCGGGCCGCGCGTTCTCCTTCACCATGACCCTCGACGGCGTGGGCGCCTGGCCGCCGATCTCCGAGTCCCACGTGGAGATGGACGGGGCCTGGGCGATGTACGAGGCCTGGGTCAAGCTCCTCACCGGCGAGGTCGACACGGCGCTCGTTTACTCGTACGGCAAGTCCTCGCCCGGCTCCGTGCGCGATGTACTCACCCGCCAGCTCGACCCGTACTACGTGGCCCCGCTGTGGCCGGACTCGGTCGCGCTCGCCGCACTCCAGGCACAAGCCCTGATCGACGCGGGCGAGACCGACGAACCCGCGCTCGCCGGGATCGCCGCACGGAGCCGGGAGTCCGCATCGTCCAACTCCCACGCACAGGTGAAGGGCTCGGTGCCGCAGGGCGGCTACGAGGTGCAGCCGCTGCGCAAGGGCGACTGCCCGCCCGTCAGCGACGGCGCCGTCGCCGTGATCCTGGCCGCCGGTGACAAGGCCCGCGAATTGTGCGAGCGGCCCGCCTGGATCCGCGGCATGGACCACCGCATCGAGGCGCACAGCCTCGGCGTACGCGACCTCACCGACTCCCCGTCCGCACGGCTGGCCGCCGAGCGGGCGGGAGCCTTCGAACGGCCCGTGGACACCGCTGAGTTGCACGCCCCGTTCACCTCGCAGGAGGTCGTCCTGCGGAAGGCGCTGAAGCTGGGCGACGGCGTGGCCGTGAACCCCTCCGGCGGCGCGCTCGCCGCCAACCCGGTCATGGCCGCGGGTCTGCTGCGGATCGGTGAGGCCGCCGCCCGGATCCACCGCGGTGAGTCCGACCGGGCCCTCGCCCACGCCACCTCCGGCCCCTGCCTCCAGCAGAACCTGGTCGCCGTCCTGGAAGGAGACGCCCGATGAGCAGTACGGGGCACGCCACGCACAAGGAATCCGTGGCCGTCGTCGGCATCGGCCAGACCAAGCACGTCGCGGCCCGCAAGGACGTCTCGATCGCCGGACTCGTGCGCGAGGCCGCGCAACGTGCCCTGGAAGACGCCCAGTTGACGTGGGCCGACATCGACGCCGTGGTGATCGGCAAGGCGCCCGACTTCTTCGAGGGCGTCATGATGCCCGAGCTGTATCTCGCGGACGCCCTCGGCGCGGTGGGCAAACCGATGCTCCGGGTGCACACGGCGGGCTCGGTCGGCGGCTCCACCGCCCTCGTCGCCTCCAACCTCGTGGCGTCCCGCGTCCACAAGACCGTCCTCACCCTCGCCTTCGAGAAGCAGTCCGAGTCCAACGCCATGTGGGGCCTGTCCCTGCCGATCCCCTTCACCCAGCCGCTGCTCGCCGGCGCCGGCGGGTTCTTCGCCCCGCACGTCCGCGCGTACATGCGGCGCACCGGAGCGCCCGACCACGTCGGCTCCCTGGTCGCGTACAAGGACCGGCGCAACGCGCTGAAGAACCCCTACGCGCATCTGCACGAGCACGGCATCACCCTGGAGAAGGTCCAGTCCTCGCCGATGCTGTGGGACCCGGTCCGCTACTCCGAGACCTGCCCGTCCTCCGACGGCGCGTGCGCCATGATCCTCACCGACCGCGCGGGCGCGGCCCGTTCACCGCAGCCGCCGGCCTGGATGCACGGTGGCGCGATGCGCAGCGAGCCGACCATGTTCGCGGGCAAGGACTTCGTGTCGCCGCAGGCGGGGAAGGACTGTGCCGCCGACGTCTACCGGCAGGCGGGCATCGGCGACCCGCGCCGCGAGATCGACGCCGTCGAGATGTATGTGCCGTTCTCCTGGTACGAGCCGATGTGGCTGGAGAACCTCGGCTTCGCCGACGAGGGCGGGGGCTGGAAGCTCACGGAATCGGGCGTCACGGAACTCGACGGCGACCTCCCCGTCAACATGTCGGGCGGTGTCCTGTCCACCAATCCCATCGGCGCCTCCGGCATGATCCGCTTCGCGGAGGCCGCGCTCCAGGTCCGCGGGCAGGCCGGAGAACACCAGGTCGACGGTGCCCGCAAGGTCCTCGGGCACGCCTACGGGGGCGGCTCGCAGTTCTTCTCGATGTGGCTCGTCGGGGCGCAGCCGCCCACGTCCTGAACGGCTCGCCGCCGCGGCCTGTCCGCCGCGCGGGCCGATCGCTAGGCTGGCGGGCGGACGACGAACCGGGAGGAGTACGGACGTGGCCGAAAGCACCATCGAGCAGCACGCGCTCGCGGGTTGGGACAAGCCGGACCTCGATCTGAGTGCCGCGGACTGGCATTCGAGCAGCAAGGGGCGGGGCGACGTCCAGATCGCCTTCGTCGAAGGCTTCATCGCGATGCGCAACGGCGGCAGTCCCCAGAATCCGTCCCTGATCTTCACGCCCGCGGAATGGGGGGCGTTCGTGCTGGGGGCACGCGAGGGGGAGTTCGACCTGACCTGAGCCGCTCTGGCCTGACCCGAGCCGCGGTCAGGTGACGTTTCCGGCTTTTCCGACGACATGTGACGTTCGGCCCTGCCCCATGGTCCCGGTGTGCGCGAGGCTGGGGGCAGGAACAGTCGCTCTTGCCGGGGCCCGTCGACACCGTGCCCCGGTGTCGGAGGTTGGACATGAGTACCCCGCGCCCCCTGCCCGTCGTGGCCGCCGTCGACGGATCCGAAGACAGTCTGCGTGCCCTGGAGTGGGCACTGACGGAAGCGGGCAGGCGCGGGGCGCCCGCGCGGATCGCCCATGTGCGCCAGTACGGACCCTGGACTCAGCGCGGGGTACTGGCGTCCGGCCCGCCGGAGCCCGCGGGCGACGCGGTCCTCGACGAGGTGCGCGCCACCCTGACCGGTCGGGGTGATCTGCCACCGGTCGAATATGTGACCTTGGAGGGCACTCCGGCGGCCGTCCTGGCCGAACTCGGCTCCGAGGCACAGCTGTTGGTCCTCGGCTCGCGGGGGCGCGGCGGCTTCGCCAGTCTGCTGCTCGGTTCGAACGGTGTGGCCGCGGCGCGGGACGCCGCCTGCCCCGTCGTCGTGGTGCCCAGGCCCGGACGCGCCGTGCACGGTGACAGCGACGCGGCGCCCGGACCGCGCGTGGTCGTCGGCGTCGACGTGGACGAGCCCGACGACAGCCTCCTCGCCTTCGCCTTCGAGGAGGCCGATCGGGGCGGGGCGCGGCTCCAGGTGGTCGCGGCGTTCCCGTGGCCGGTGCTCGCCTGGACGACGTTCGGCGACTTCACGCCCACGACCGTCGACCAGGAAGCGGCCGAGAGCGAGACCCTGACCCTGGTGAACGCTGCCGTGGCGCCCTTCCGCAAGGCGCACCCCGACGTCGAGGCCGACCTGTACGTGGCGCCGGGCGACGCGGCCGGTCACCTCGTCGAGAACTCCCGCGGGGCCGACCTCGTGGTCGTGGGCCGCCACCGGCGCCGCCTCACACGCCCCGCACCGATGCTCGGCACGGTGACGATGGCGGTACTGCTGCACGCGGCGAGCCCGGTCGCGGTGGTGCCGCCGGCCCTGGAGGACACGCCGTAGGGGATCCATGGTGGAGCAACGGGTCGGGCCCGTCGGGTCACCGAGCGTGTCCGGGGCCGAGGTGAGGCGGTTGTGCCCTGGATCCGTCCGGTACGTCGCTCGGGACCGCCCGCCGGTACGGGGGCGCCGCCGGCCTCCCCCGGAGACCTGGACCTTCGCCCGGAGATCTAATGGATGCGCGGGACCTTATCATTAGCCCTATGCGTGACATCAGCACAGGCCCGGGCGCCACACCGCTCGCCCTGAACCTCGCCCTCACCATCCGCCACGACGGGCACGGCGGTGTCGCCGACGACCTCGAGCGGCCCGAAGCGCTGACGGCCTGGGTGCGGGAGCACGCCGAGGAGCTGCCGGACACCGCCGGGTTCGAAGCGGACGCGACGGCGCTCGCCGAGGTGCGCGAGGTGCGGGCCGCCGTCCGCGCACTGTTCGCCCACGCCGTGCGCCCCGGCGACCCGAGCCCGGCGGACGCCCACCGGCTGCTCCCCGTGAGCGAGGCGGTGCGGTGCCTCAACGCGGCGGCGGCGCTCGCCCCGACCGTCCCCGTTCTCAGCTGGGACGACGGCGCCACCCCCCTCGTGCGCCAGGAGGCACGCACCCCCGCGCCCGCTTCCGACCTGCTCACGGCGGCCCTGGCCCGCGCCGCGGTCGGCTTCCTCGCGAGCGACGACCGCGAGCGGCTGCGCGCCTGCCACGCCCCGCGTTGTGTGCGCTACTTCCTCAAGGACCATCCCCGTCAGGAGTGGTGCAAGCCGTCCTGCGGCAACCGTGCCCGGGTCGCCCGGCATCACGAGCGGCACCGTGCGGAGGCCGTACGAGACTGAACTCGCCACGGGGGACAGGGCGTTGAGTGAGGTCACCGGCGTGCGCCCGGACCGTCGCCCCCGGCCGGTTGCACACCCATGAGCAGACCGACCGTCCGGGTCGGAACCCCCGATGCCCCGGGAACCGCCCGCGCCGGCCCGCTCGGGACCCCGTCGGGGCCGTGGCCCCCGCGCCGCGGAGCGCCCCGATGCACGTACCATTGCGGCATGTCCTTCCTCCGCCGACGCAGCTCCGCCACACCCGCGGGTCCTGACTTCGATGTCCTCGCCATGGACCCGGGCGACTGGCCGGGCAATCTCGGCGCGGGCCTGCTGCCCGCCCCCGACGGCAGCTGCCAGGGCGTCTTCCTGCGCTACGACCTGTTCGGCGGCCGCGGCCCCGCGATGATCATCGGGAACCTGCCCGAGGGCTCCTCGGCCCGTGAGACCGCCGAGGGTGAGATCCCCTTCGAGGTCGCCCAGCTTCTCCTCGCACTGGAGAACGACGAGGAGGTCACCGTCGTCGGCACCGAGGACGTCCCGGTGATGCAGGGCGACAACCTCCTCATCGTGCGCCGCCTCAAGCTCTCCGAGGGCCGTATTTCCTGCGTGCAGTTCGACCGCAGCGACAACGTCCTCGTGACGATCGCGGCCTGGGACCGGCCCATCACGGACGACCTCTACGCGCTCCTGAAGCCGCTGCCCCCGGAGCTGTTCCAGCAGGGCTGAGCCGCAGAAACCGGCCGGGCCCGGATCCGCCCCCACGGCAGATCCGGACCCGGCCGAGTTCATGTGCCCTCAGGCGCCGGACGGCAGCACCTCCACGTCGGCGGCACGCACATACGCCACCCGGTGACCGAACTGGATCTCGTAGTAGACGTCCTTGCCGCGCACCACCCGGTGCGACGTCGTGTCGAACGTCGGCGAGTAGAAGTACTCACCGGTCGTCCTGCCACCCGCGACGTACCGCTGTCCCGCGAGAAGCTTGTACGGCAGCGGGGAGACCGCCTGCGGGGTGATGTCCGCCGGGTACGCCTCCTTCTCGGGGTAGGCCCGCCCGTACACCGGGACATCGGTGCGGCCGGCCTTCGGGGCGATGACCAGGCCCGCCGCGTTCACGGCCGTGGGCTGCTTCTTCGGGTTCTTGAACCAGGCCTTCTGGCCGAGGTACCAGACCGCCGTCCAGTCGCCCTTGCGCTCCGCGACCGCGTACTGCTGGCCGGTCGACAGGCGCGCGCCCATGTCGTTCACGTCCGTCGTGGAGTCCTCGCCACCGGGCCGCAGCCCGATGTCCTTGATCAGCGGCGCGTCCTCGCTGGGCGCGGTGTACACCCGTACGGCGCCCGAGCCGTGCGTGGTGCAGGTCTCGCCCGCCTTGACGCAGCCCGTGTACACGGGCTTGTTCCTGGCGAAGTCGGGGGCCACGGTCACGAGGCCGCCCTTCGGGCCCGCGGTCGCCTTGAACGGCTTGCCCATCAGCGCGAAGTAGTGCGCCCAGTCCCAGTACGGACCCGGGTCCGTGTGCATGGTCTTGATCCCGGCCGTTGTCGTCCCCGGCACGTTGTCATGGCCGAGGATGTGCTGCCGGTCCAGCGGGATGTCGTACTTCTTCGCCAGGTACTTCACCAGGCGCGACGACGCCCGGTACATCTCCTCCGTGTACCAGGAGTCCGGCTGGGCGAGGAATCCCTCGTGCTCCAGGCCCAGGGACTTGGCGTTGACGTACCAGTTGCCCGCGTGCCAGCCGACGTCCTTGGCCTTCACGTGCTGGGCGATGTGCCCGTCCGTGGAGCGCAGCGAGTAGTGCCAGGCCAGATACGTCTTGTCCTGCACCAGCTGAAGCGTCGTGTCCCACGTCGCCTCGGTGTCGTGGATGACGATGTAGTCGATGCTCTGGTCGTTCGGCCGGTCGGCGAGATCGTGGTTGCCGTAGTCGCCGTCCCCGAACTCCTCGTAGGGCGCCGGGATCCACTCGCACGACACGGTCGGTGGGCACTCGGTGCCGCTCTCGTCGGACTTTCGCAGACCCATGCTCCGCACCTGCGCCGCGTCCGGCTTCAGGCTGCGGTCGGCCGCGAGCTCGACGCGCTGCCCGGCGTCCGTGGTGCGTCGCTCGCCGTCGTGGATCACGGCGAACACGTCGTTCGCGTACGTCGCGGCCGTGGCGGTGTCGTCGGCGCCGGAGAACTTCGCGATCGCTCCGTACCAGTCGGCCGGGTCGGAGCTGAGGGGCTTGCCGAGGGCCTTCTGCGCCGCGGCGAGCAGGGCGGCGCCGCCGCGCACATTGGCCGCGGGGTCGGAGCGCAGTTGTTCGGCGGGGATGCCACTGAGCTCGGCGGCGTGCGTCAACGACTTCAGGCGGGCCGGGAGTTGGGAGTTCTGCGGCACCTTCGTCTTCGGGGCGAGCGCCGGCCGTGACGCGTCGCCGCGCGGATCGCCCGCGGCTTCGCTGTGAGCGGCCACACCCGCGAGCGCGGCGCGGGCGTCCGTGAGGTGCATGGGGCCGTAGCCGCCGGTGACGCTGGGCGCACCTCCGTGCGTGTCCCACCGGGACTGGAGGTAGGAGACGCCGAGCAGGACGCTCTGGGGCACCCGGTACTCGGCCGCCGCGGTCGCGAACGCGTGCTGGAGCCCCGCGTTCGACGCCTCCTGGGCCTCGCTCGGGGGTGCGGCGCCGAGGAGGGGAAGCAGCAGCGCCGCCGTCGCGAGCGTCCCCGCCGCCCGGGCCGCCTGGTTCGTGCGTCTGCGCGCGGCCGGCGAGCGGTCGCTGGTGGTCGAGGGCAAAGCGGCCTCCTGGGAACGGTCCTGGGACAGATGAGCTCGACGGGTGTGCGGGGGCGATCGTGGGTCAGTGGTATCGGCTTGCCGACGATCCGTCAATCATGCTCAGGGCAAGGGATTTCCCATGTCAGCGCCCGTTGGGCGGGCTTTCTCCGGGGAGGCCTCACTGCCTGCGGCGCGTCAGTGGAGTGGACCAATGACTCTTCGCGAAGAGTGGGGCCGCCGTCTCGGCATGCGGGAGGGCGCCGCGAACTCAACCGCGTTCTCCACCTGATCGGGGGATCGACCGCGCGGGTGTTCCCCGGCAGCCGGCCCGGCCTGGTCAGCGCGGCGACGCGCCCGCGAGGACCCGGTCCACCTGCTCCGGCGAGAGGGCGTGCTCGATCGCCAGGATGGCAGCGCCGACCACGGCCGCGTCGGCTCCGGTGCGGCTCGGTTCGATGCGCAGGACATGGGTGGCCAGCGGGTGGGAGCGGCGGTACACGGCCTCCCGCACGCCCGCGAGGAGTTGGTCGTGGACGGCCGCCAGCGCGCCGCCGACCACCACCGTGTCCGGGTTGAAGAAGTTCACCAGGCCCGCGAGGACCTCGCCGACCGCACGCCCCGCCTCACGCACCATCCGTACGGCGTCACGGTTGCCGGACTTCACCAGGCGCACGACGTCCCGGCTCGACGCGGCGTCCAGACCCAGGCCCGACAGCTCGCGGGCCAGCGCCGCGCCGCCCGCCACCGCCTCCAGGCAGCCCGAGTTCCCGCACCGGCACGGCGCCGCCTCCTGCCGGCTGTCGCCGACCCGGATGTGCCCGATGTCGCCCGCGCTGCCCTGCGCGCCCCGGTGCAGCCGGCCGTCCGCGACGATGCCGCAGCCGATGCCCGTACCGACCTTGATGTAGAGGAGATAGCGGGTGTCCGGAAACGCGCGGCGCTGCTCGGCCAGCGCCATCACGTTCACGTCGTTGTCGACGAGGGCCCGCACACCGAACCGGTCGGCGAAGAACTCGGGGATCGGATACTGGTGCCAGCCGGGCATGATGGGCGGATCCACGGGCCGGCCGGTGGTGAACTCGACGGGGCCCGGCACGCCCACACCGATCGACTGGAGCGAGGCCGGATCGAGGCCCGCCTCGTCCAGGAGCGCGTGGAGCGTCCGCTCGACGTGGCCGAGAATCGACGAAGGACCGTCGGCGATCGACAACTGGTCCTCGCGCAGCGCGAGTTGTTCCCCGCCGATGTCGAGGAGCGCGACGCGGCAGTGCGAGGCGCCCAGGTCGACGCCCGCCACCACATGCTCGCGGGTGCGCAGATGGAGGCGGCGCGGGGGCCTGCCGCCCGTCGAGTCCCCGGCCTCCGCCCCGGCCTCGATGAGGAAGCCGTGCGCGATGAGCGCGTCGACGCGCTGTGACACGGTCGACCGCGCGAGGCCGGTGATCCGCGCGACGTCCGCGCGGGTCGTGGCCGCCCCCGTACGCAGCAGGGCGAGGACCTCGCCGGGCGACGACGGCGGCGCGGAACTGAGGTGATCCGGCGCTCCAGACATGGCAGTCACGATAGGGACGAGTTCCGCTGCTCACAAGCCCGATGCTGTTCGCCGATCGACCTAAGTACCTGTCAATTTCCTTTGTACGTACCAGGGTTGGCCCCTTGACAGGTCAAAGAAGGGTCAGCACATTGCAATGCAGACCGCTGCGGAAGACTGCCGAAGAGGCCGGAGAGGCTGAACGATGCAGGCGACACAGACGATGTTGGCGATGCACGGCGTGTCCAAGAGCTTTCTCGGTGTACGGGTGCTGCACGGGGTCTCCCTGGACCTCGCCCCGGGCGAGGTCCACGCGCTCGTCGGGGAGAACGGCGCGGGAAAGTCCACCCTGATGAAGGTCCTCGCGGGCGAACACGTCCCCGACGAGGGCACCATCACCCTGGACGGCGTCGAGCAGTCCTTCACCCATCCCGCGCAGGCCCAGGCCGCCGGAATCGGCATCATCCACCAGGAGTTCGCGCTCCTGCCCCACCGCACCGTCGCCGAGAACGTGTTCCTCGGCCGCGAACCGACCCGGCGCGGACTCGTCGACCGCCGCGCCATGGAGGCGCGCACCGCCGAACTCCTCGCCGAACTCGGCGAGTCGGGCATCACCCCGCGCACCTACGTCCGTGATCTGCCGGTCGCGCGCCAGCAGACCGTCGAGATCGTCAAGGCGCTCGCCTCCGACGACGCGCCGGCCCGCGTCCTCGTCATGGACGAGCCGACCGCCCCGCTCGCCGACCACGAGGCGGCCCAACTCCACGCGCTCGTACGCCGGCTGGCCGACCGCGGCCTCGGCATCCTCTACATCTCGCACCGCCTCCGCGAGGTCTTCGACCTCTCGCAGCGCATCACCGTCCTCAAGGACGGCCGGCACGTCACGACCGTACGCACCGAGGACACCGACACCGACCAGGTCGTCCGCGCCATGGTCGGCCGGGAACTCAGCGCCTACTACCCGCCGCGCGCCCGCCCCGGCGAGGCCGGCGACGTCCGGCTGACCGTGCGCGGCGGAGGCAACGCACGCCTGCGCGACATCGACCTGACGCTGCGCTCGGGCGAGGTCACCGGCATCGCGGGCCTCCAGGGATCAGGACGCACGTCCCTGGCCCGCGCCCTGTTCGGCGCCGCACCCTTCACCACGGGCGCCATGACCGTGGGCGGCCGTGACCTGCGCCCCACGAGCCCGCGCCGGGCCATCCGCGCGGGGATCGCCCTGGTCACCGAGGACCGCAAGGCCGAAGGGCTCGCCCTGCGCCAGTCCGTGCGCGACAACGCGCTCCTCGTCACCCGGGCCGTCCCCGCGCGAGGCCGCCCGCCCGCGGCCCGCGACCTCACCGCCCTCCTGGAGCGGGTCCGGCTGCACGCGCGCGGCGAGGACCAGCAGGCCCAGTTCCTCTCCGGCGGCAACCAGCAGAAGGTCGTCATCGCCAAGTGGCTCGCCGCCCGCCCGCAGATCCTGCTCTTCGACGAGCCGACCCGGGGCGTCGACGTCGGAGCCAAGGCCGCCATCCACACCCTTGTCCGCGACCTCGCCCGCGAGGGACTCGCCGTCCTGATCGTCTCCTCCGAACTCCCCGAACTGATCGGCATGAGCGACCGCATCCTCGTCATGGCGGAGGGCCGCCTCGCCGGCGAACTCCCCGCCGGCGCGAGCGAGGAGGACATCATGCGCCTGGCCACGCGCGGCGGCCCGGCAGCTCACCCGCCCGTCCCCGCCTCACCGGGAGGAAGCGCATGACCGGGACCGCCGTCGCCCCGCCGACCGTCGCGAAGCCCGCCCCGCCGCGCAGAACCCGCCTCGCCGACCCCGCCGTCGGCGTGTGGCTGGCCGCCGCGGCCGTCACCGCGGCCGGCTGGATCGTGGTGGCCGCACGTGGCGGGGACTTCCTCACCCTCGCCAACGTCGTCGGCATCCTCCAGAACTGCGTGGCACTCGGACTCGTCGCCGTCGGACAGACCGCCGTGATCCTCACCGGCTCCCTCGACCTCTCCGTGGCGTACCTCATCAGCCTCGGCACGCTCGTCGCCGCCACCACGATGGAGGACGGCAGCGTCGTCACGGCCGTCCTTGCCGTGCTTGCGCTCTCCGCGGCCGTCGGCCTCGCCAACGGCCTCGTCGTCACCGGGCTGAAGGTCAACGCGTTCATCGCGACGCTCGGCACCGCGTTCATCCTGCGCGGCTGGATCGAGGACAACTACACGGGCCCCGCCGGCAAGGTCCCCGCGTCCTTCCAGCACCTCGGCTACGACCGCATGGGGCCTGTCCCCGTCTCCCTGTTCCTGCTCGCCGCGGTCGTCGCCGCGCTGTGGTTCGTCACCCGCCGCACGCGCTTCGGCCACCACCTGTACGCGACCGGGGGCGACGAGCACGCGGCCCGCCTCTCCGGTGTCCGCACCCGGCGCACCGTCGTCGCCGCGCACGTCCTTTGCTCGCTGTGCGTGGGAGCCGCCGCGCTCTTCCTCGCCGCGCGGCTCGGCGCGGGCGCCCCCTGGGCCGGCACGGAGGCCCGCTACGACCTCGAGTCGATCGCCGCCGTCGTCCTCGGCGGCACCGCCCTCGCGGGCGGACGCGGGGGAGTGGCGGGCACGCTCGGCGGCGTCCTGGTCCTCGCCGTGCTCGACTCCGTCTTCAATCAGCTGGGCGTCGACCCGTTCTTCAAGAACGTCGTGCGCGGCGTCGTCATCATCGCCGCCGTCGCCCTCTACGCCCGGCGCGGCGCGGGGAGGACCGCATGACCACGGTGAACCCAACAGTCAGTCCTTATAGGCGAGTTGCCCGCTCGCTCGGCACCGGCGCCCCCGTCTACGTACTCCTCGCCGTGCTCCTCGTGGCCCTCGCCGCCACCGACCCCGGCTTCTACGAACCCGACCGCTTCCTCGCCTTCGTCAAACGCGCGGCGCCGCTCGTCATCCTGGCGGCGGGTCAGTATCTGGTCATCGTCTGCGGGGAGTTCGACCTGTCCGTCGGGGCGATCGTCACCGCCGGTGTCGTCGTCGCGGCGGAACTCTACGGCTCGTACCCGGACGCCTCCTGGATCGTGGTGACGGGCGGGCTGCTGCTCGCCGGAGCGCTGACCGGTCTCGTCAGCGGACTGATCACGACGAAGCTGCGGGTGCCGTCGTTCATCACCACGCTCGGCATGATGCTGATCCTCGAAGGCGCCGTCTTCTTCTGGACCGGTGGCTCCCCGCACGGATCGCTCCCCGAGGAGTTCCGCCGGCTCGGCCGCGGCACGGCGGGCGGCTGGCTGCCCTGGGCGGTCCTCGCCTGCCTCGTCGCGGGCGCCGCCGCCGTGTTCCTCATGCGCTCGGACTTCGGCCGCACCCTGATCGCGACCGGCGACAGCGAACGCACCGCCGCCCTCGCGGGCGTCCGCGTCCACCGGGTCCGCGTCATCGCGTTCGTCCTGTCGGGTGTCGCGGCCGCGCTCGCCGCCGTACTCGTCGGCGGATTCTCCGGAGTGTCCGCGCAGGCGGGCCGCGGCTACGAGTTCGAGGCCATCACCGCCGTCGTGCTCGGTGGCGTCGCGCTCGGCGGAGGCCGCGGCAGCGTCGTCGCCGCGATGGCCGGGGCCTTCTCGCTCCAGGCCCTGTTCACGCTGCTCAACCTGCAAGGCGTCTCGGGCGCCCTCGAATCCACGGTCCAAGGCGTCATCGTCATCGCCGCCGTAGGTCTCGGAGCGGCCGACTTCTCCCGCCTGCGCCGCCGTCCTACTCACCCCTCGGGAGGGACCCCCTCATGACCCGCAGACGTCCACTCGCCGTCGCCGTCGCCGCCGCCCTGGCGGCCGCCGCGCTGCTCACCTCGTGCTCCAGCGACATGCCGGCCGACTCCGCGGCGGGCACGGCGTCGGAGAGTGCCGCGAAGGGAGGTGCCGACAAGCCGTCGAAGTTCTTTCAACAGGCCGAATACGACCGCCAGTTGGCACTCGCGAAAGCCACGCCCGAGGGGCCCGTCGACAAGCCCTGGGAGCAGATGCTCGAACCCGAGATGACCGACACGGCCCAGTACCGGAAGAAGGGCTCCGGCGGCACCCACCTCTGCTTCTCCAACGCCGGCGTCTTCAACCCGTGGCGCCAGGTGGGCCTCAAGGACATGAAGGCCGAGGTGAAACTCCACACTGAGATCACCGACTTCACCGTCCTCGACGCCCAGGGCAAGGACGACAAGCAGATCTCCGACATCCAGGAACTCGCCGGGAACAAGAGCTGCGACGCCCTGATCGTGTCCCCGAACACCACCGCCACCCTCACCCCGGCCGTCAAGGAGGCCTGCGGCAAGCTGCCCGTCATCGTCTTCGACCGGGGAGTGGAGACGGACTGCGCCGTCACCTTCATCAACCCCATCGGTGGCTACGGCTACGGGGCCGTCGCCGCGGACTTCCTCGTCGACAAGGTCAAGCCCAAGGGCAAGATCCTCGCCCTGCGCATCTCACCCGGCGTCGACGTCCTGGAGACCCGGTGGTCCGCCGCGAAGCTCGCCTTCGACAAGAGCCGACTCGACGTGGTGGACGTCAAGTTCACCGACGGCGACCCCGCCAAGACGAAGTCGATCGTGGCGGACGCGATCTCCCGGCACGGCTCGGTCGACGGCGTCTGGATGGACTCGGGCGCCACGTCCGTCGCCGCAGTCGAGGCGTTCGAGGACGCCGGCGTGGACGTCCCGCCCATCACCGGCGAGGACCAGCAGGACTTCCTCCAGGCGTGGAAGGACAAGAAGCTCACCGCGATCGCGCCCACGTACCCCACCTTCCAGTGGCGTACGCCGGTCATCGCCGCCCTGCGCGTGCTCGGCGGCAAGCAGGTCCCCAAGGAGTGGAAGCTGCCGCAGCCGACCGTCACGCAGGACAACCTCGACGAGTACCTCCAGGAGGGCATGCCGCCGCTGCACTACGCCATGTGCGGCTGCCGGGACCTGCCCGGCTACCCGAAGGACTGGGGAGGCAAGAAGTGACCCGGACCGCCTGGGAGTTGGGCGCCAACCCCTGGATCTGGCACTCGCCGGTCACCGGCCGTGCCCTCGCCGACACGCTGCCCCGCCTCGCCGCCTGGGGGTTCGACTGCGTCGAACTCCCCATGGAGAGCGCGGGCGACTGGGACCCGGGCGATGCGGCCAAGCTCCTCGACGCGACCGGTCTCACCCCCGCCGCCGTGATCGCCGTCATGCCGCACGGCCGCGACCTGGTCGGCACGGACGCCACCACGGTGCGCACCACCCAGGACTACTTACGCCACTGCGTGGACACCGCCCACGCGATCGGGGCGCCGGTGGTCGCAGGCCCCCTGTATGCGTCCGTCGGCCGGACCTGGCGGATGGACAGTGCCGCGCGAGAGGCCGCGTACGACGAACTGCGCACACACCTCGCCCCCCTCGTCGAGCACGCCCGCACGGCCGGGGTGCGCCTCGCGGTGGAACCCCTCAACCGTTACGAGACCAGCCTGCTCAACACCGTCGCCCAGAGTCTGGACGCCCTCGACGGGCTGCCGCACGACGGGATCGGCGTCGCGCTCGACACGTACCACCAGAACATCGAGGAACACTCGCTCCCCGCCGCGGTCCACGCGGCCGGGGACCGTATCGCGCACGTCCAGGTCTGCGCGAACGACCGCGGCACGCCCGGGGCCGACCACCTCGACTGGACCGGCTTCCTCGACGCGCTGCGCGAGACGGGCTACCGAGGCCCCCTGTGCATCGAGTCGTTCACCGCGCACAACGACGCGATCGCCGTCGCCGCCTCCGTGTGGCGCCCGCTCGCCGACAGCCAGGACGCCCTGGCCAGGGACGGCCTGCGCTTCCTGCGCGCCGCGGCCGGCCGAACCCGCTGAACCTCTGAGTTCCTCCGAATTCCGGCACCCCGCAAGTCCGTCCACTGTTTCCACGGAAAGGACCACCTCATGGGATGTCATGCTCGTGACATCAGAGGCATGCGAAGAGCTGCCCTCGCGTTACTGACCGCACTGCTGCTCGCCGTCGGCTTCCTCCCCACCGGCGCCACGGCCGCGGGCAAGGCCCCCGCCTTCCGCGCGCTGCTCTTCACCAAGGCCGTCGGCTATGTCCACGGCTCCATCCCGGACGGCATCAAGATGGTCGAGGAGGAGGCCGCGGCGAACAACTTCGAGGTCGTCCAGACCGACGACTCGACGGTCTTCGACGACGCGAAGCTCAAGGACTTCGACGTCATCATCATGCTGCAGAACTCCGGCATGGTCTGGGACACCGACGGCCAGCGTGAGGCCCTGCAGAAGTACGTGCGCGGCGGCAAGGGCGTCGTCGCCATCCACAACACCCTCGACATGGGCGTCGAGGAGCAGTTCCCCTGGTGGGACGAGACCATCAACGGCGGCGCCCACATGCCCGCCCACTCACCCGGCGTGCTCCAGGGCACGGCCAAGGTCGCCGACCGCGTGCACCCCTCCACCAAGGGACTTCCCGAGCGCTGGGAGCGCCCCGAGGAGTGGTACAACTTCGACAAGGACCCGCGCGGCGACGTGCACGTCCTCGTCACCGCCGACGAGACCACGTACAACCCGGGCGGCTCCGCGATGGGCGCCGACCACCCCATCTCCTGGTGCCGCAACGCCGAGGGCGGCAAGGTCTGGGCGACCGCCATGGGCCACGACACCGCCTCCTACAGCGAACCCGCCTTCCGCGCCCATGTGCTCGGCGGCATCCAGTGGGCCGCGGGCAACAAGCCCGGCGACTGCGGCGGCACCGTCTGGTCCGGCTACGAGAAGACGGCACTCGACGACAACACCGCCGACCCGATGGAGCTCGACGTCGCCAAGGACGGCAAGGTCTTCTACATCCAGCGCAGCGGCGAGGTGAAGGTCTACGACCCCACCACCCATGCCACCGCGACCGCGGGCAAGCTCGACGTCTACACCGGCGGCGAGGACGGCCTCGTCGGCATGGAGCTCGACCCGTCGTTCAGGACAAACCACTGGATCTATCTTTACTACGCGCCGAAGGACGCCAAGGACGACGTCAACCGGCTCTCCCGCTTCACCGTGAAGCCGGACAACACCCTCGACCCGGCGAGCGAGAAGAAGCTCCTCGACGTACCCGCGTACCGCGACCGCAGCTTCCCCGAGCCCGGACACACCGGCGGCGCCGTCGAGTTCGGCCCGAACCGCACCCTCTACCTCGGCGTCGGCGACGACACCCCGCCCAACCTCGACCCCGACTGGCAGGGCTACGCGCCGATCGACTGGCGCCCCGGCAAGCAGATGCTGGACGCCGCCCGCACGGCCGGCAACACCAACGACCTGCGCGGCAAGATCCTGCGCATCAAGCCCACCGACGCGGGCGGCTACACCATCCCCAAGGGCAACCTCTTCGCGAAGGGCACCGCGAAGACCCGGCCCGAGATCTACGCGATGGGCTTCCGCAATCCGTTCCGCTTCAACGTCGACCCCAAGAACGGCGCCGTCCACGTCTCCGACTACGGCCCCGACCGCGGCGGCCCGACGACCGACCGCGGCCCCGAGGGCCTCGTCGAGTACAACGTCATCAAGAAGCCCGGCAACTACGGCTGGCCCTTCTGCCACGGCAACAACCAGCCGTACGCCCCCTACAACCCGGACACCAAGGAGGTCGGTGCCAAGTTCGACTGCGACAAGCCGGTCAACCCCTCGCCGAACAACACGGGCCTCAAGGACCTGCCGCCCGTGCAGCAGCCGGTGATCTGGTACGGCTACGGCAAGTCCAAGGAGTTCCCGGAGATGGGCGAGGGCGGCTCCGCGCCCATGAGCGGGCCCGTCTACCACTACGACGCGAAGAACCCGTCGAAGACCAAGTTCCCCGCCTACTTCGAGGGCGCGAGCTTCTTCTACGAGTGGGCGCGCGACCAGGTCAAGGAGATCCGCTTCGACCAGGACGGCAAGCTCCTCAAGATCAACGACTTCCTGAAGACCGCGAAGTTCGCCAAGCCGATGGACATGACCTTCGGCCCCGACGGCTCGCTCTACGTCCTCGAATGGGGCAGCCAGTTCGGCGGCGGCAACAACGACTCCGGTCTCTACCGGATCGACTACGCGCAAGGTCAGCGCGTACCGATCGCCGAGGCGAAGGCCTCCGTCACCAACGGCCCCACCCCGCTCGAGGTCTCCTTCTCGAGCGAGGGAAGCAAGGACCCCGACGGCGACCCGCTCACCTACGCCTGGGACTTCGACGGCGACGGCACCTACGACTCCACCGAGGCGAGCCCGAGCCACACCTACACGGCGAAGGGAGACTTCAACGCTCAGCTGAAGGTCACCGACTCCACCGGCAAGTCCGGCTACGCCAACGTCCCCGTCACCGCGGGCAACACCGCGCCCAAGGTGAAGATCGAGTTCCCCGTCGACGGCAAGCTCATCGACTTCGGCGACAAGATCCCGTACAAGGTGACCGTCACCGACCCCGAGGACGGCACGGTCGACTGCTCCAAGGTCACCGTCAACCCGGCCCTCGGCCACGACGACCACGAGCACCCCACCACCGACATACCCGGCTGCGAAGGCACCGTGGACACCGGTGACCTGGGCGGCCACCCCGAGGGCGCCGACCTCACCTACGTACTCAACGCCAAGTACACCGACAAGGGAGGCGACGGCGTCAGCGCCCTGACCGGCTACGGGCGGTCCGTGCTCCAGCCCAGGCACAAGCAGGCCGAGTACTACGACGGCCAGTCCGGCACGCGCGTCGTCGCACAGGAAGGTGCCGAGAACGGCAAGCGCATCGGCGACGTCAGCGACGGCGACTGGGTCGCGTTCGACCCGATGAGCGTCGAGGGCATCGGACAGGTGAGCTACAAACTGTCGTCACCGTACGGAGTCGGCTCCATCGAGCTGCGCGCGGACGCCCCCGACGGCAAGCTCCTGGCCACCACACCCGTCCCGAACACCGGCGACTGGGACACCTACCAGGCCACACCCGCCGTCCCGGTCGACGCGCTGACCGGCACGCACAAGCTGTACCTCGTATTCAAGTCCCCGCAGGACAACTCGTTCGACGTGGACGCGGTGCAGTTCAGCAACCCGTAGCCCTCAGAGGTAGATGCACACGAGAATCCGCGGTGCGCCGCTGTCCTGGCGCACCGCGGATTCTCGTCCCCTCAGCGAGTTCCGACCGCCGCACGCACGGCCCGGCGGGCCAGCTGGCAGTCGTCGTGCAGCCGCCTCAGCAGCAGCCGCTGTTCCTCGCCGGACGGCGCAGCACCGTGCGGGGCCGTGCCCGATGCCGCCGGGGTCGTGTCGTGCATCGAACGCTGCACGGCCGTCTCGTACGTCCGGATCTCCCGCGTCAGTACGAGCATCAGGTTCACCAGGAACGCGTCCCGCGCCGCGGGACCGCCGGACTGCGCGAGCTGGCTGATCTGGCGCCGCGCCACCGGTGCGTCACCGAGCACCGACCACAGGGTCGCCAGGTCGTACCCCGGCAGGTACCAGCCCGCGTGCTCCCAGTCCACGAGCACGGGGCCCGCGGGGGACAGCAGGATGTTCGACAGCAGCGCGTCCCCGTGACAGAACTGGCCCATGCCCTGGCGGCCCGACGAGTGCGCGATGCCGTGCAGCAGCTTCTGCAGATCGCCCATGTCCCGGTCGGTGAGCAGACCGAGGTCGTGGTAGCGGGAGATCCGGTCCGCGTAGTCGAGCGGCGCGTCGAACGTGCCGGCCGGCGGACGCCAGAGGTTGAGCCGGCAGATCGCGCTGAGCGCGGCCCGCACGTCCGCACGGGGCGGTGCCTCGGCCGGGTGCCGCTGCAGGGCGGCGACCCGGCCGGGCATCCGCTCGATCACCAGCGTGCAGTTGTCGGGGTCCGCGGCGATCAGCCGCGGCACCCGGACCGGTGGCCGGTGCCGGACGAACGAGCGGTATGCAGCTATCTCATGGCGGATCCGCTCGGCCCAGACAGGGGAGTGGTCCACTAAACACTTGGCGACGGCGGTGCTGCGCCCTGTGGTGCCGACGAGCAGCACGGACCGTCCACTGCGGCGCAGCACCTGCACCGGATTGAACTCCGGGCAGATCCGGTGCACCGAGGCGATCGCCGTGCGCAGCTGCGCGCCCTGGGGGCCGGACAAGTCGAGTCTCCCGCTGAGCGGTTGGGTGCCGAGCCCCGGGACGCGCCTCGTCCGACCGGAGCCGAGCGCTGCGGTCGCAGGTCGCGCGGGGTCGAGGTAGGGGCCGCCGCCCGCCGGTGGGGCCTCCCCGGCGCGGCCGTTGCCGCGAGCCGGGGACCGGGCGTAGAGCGGCCGGGGCGGGGCGGACACGGAGGACGATGCTGCGTACATGGGCGAACAGATCCCTTCGTGTGCCTGCGAGTTGCCTGCGCCACCCTCCCCGGGAACCGTGGTGCACCCTGGGGAGTGAGCCGCGGCAACCGGGTCGGGGTGGCGCATTCCTACCTGACACCCGGTGCCCACTGGCACACCATCTGGCGCACCCTGGCGAACCCTGGCGAATAGTCGCTCAGCAACTGACAGAGGGTTACTGTCAACTCAGCCGAGAACCTGGGGGCTTGACGTGAACGGACATCCCAACACCCGCCTGAACGACCTGTTCGGCCTCGCCGGCTGGTCCAAGGGGGAGCTCGCGAGGCTGGTCAACCGGCAGGCGGCGGCCATGGGCCACCCACAGCTGGCGACCGACACCTCACGGGTGCGGCGTTGGATCGACATGGGAGAGATCCCGCGCGATCCGGTGCCACGGGTGCTGGCGGCGCTGTTCACCGAGCGACTCGGCCGTGTCGTGACCATCGAGGATCTCGGTCTGGTCCGGCACGGGCGCACGGGGAAACGGCGTGACGCCGGGGCGGTGGAACACCCCGACGGAATGCCGTGGGCGCCCGAGCGGACTGCTGCGGTCCTCACCGAATTCACGGGAATGGACCTCATGCTCAACCGACGCGGCTTGGTGGGCGCGGGTGCCGCGCTCACCGCAGGATCTGTACTCAACGGCGCCATGCACGACTGGCTGCACACCGATCCGGCCCTCGCGGCCGACGCCCCACGTTTCGAAGACCCCCTGCACGCCGACCCCGCTGGGTACGACCGCTACGAGGCCGCCCCCATCGGGTCGCAGGAGATCGAGGAACTGGAGCGCTCCGTCGAGGTGTTCCGGGCCTGGGACGCGGCCCGCGGTGGCGGTCTGCAACGCAAGGCGGTGGTGGGCCAGCTCAACGAAGTGGGCGGCATGCTCAGCTACCGCCACCCCGACCATCTCCATCGGCGTCTGTGGGGCGTCGCCGCCAACCTGGCCGTCCTCGCGGGCTGGATGTCCCACGACGTCGGCCTCGAACCCACGGCCCAGAAGTACTTCGTCATCGCCGCGCACGCGGCTCGGGAGGGCGGCGACCGGCCGCGCGCCGGGGAGGCCCTGTCCAGGGCGGCCCGTCAGATGGTGCACCTCGGCCGGCCCGACGACGCCCTCGACCTCATGAAGCTCGCCAAGTCCGGATCCGGCGACGAGACCCTGCCACGTACCCGCGCCATGCTCTACACCATCGAGGCCTGGGCACAGGCGTCGATGGGCAAGGGCCAGGCCATGCGGCGCACCCTCGGCCAGGCGGAGGACCTCTTCGTCTCCGACAAGGGCGACGTGCCGCCGCCCAGCTGGATGCAGATGTTCGACGAGGCGGATCTGCACGGGATGCAGGCCCTGGCCTACCGCACCCTCGCCGACCACGAGCCGGCCGCGGCGAACACCGCGCAGCGCCACGCCAAGGAAGCCCTCGAACTGCGGGCGAACGGGCGGCAGCGGTCGCAGATCTTCGACTACATCTCGCTCGCGTCAGCCCTGTTCATCGCCGACGACCCGGAGCAGGCCGACCGGTACGCGCGCCTGGCGCTGGTGTCGATGGGGGCCAACTCCTCCCATCGCACCTGGGACCGGCTCCGCGAGATGTACCGGCTCACCGGGCAGTACGCGAGCTACCCGAAGATCGTGGACCTCCGTGAGGAGATCAAGCTCGCGCTGCCGAAGGTCCCCGGAAAGTCCACAGGAGGCAAGCGCGCCCAGGCATGACCCTCTGGGCACGCGGTCCGACGTCAACACATGACTGTCTGCGTCAGGAGCCGATCCTGGCGACCAGCACACAGGCCTCGTCCGCGCGCTCGTACGCGGCGAACTCCTCGAAGACCGTCCGTACGCAGTCCTGTGCGGTGGCGGCCTCGGCGAGTCGTGGCGCGAGATCGAGGAGCCTGTTCGCCGCCGCGGCGCCGCTGCGGTGGGGGACCAGGCCGTCGGTGTGCAGCAGCAGCAGATCGCCGGCGCGGAGCGACTCCTCGGCCTGCCCGTACGTGGCACCGGGTGTCGCTCCGAGCAGCACGCCCTCCGGCGGCGTCAGCGCACGCCCCACCCCGTCGCGGAACAGCAGCGGGGCGGGGTGTCCCGCCTGCGCCCAGGTCAGGGTGCGCGACCGGGGATCGTAACGGCAGCAGACCGCGCTGCCCAGGGACGGCTGCACCGAGGTGTCGGTGAGCTGGTTGAGCCAGCCCATCAGCTCGTCGGGGCGGGTCCCGGTGACGGCCATGCCGCGCAGGGCGCCGAGGAGCATCGCCATGCCGGAGGTAACGGTCACGCCGTGTCCGGTCAGGCCGCCCACGCTCAACAGGGTCTGTCCGTCAGGCAGTTCGAGGGCGTCGTACCAGTCGCCGCCGACGAGCTCGCCCGTGGACGACGGCAGATAGCGGGCCGCGAGGTCGAGGTCGTGCGGCGCCCCCTGGGAGAACCGCAGGGAGCCACGCCACGGCGGCAGTACGGCCTCCTGGAGCTCGACCGCGAGCCGGTGTTCCGTCTGCTCGATGTGCCGCCGGCGCTGGAGCGAGTCATGGGTCTCGCGTACGGTCCGCTGGGTGCGGCGCAGCTCGCTGACGTCGCGCAGGACCGCCCACATCGACGCGGTGGAGCCGTCGGCGTCGAGCACGGGCTCGCCCATCATGTGCACCGTCCGGGCGGTGCCGTCGGCGCGCAGGATGCGGAACTCGCCGTCGATCGGCTTCCCCTCGATGAGGCAGTCCGTCACCATCCTGGTGAGCATGGCCTGGTCATCGGTGTGCACGACGGACGGCAGTTCGTCGAGGGTCAGCGGGGGTGCGCCCGGGTTGCGGCCGAGGATCTGGAACAGCTCCCCGGACCAGCTCGCCTCGTCGGTGAGGAGATTCCATTCGGCGCTGCCCACGCGGCTGAGCAGGGAACCGCTCTGCGGCTCGGCCGGCGCGGAGCCGTGTGCTTCGGGGATCAGGGAGTCCACGGCCGGACGCGGTGGCCCGTCGCGCAGCTGCGCCAAGTGCTTGTCGAGGTCGCTGAGTTGGTGCACGGCCAGCTCGTAGAGGGCGCGCTGCCAGCGTCGCTCGGGGTCACCGTCGTCCGAGACGGCCTCGCGGCGCACGGCGTCGACGTCACCGAGCAGCCGACGCGTCTGCGTGATCAGCGCGTCGACCGAACCGTGCTCCGGCGGCTGGGCGGCGGGGCGGTCCGCGAAGACATGGGGTGACATGGCGTACTCCGATACAAGGCGCGGCACGACCAAGACTGACGGAAGGACCGGTAATGACTGTCGCACAGCCGGACAGACCCCGTAAGGGGTTTGGCAACACCCGGTGCGGTGATGCTTCTGGCATATACCTAAGTCCTCCCGGGCGTGCGGTTCAGACGCGCAGCCACACCGCCGTGTCCCGCGGGAGCCTCCCCTCGTCGTCCAAAAGGCCACTGGCCAGCAGGAGACGTGAATGGGGCGGGAGCGCAGCGGCCGGATCGCCGAAGTTGACGACGCAGACCAGGCCCTCGCCCCGGGCAAGGGCCAGCACGCCAGGTGGACTTGGGAGCCAGCGCATCGGCCCGTCGCCGAAGCCCGGCTCCGTGCGGCGCAGGCGCAGCGCCTCGCGGTAGAGCGAGAGCATCGAGCCAGGATCGGCGTCCTGCCGCGCAGCGGCGTACGTCCCCCAGTCCGCCGGCTGCGGCAACCAGGGCTCCCCGGCCGATCCGAAGCCGTACGAAGAACCGTCCTGCGTCCAGGGCAGGGGCACCCGGCAACCGTCGCGGCCCGGGTCGGTGCCGCCGGAGCGGAAGTGCATCGGGTCCTCGATGCGGCCGGGCGGTACCTCCGCCTCGGGCAGGCCCAGCTCCTCCCCCTGATAGAGGTAGACGGCGCCCGGCAGGGCCAGCGACAGCAGCGCCGCCGCGCGCGCCCTGCGGGTGCCGAGCGCCAGGACCGTGGGTGTGCCGAAGCGCTTCGACGCGAACGCGAACGTCGTGTCCGACCGGCCGTAGCGGGTCACCGTCCGCGTCACGTCGTGGTTGCACAGGACCCAGGTCGCGGGAGCCCCCACCGGCGCATGGTGGGCCAGCGTCATGTCGATGGAGTCACGCAGCTCCGCCGCGTCCCACGGGCGGGACAGGAAGTCGAAGTTGAAGGCCGTGTGCAGCTCGTCGGGGCGCAGATAGCGGGAGAAGCGCTCGGGGTCGGGGACCCACAGCTCACCGATGAGCACGCCGTCGTACTCGTCGGCGACGGCCCGCCAGGAGCGGTAGATCGTGTGGAGCTCGTCCCGGTCGACATAGCCGCTGGTGTCGCCCGCGGCGGCGTCGGCGAGTGCCGGGTCCTTGGCGAGCAGCGCTGCCGAGTCGACGCGTACGCCCGACGCGCCCCGCTGGAACCAGAACCGCAGTACCTCCTCGTGCTCCTGGCGTACGGCGGGGTGCGCCCAGTTGAGGTCGGGCTGCTCGGGCGTGAAGAGATGCAGGTACCACTCCCCGTCGGGGACACGGGTCCAGGTCTCGCCGGCGAACTGGGACGGCCAGTTGTTGGGAGGCAGTTCGCCGTGCGCGCCCCGGCCGGGCCGGAAGTGGAACAGCTCGCGCTCGGGGCTGCCGGGGCCCGCCGCGAGCGCGGCCCTGAACCAGGCGTGCCGGTCGGAGACATGGTTGGGCACGACGTCGACGATGACGCGGATGCCGAGGTCGCGGGCCTCCTCGATGAGCTTCTCCGCCTCGGCGAGCGTGCCGAACGACGGGTCGATCGCCCGGTAGTCGGCCACGTCGTAACCGCCGTCCGCCATCGGGGAGCGGTACCAGGGGGTGAACCAGATCGCGTCGATGCCCAGCCGGGCCAGGTGCGGCAGCCGGGCTCTGACCCCCGCGAGATCGCCCGTGCCGTCGCCGTCGCCGTCGGCGAAGCTGCGTACGTACACCTGGTAGATGGCGGCGGAACGCCACCAGTCGCCGGTGTCTGAGGAATGGGGGGCTGCCACGTAGAGGTCCTTTCGGGCAGGAGGGCGTGCCGGGGCGCGCCGTCACTGAGGCGGCGTACGGGGAGGGGCGGCGGGCGTCAGCCCTTGAGGCCGCCCGCGGTGAGACCGCTCATGATGTTGCGCTGGAACAGCAGGAACAGGATCAGGGTCGGCAGCGACGCGATGGTGAGGGCTGCGATCAGCCAGTTCTCCGGGACGCCGCTCGCCAGCGAGTAGATGCCGACGTTCAGGGTCTGCTTGCCGGGGTCGGGCAGCGTCAGCATCGGCCAGAGGAAGTCCTTCCACACGCCGACGACCGCGAAGATGGAGACGACGCCCAGGATGGGCCGCGAGATGGGCAGCACCACGGACCGCAGGGTCCGCAGCGCGGACGCCCCGTCGATGGACGCGGCGTCCAGCAGCTCCTGCGGGATCGAGTCGAAGAACCGCTTGAGCAGGAAGATGTTGAAGGCGTTGGTGACGGACGGCAGCCAGATCACCCAGGGGCTGTTCAGCAGATTGCGCTCGAAGACC
Source organism: Streptomyces sp. NPDC055140 (assembly GCF_053607285.1). NCBI lineage: Bacteria > Bacillati > Actinomycetota > Actinomycetes > Kitasatosporales > Streptomycetaceae > Streptomyces > Streptomyces sp. NPDC055140. The sequence continues at coordinate 128,349 of NZ_JBSGTG010000013.1, read as the reverse complement.
GGCACGTCGAGGACGGTCAGGTACTGCGGCACGACCAGGACCGTCGCCGGGATCATCAGCGTCGCCAGCATCATGCCGAGGATGACGTTGCCGAACAGGGGACGCAGCTTGGACAGCGAGTAGGCCGCGGCGACGTCGAGGACGAGCTGGAAGGCGAGGGCGCCGAACGCGTAGTACAGCGTGTTGCCGAGCAGCTTCGCCAGATCCATCACCCGCCACGCGTCCCCGTAGTTGCCGGGGTGCACGCTGGTGGGTACGAGCGTCGGCGGGGCCTTGACGAACTCCTGCGTGGTCTTGAGGCCGCCGCTGACCATCCAGTACATCGGCCCCAGGAAGACCAGCGTGAAGAGAACCATCACCAGGGCGAAGACGCACCAGTAGACGACCTTGCCGCGCCGCCTGCCGAGCTGGGCCGGCGAGATCAGGGTCCGGGGGCGCATCGTGTCGGTAGCCATGTGAACTCCCCTGCCGGTCAGTCTTCTTGGGTACGGCTGAGGCGTACGTACACCGCGGAGAACCCCGCGAGCAGGACGAGCAGGACCAGGCCGAGGGCCGCCGCGCCGCCGTAGTTGTTGAAGTTGAAGGCGTACTGGTAGATGAGGTAGACGACGGTCATGGTCGACCCCTCGGGGCCCGCGCCGTTGGTGAGCAGGAACGGCTCGGTGAAGACCTGCATCGTGGCGATGATCTGCATGAGGAACATCAGCGACAGGATCAGCCTCGTCTGAGGGATCGTCACATGCCAGATCTTGCACCACAGTCCGGCGCCGTCCAGCTCCGCGGCCTCGTAGAGCTCGCCGGGGATGCCCTGGAGCGCGGCGAGATAGATCAGGGTCGCGCCGCCCATGTTCATCCAGGTCGCCGCGACGACCACGGAGATCATCGCCGTACTCGTGGACTGCAGCCACTGCTGGTCAGGTATCCCGAAGATGCCGAGGATCCGGTTGAACAGTCCGTAGCCGGGGTCGTAGAAGTACTTGAACAGCAGGACCGAGGCGACCGGCGGGAGCATCACCGGCAAGTAGACGAGCATTCTCAAGTAGCCCTGGCCGTGCCGGAATTCATTGAGCAGGACCGCCACGAGGAACGGCACCGCGAAGCCCAGCACGAGTGCCAGCCCCGTGAACAGGAGGGTGTTGCGCCAGGCCTGCCAGAACGCCGGGTCGTTGAAGACGTAGGAGAGGTTGGACCAGCCGGCCCAGGTGGTCCTGCCGTCCTTGTTCTTCTGGAAGGCCAGGAAGAACTCCCTGACCATCGGATACCAGGAGAAGAAGGAGAAGCAGAGCACCGCGCCGATCAGGAAGCCGTGGGCGGAGAGGTTGCGCCGCACCGCTCGCGCCAACGACCCGCGCCTGAACGGGAGTTGGTGCGGCGCACGCGCCGGCGCCGGCGAGCTCTTGGACACGGTGGGGGCCGACATGGTCGCTCCTCGGGATGGAGGTGCCGTGGGCTACTGGTCGGCCAGCACCTGGTTGACCTGCTGCTCCGCGGTGGCGAGCAGCTTGTCCATGTCGGCGTTGCGGTTGGTGAGGACGCCCGACATCACGTTGTCGAGGACCTTGTAGACCTCCTGCGCCTTCGGCGGCTCCGCCTTGCCGGGCACAGTGTTAGCCAGGAACGGCTTGAAGTTGTCGACGGGCATGGTCGCGTTCTCCGTGCGGGACGCGAGGTCCTTGGCCTTGGTGTCACCGGTGAAGAAGTTCGGCTGCGGCAGGCCCACGGGGAGCTTGTCCGCCTTGGTGCGGTCCCACTGGAACTGGCCCTTGCCCGGGGTGAGGTTCTTGAAGTTCAGCCAGGCGACGGCCGCCTTGATCTTGTCGGGCGACGAGCCCTTCTTGATCATGTAGTCGTTGCCGCCGAAGAGCGTGGCCTTGCCGCCGGGGATCGGCCCCATGCCGAAGTTCTCGTAGTCGGCGCCCAGTTGCTGGACCATGTACGTGATGTCGTCGGGCGCGGCGAGGAACATGCCGAGCTTGTCGGAGGCGATCTGCTTCTGGAGGTCGCCCCACTTCAGCAGCTGCGTCTTGCCCATGCTGTCGTCCTTCCAGCGCATGTCGTGCAGCTGCTGGGCGACCTGCTTGCCGGTGGCGTCGTTGAACGCGGCCTTCTTGCCGTCGGCGGAGACGACGTCGGCGCCGAGGCCGTACATCGCCGCGGTGAAGTGCCAGCCGCCGGTGTTCTCCGCGCTGTACTCGCCGTAACCGGAGATGCCGTTGCCGAGGCCGGCGATCTTCTTGGCGGCGGTGCGGACCTCTTCCCAGGTCGTCGGCGGCTTGTTCGGGTCGAGTCCGGCCCGCTCGAAGAGCTTGCGATTGATCAGCAGGCCCATCGTGTAGTTGCTGGTGGGCAGGCCGTAGAGCTTGCCGTCCTTCTTGAGGACGCCGAGGACGTTCCCGTCGATGGAGTCCAGCGCCGGCACGGTCTTGGGCGTCACGTAGGCGGTGATGTCCGCGGCGCCGTTGTTGTCGAGCACCTGCTGGAGATCGGTGAAGTACGTGTAGAAGACGTCCGGTTGGGACTTCGCCTTGAGCTGGGCGGTGAAGCGGGCGGGCTCCTCGCACTGGCCCGGCGTCGACTTCCCGCTGATCGTGACGTTCGGGTACTTCTTGTTGAACTCCTTGACGTCCTCCTTCCACTCCCTGAGCTCGGCCGCCTTCGCCGCCGGCGGCATGCAGTCGATGGTGAGCGTGACCTTGGTCTTCGGATCCAGGGGAGCCGATATGTCGGCCTTCGAGCCGCCGCCCGACCCGCTGTGGTCGTCGCTGCTGCTGGTGCCGCAGGCGGCGAGTGAGGTCAGGGTGAGCACGGCGGCGACCGCGGCCGCGGAGCTTCGGCGGGTAGGGCGGAACCAGGAGCTTCTCATCGGTGGTCCCCTTCGGGCATGAGCATGGAGGGCCCACGGCTGACGACAACCGCAGGAAGGCCTACGGCTACCGCGCAGCCGGGGCGCGGCACACTCAACCACCGCAAACAGGTGCCCGCAAGATGTCGTGCAGACTCCGCAAAAAATTGACTATGCCTCGGTTGTGCCGGACGGGGCCTGTGCCGTGGAGCCGCGTACCACCAGTTCGGGCTCGAACAGCAGCTCACCGGGCGTCACCGAGCCGCCCTGGATCTGGGTGACGAGCAACTCGACGGCGGCCCGGCCCATCGCCTCGATCGGCTGGCGCATGGTGGTGAGGGGCGGCTCCGTGCAATTCATGAACGCCGAATCGTCGTACCCGACCACCGAGATGTCGTCCGGCACGCGCAGACCCTCTCGCCGCGCGGCCCGCACCGCGCCGAGCGCCAGCGGGTCGCTCGCGCAGATGATGCCCGTGATGCCGCGCCGCATGAGGCGCGCCGCCGCCGCTTGGCCGCCCTCCAGCGAGAACATGGCCCGCTCGACCGCGTCGTCGGGCAGCGTTCCGCCGGCTGCCCGCACCACGCCCCGCGCGGCGGCGAGTTTGCGCATCGACGGCACATGGTCGTCCGGACCGAGCACCAACCCGATGCGTTCGTGGCCCAGCAAGGACAGATGCCGCCAGGCCTGCTCGACCGCGACGGCGTCGTCACACGCGACGCAGGGGAAACCGAGGTCCTCGATCGCCGCGTTCACGAGGACGACGGGGACCTTGCGCTCCGAGAGCAGCCGGTAGTGCTCGTGCCGGGCGTCCGCCTGGGCGAACTGGCCGCCCGCGAAGACCACGCCGGACACCTGCTGCTGGAGCAGCAGTTCCACGTAGTCCGCCTCGGAGACGCCGCCGTTGGTCTGGGTGCACAGGACGGGGGTGAGGCCCTGCTGCGCGAGCGCGCCGCCGATCACGTCCGCGAACGCGGGAAAGATCGGGTTCTGCAGCTCCGGCAGGACGAGCCCGACCAGGCGTGCGCGCTCGCCGCGCAGTTGGGTCGGCCGCTCGTAGCCCAGGACGTCCAGGGCCGTGAGCACGGCCTGCCGGGTGGCCTCCGAGACGCCGGGCTTGTTGTTGAGCACCCGGCTGACCGTCGCCTCACTGACGCCGACCTTCTGTGCCACCTGAGCAAGTCTCCGTGTCATGGAACGCAAGATTAGCGCAAGACTTGCAATCTGCTTGCGTAAGTTCGGTGAATGGATGCCCAGGGCGCGGAGACGGGCGCCCCGGGCCCCGGGGTCCATTCGTTCAGGGAGTGGTCGGACCGCTCGCGGGTCCTGACGTCAGCGCACGTCGCCCGTGGCCGGATCGACGACCTTCTCCACGAGGAGCTCAAGGACGCGGCGGTCCTCGTCGGCCGTGGCGCGCGCGGCCGGGCCGCCCGGGTAGGTGTCGAACAGCACGTGCGTGGCGCCGAGTTCGGCCAGCGTGTGCAGATCTGCCCGGACCTGGTCGACGCTGCCGTGGCCGAGCGGGCGGTCCTCGGTGTCGGGCCGCTCCCCAAGCACGATCTGCAGCCGTGGTACGAGTTCCGGTACGGGCCGGCCGGCCTTCTCGGCCTCGGCGGCCACGACCGGCAGCTTCGCGCGCAGGCCCTGAAGGGTCGGCATGAAGGGGTGCCATCCCTCGCCCAGGCGCGCGGCCCTGCGCAGCGCGGCGGGCGAGTCGCCGCCGACCCAGACCGGCAGCTGCGCGGCAGCGGGGGCGGGGGCCGTGCGGATGCCCTCGTACGAGACGTAGCGCCCCACGAAGGTGCACGGGTCCTGCGCCCAGGCGGCGCGGATCGCGGCCAGGTACTCGTCGGTGATGGCGCCGCGCTCCTCGAACGGGACGCCCAGCGCGCGGTACTCGGCGGCCGACCAGCCGACGCCCGCGCCGAGGATGAACCCGGCGTCGTTGAGCTGGTCGATGTTGGCTGCGAGCCGCGCCGTCTGGAGCGGGTGCCGGTACGGGATGACGGTGATGGTCGTGCCGAGCCGAAGCCCCGGGACCCGCCCCGCGAGATGCGCGGCCAGGACGAACTGGTCGTAGAACGGGGCGGGGTACACCTCGTGCACGTCGGGGGTGACGGCTATGTGGTCGGAGATCATCGCGAATGTGAAGCCCAGCGCGCGGGCGTCCGTCGCCTGGCGTTCGAGGGTTCGCGGGGTCGTGTCGGAGCCGAAGTTGAGAAGGTTCACGCCGAATCGCATGATCCTCAGTCTTGATGATCATGGGCGGGCTTGTCGAACCGGGGTTGCCGAAGAGGGGGTGGGGGTGCAGGTGTTTGCGCAGGTGTAGGAGCCCGGCATCAACAGGCCTGCGTCGTCCTCGTGGTTGCCGCCTCCCGCGAAGTAGACCTCGGGTGTCCGGCCCCTACGGTCGTTGCCCGCCTCGGTGCTGGCCCACCAGTTGTTCTCCGCGGCGCCGTCCCGGTATGTCTCCCCCTTCATCTCGGTGACGAACCAGTTGGCCGCGCCGCCCTGTTCCAGGTGACGCGGATGGGGGTGCGCAGAGGGGTGGTCCTTCGCCCGAGGGTGGGCGAGAAGGGCGTTACGGCGGGGTGTCCGGTCGGCGGCGGCAATGACACGGCGTGTCGGGGTGAGGGCGGCGAGCATCCACCTGTCGTGCCCGACTGCAGGGTTGTCATTTCAAACTCGCTCACGCTAGGTTGCTCTGCATGATAGTTGGAAAATCAAACTCGGTCGATGCGGCGGACGCGTCCGCCGGGAGTTCGGGCGCCGCTTCGGCCTCTGGTTCGGGGGCGGGCTCGGGTTCGGGCGGGCCGGCCTCCGGCAGGAGCGGTTCGGCCACCGCGTGGATCGTCTCCGTGGGCGTCTTCGTCGTGAACCTCGACCTGTTCATCGTCAACGTTGCCGTGCCGGCCCTCGCCACCTCCTTCGACGATGCCTCCCTCGCCTCCCTGTCCTGGGTCCTGAATGCCTACGCGATTGTGTTCGCGGCCCTGCTCGTGGCCGCCGGACGCCTCGCCGACCGGTACGGACACCGCCGCGGATTCCTGCTGGGCCTGGCGGTGTTCACCGTCGCCTCGGCGCTGTGCGCCGTCGCCCCCGGCGTCGGCTGGCTCGTCGCGGCGCGTGCCCTCCAGGCCGCGGGCGCCGCCGCCCTCATGCCGACGTCGCTCGCGCTGCTGCTCGTCGCCACCCCGGCGGAGCGCCGCCCGCGCGCCATTCGCAGTTGGGCCGCTATCGGGGGCATCGCCGCCGGCCTCGGCCCCGTGGCGGGCGGGCTGCTCGTCGAGGCCGACTGGCGCTGGGTCTTCCTCGTCAACGTGCCCGTCGGCGCAGCCGGCCTCGTGGCCGGTATCCGGCTGCTGCCCGCCGACCGTCCTGACCGCAGCGGCCCCCTGCCCGACCTGGCGGGCGCCGTCCTCCTCACCCTCGCCATCGGCTCCCTGGCGTTCGGCCTCGTCAAGGCCGAGGCGTGGGGCTGGAGTTCGGGCCGCGTGCTCGGCTCGCTGGCCGCCGCGGCGATCCTCGCGGCGGGGTTCTGGCTGCGGTCGGCCCGGCACCCGGTGCCCATCGTCGAACTCCCGCTCCTGCGCATCCCCGCCTTCGCGTTCGCCACGCTCGCCGCACTCCTCTTCACGGTGGCGTTCGCTGCGATGCTGCTCACCTCGGTCCTGTGGTGCCAACAGGTGTGGGGCTACTCGGCGATCCGTACCGGACTGGCCATCGCGCCGGGTCCGCTGGTCGTCCCCGTGCTCGCCGTCGCGTCAGGACCCGTCGTGCGACGGCTCGGTGCGGGCCGCACGGCGGCGGCCGGCTGCCTCCTCTTCGCGGGCGGTCTGGTGTGGTGGGCCCTCGCCCTGGACGCGGCACCGCACTACGCTGCCGCGTTCCTGCCCGGCATGCTCATCACCGGCGTCGGCGTCGGGTTCGCCCTGCCGACCCTCGTGGGGGCGGCCGCCACGGCGCTGCCGCCCGGCCGGTTCGCCACCGGGTCCGCGGTCACGACGATGGCCCGGCAGACGGGCTCCGTCCTCGGAGTGGCCGTGATGGTCGGCCTCATCGGCGAGCCCCGCACGGCGGAAGCGGCCCTCACGGCGTTCCGCCACGGCTGGCTGACCGCCGCGGTCGTCGGTGCGCTCGCGGTGGCGGCGGCCCTGGCGCTGCCCCGCCCGGCGCCCGCCGCCGCGGCCCCGGGGAAGGCGCCTGCCTGACCCGGTCCGCCAGGTCACTAGAGTGCGGCGGGTAATCACAGTGCCGGTGGAGGGACGCGCATGTCGCGGTATCGCGAGTTCAAGTTCAGGGCCGTGACGTCGTTCCAGCGGCGTATCGGCAACCCTCTCCTCTCCCGGCTCCCCGGCCAGATCCTGCTGGAGACCACCGGCCGCACGTCCGGACTGCCCCGGCGCACCCCGGTCGGCGGTCGCCTGGTCGGCCGTGAGTTCTGGTGGGTGTCCGAGTACGGCGACAAGTCGCAGTACGTACGCAACATCCAGGCCGACCCCAAGATCCGCGTCCGGATCAAGGGACGCTGGCACACGGGCACGGCGCACCTGCTGCCGGACGACGACGCCCGCGCGCGGCTGAAGAACCTGCCGCGGTACAACAGCGCCGCCGTGCGCGCCCTCGGCACGAACCTGCTGACGCTGCGGGCCGACCTCACCGACTGAGGCGGCCCGCTGTGCGGTCATGTGAACTGGCGTGCCCCGACACGAAGTTGATGACCTCAGAGCGGCGGGATCAGGTTGGACGGATTCGGTGACAATCGGTTACCGGGCGCGCTCGACTGGCTACACTTGCGCGGCGCGTCACGTCGGGCAGCACGTCCGGCCGCACCCCGGAAGGTCCCTGCATGACTGCCCGTTCCCAGCCGGTCTCCCCTCTCCCCGAGCGGGTCGGCACGCTGCGCATCAGCGCCCGGCACCTGGCGAACGCCACCGTCGCGCCGGTGGAGAGAAGCCCCGCGGGAGCGGGCGGCGACGTGTACGGAGCCGTTGAATCCCCTTACGGCACACGCCTGTTGATGGGTGACGTCATGGGCAAAGGCCGCGCGCTCGCCCGCACCGCGGACAACGTCTTACGCGCCTGGCGCGATCTCGCCGCCTGTGAGGCGCAGTTGGAGAGCATTGCCGTACGGCTGCACTCGCTGGTCGCGCACTCGGACGAACCCGACCGCTTCGTCACGGCGACCCTGCTCAGCGTCGAATCCGACGGATCCGCCCAACTGGTCTGCTGCGGACACCCGCCGCCCGTCCTGCTGCGCGACGGCGCCGCCGTCCACGCCGCGGTCCCCGCGCCCGCACCGCCGCTCGGCCTGCTCGACCTCCACTCCGGATGGTGCGCCGCCCAACCGGTGCCGGCCACCGCCTGGGAGTGCATGCTGCTCTACACGGACGGGGTGAGCGAGGCCAGGGACGCGCGCGGAGCGTTCTACCCGCTGGCGGAGCGGGCCGCCGGCCTGGGGAACACGGTCCTCGAAGACTTCACCGACGCCCTCGCAGCCGACCTGCTCCGCCACGCGGAGGGCCGGCTCCAGGACGACGCCTCGCTTCTCGCGGTCCGCGCCGCGGCCTGATGCGAGGTGGGCGAGGGGTCAGACGCTCAGGAACCCCGCGCCGTCGGACTCGGCCAGAACCTCGTCCGCCAGGGCCCGCGTCGGCTGCCACAGAGTCGTCACCGGCGACCAGACGCGCAGCCCGCCCGGCTCGGAGAGTGAGGCGGCGGTGAACTTCTGGCCGTGGTGTTCCGGATTCGCCGCCACCACGACGTAGCCGACCGACCGGGCGTCGCTGTCACCGCTCACGGAGAGGGACCGCACGGCGGCGTGGGCCGTCTTCCCGGCGTCGAGCTTGTACGCGGAGCTGCCGGAGAGCGGGAACGGGACGGCGGCCCCGTCCAGATCGCCGTACGTCACCAGCGGCACGCGGGCCACGAGGCAGGCGCGCGAGGAGTGGTTCTTGAGGCTCAGGCGCAGGACGTGGTCCTGGCCCGACGGGGCCGCCTTCACCGTCAGCGCGTTCTCCGCGCAGAGCTTGAGGGCGGCGGCCTGTGCGGCGGCGGGGTGCGTGGGGCGGATGTCGGCCGACGCTGCGCCGGCGGACATGCCGACGACGGAGACGCCGGTGGCGGACGCGAGCAGCGCGGCGGCGGAGGTGGCGGCAAGGACGGTGCGAGTGAGCATCAGTCTGGTCTCCCGGCGAACAGTGGCTTTCGCATTTCACCCGAAACAACGCTTATGGAGCGTATCTCGGATGGGTGCGTCTACCCACGTCGGTGCCCGTGCCGCTGACGTGACCGCAGGTGCCAGGGGTTTCGCGGGCGTCTAGATGCAGTGCGCGCAAAGATTGCAGTGTGTGCAAGAATCTTCGCGTGATGACATCAGGCACCGCGGCGTCGGCGGTCCGCGAGCAGGCGCCGGCCGAAGGGCTGCGCGCCCGGCGGCGCCGCCAGACCCGGGCCGAACTGCACGCCGCCACGGTCCGACTGGCCCGTGAACACGGCCTCGAACACGTCACGGTCGAGATGATCAGCAAGGAGGCCGGCGTCTCCCCGAGGACCTTCTTCAACTACTTCCGCACCAAGGAGACCGCCCTCTTCGCCTGGCCCGGCGGCCTGACCGAGGCCGAGGCGGAGCAGTTCGTCTCAGCGCCCGGCCGCGGCCCGGACGCCGTGCTGCGGGACCTGGGCGACGTGTTCGCCACACACGTCGATGAGATGGCGCCCGGCGCCGGAGCGTTCGAGGACGTCTTCGCCGTCGTCGAGAAGGTGCCCTCGGCACTCGGCGCGTTCCTCGCCGAGTGCGACGCGCTCGAAAGGGACCTGGCCGGCGCCATCGCCCGCCGCACCGGAGACGCCCCCGACGGGCAGACCGTCGCGCTGCTCGCGGGGATCGCCATGACCGCCGTACGCAACGGCCTCATGCGATGGGCTCGCGACAAGCACCCCGACGGCCCCGCGGCCTCGGTGCGCGACTCGTTCACCGCTCTGCGCGGCCTCCTCGCCCCGGCGCACACCCCCCACGCCACCACCGAACGGGAGGCCTGAGGCGCGGCTCCTGCAGCGCAACCCGGCTGCCGCCCCACGGCACCGGTGCGAGCGCTCCCCGCGCAAGGCCCCCGACACGACTCCCCACCCCAGCCCCGAAGACTCCCCGAACTCCCCGGGCGGCGACCGCTCGCGCGCCGCGCATCCCATCCCTTCACGTACGGAGACCTGAGCATGACCCACGCCCCCGCACCGGCGGGCACCGATCCCGCCTCTGAGGACGGACCGGCCAAGCCGCACAACTTCGGGCTGATCTTCGGCGCGCTGATGCTGACGATGCTGCTCGGCGCGCTCGACCAGACCATCGTCAGCACCGCCCTGCCGACCATCGTCGGGGAGCTCAACGGCATCGAGCACATGGCGTGGATCACCACCGCGTACATCCTCGCCGCCACCATCGGCATGCCGGTCTACGGCAAGCTCGGCGACCTCATGGGCCGCAAGAACATATTCCTCGCGGGCATCGCGCTCTTCCTGGTCGGCTCCGTGGTCTGCGGGCTCGCCCAGAACATGGGCACTCTTGTCGCGGGCCGCGCCCTCCAGGGCCTGGGCGGCGGCGGCCTCATGATCACCTCGCAGGCGATCATCGCCGACCTCGTACCGCCCCGGGAACGCGCCAAGTACATGGCCCCCATGGGTGCCGTGTTCGGTCTTTCGTCGGTCGTCGGGCCGCTGCTCGGCGGCTGGTTCACCGACGAGCACTCGTGGCGCTGGGCGTTCTGGGTCAACCTGCCGCTCGGCATCCTCGCCTTCTTCGTCGCGGCCGTCGCGATCAAGCTGCCGCGCAAGGCCGTCAAGGTCACCCTCGACTACCTCGGCACCGCACTGATGGCCGCCGCCGTCACCTGCACCGTGCTGTTCGCCAGCTGGGGCGGCACGCAGTACGACTGGTCCGACCCGCTGGTCATCGGGCTCGGCATCGGCGCGGTCGTCGCCTGGGTGCTGTTCTTCGTCGCCGAGAAGCGGGCCGCCGAGCCGGTCATCCCGCTGCACCTCTTCCGCAGCCCGATCTTCAACGTCGCCACGCTCATCGGCATGATCGTGATCGGCCTCGGCATGTTCGCGATCGTCGGCTACATGCCCACCTATCTCCAGATGGTCTACGGCAAGACGGCCACCGAGTCGGGGCTGCTGCTCATCCCGATGGTCGTCGGCATCATGGCCACGGCGCTGCCGTCCGGCGCGATCATGAGCAAGACCGGCCGCTACAAGATCTATCCGATCGTCGGCACGGTCATCATCATGCTCGTCGCGTTCCTGATGTCCCGCCTCGACGTGAGTGACCCGGTCTGGCTGGTCTGCCTGTACGTGGGACTCGCGGGCGCCGGTGTCGGCCTGATGATGCAGACCCTCGTACTCGCCGTGCAGAACGACTTCCCGGGCGCCGAGGTCGGCACCGCCACCTCCGCGAACAACTTCTTCCGCGAGATCGGCGCGACCCTGGGCACCGCCGTCGTCGGGGCGGTGTTCGCCAGCCGCCTCACCGACCAGCTCGCCACGCGCCTGCCCGCGGACGCCGCGTCGAAGGTCGGCGACAGCGACTCACTGACGCCCGCGCTCGTCCGGGCCCTGCCGGCCGACCTGCGCGCCACGGTCGTCTCCTCGTACCAGGAGGCACTCGTGCCGATCTTCCTGTACCTGGTGCCCGTCTTCGCGGTCGGTCTCGTCCTCGCCTTCGTGCTGAAGGAGAAGCCGCTCGCCGACAACGAGGACTGGCATGCCGAGAACGAGACGGCGCGGCCGGGCGGCGAGGAGAAGGAGCTGGAGCCTGCCGCCGGCTGAGTCGGGTCGGTCGGGGCAACCGGCCGAGTGTGTGGCACCGGGCGCGCCCACCGGAGGTCTCTTCGGCGGGCGCGTTTCGCGTTGTCGGGCTGCGGTGGTCCGGCTGCGGTTGTCGGGCTGCCGGGGGTGGGGTTGGCTTTTGGCCGGCTCCGCAGTTCTGCTCTCAACTCGGGCTTCGGTGCGGGTGGTTCAGTGCTCGATCCACTCGCCCTCCCGCATCAGGTCCCGGCCCGCCAGCTCGTTGGCCTCCCGCCAGGCCTGGACCCGCTGCGGCGTGACCCGGAAGTAGAGGTACTCCGAGGTCAGCTTGCGCGGGTCGAAGCCGGTCCTCTCCGCGAAGGCGTCACCGATGTCGCCCGGGAGTTCGGCCGCCGTCAGCGTCTGAGCCGTGCCCTCGATCATGACGACGTCACGCGTCGGGCCGACACCGAGCCGGGCCCGCCCCGTGGCCCGTAGATTGCGCCCTGTGGGACTGGCCGCCGGAGTGGCGAGCAGCAGCGTCGCACCGTCCCACAGGAACGACAGCGGTACGAGATACGGCGTCGCGTTCTCCCTGTCGGCCGTGGCCACCCATACGTCCTCGTCGCGTTCGAGCCTGTCGAGAGTGTCCTGCTTGCGCTGCTTCGCGGTCCGGGCGGGTGGCATCGGCGTCTCCCTGTCGCATCGGGCGGGTTCCCTGGTCACTGTTATGACACGGGCCGGCACTGGAATGTGACCGATGGGCGAGAACGCGATTCTCGTCCTGGCCGTCATCTGCGTCATCCGACGCATCTGCGTCATTCGCGTTGTGGTCGTCGTCCGCTCAGGAATGGCGACACTCGGTGTCCTGATTTCGGGTCATGCTCGAACCGAGGGCGGGCCACGGCGGCCTGTCCGGCAGCAGCGAGGAGGCGGCTCCATGACGCAGGAACCCGGGACCGGAAGTGCCCGGCTGAACGGCAAGGTCGCCCTCGTGGCGGGCGCGACCCGCGGCGCGGGACGGGGCATCGCCGTGGAACTCGGCGCGGCCGGCGCCACGGTCTATGTGACCGGCCGCACCACCCGGGCCCGGCGCTCCGAGTACGACCGGCCGGAGACCATCGAGGACACGGCCGACCTGGTGACCGCTGCCGGTGGGCGCGGTATCGCCGTGCCCACCGACCACCTCGACCCCGCCCAGGTCAAGGCCCTCGTCAACCGCATCGCCACCGAACAGGGGCGGCTCGATGTTCTGGTCAACGACATCTGGGGCGGTGAGAACCTCTTCGCCTGGGACACTCCCGTCTGGGAGCACGACCTCGACGACGGGCTTCGCCTCCTCCGCCTCGCCGTCGAGACGCACGCCATCACCAGCCACCACGCGCTGCCGCTCCTGCTCCGCAACCCAGGTGGTCTCGTCGTCGAGGTGACCGACGGCACGGCCGAGTACAACCGAGACAACTACCGCGTCTCGTTCTTCTACGACCTCGCCAAGAGTTCCGTCCTGCGTATGGGCTTCGCTCTCGGACAGGAACTGGGCCCACGCGGAGCGACAGCCCTCGCGCTCACCCCGGGCTGGCTCCGCTCGGAGATCATGCTCGGCCACTTCGGCGTCACCGAGGAGAACTGGCGCGACGCCCTGGAACAGATGCCGCACTTCGCCATCTCCGAGACTCCGTTCTACGTCGGCCGGGCCGTCGCCGCGCTCGCCGCCGACCCCGAAGTGGCCCGCTGGAACGGGCAGTCGACGTCCAGCGGGGCACTTGCCCAGGTGTACGGGTTCACCGACGTCGACGGGAGCCGGCCCGACGCCTGGCGCTATCTCGTCGAGGTGCAGGACCCGGGCAAGCCGGCGGACGCGAGCTCTTACCGCTGACGCTGAGGTGTGGGGTGTGGGGTGTGGGATGTGGCGGCGCCTTTTAGATCTGCGCCGGCCACACCTTCGTACCGCCACCCCGCCACTCGACCAGCTCGGGGTCGTCCAGCCGCGCGTCCTCCAGGCCCGCTCGCCGCAGGAACTCGAGCACGTCCTCCTGCCCGGTCGCCAGCCCGGCGTCCTCGCCGCGGATGGTCACCCGGCGGCCGCCGGGCTGGGCGGCGTGCACGACCACAGGGGGAAATCCTTCAGGTTCGTCCATAGTCCTCAGCTTCCGTGACGTGAATCGGCTCCGCACCCGGACGGGGCACCGGCGCCGGACGCGTGGCGTGCATCGCAGTCGGCTGCGGGGCGGAACGGGGCGGGGTGGCTCGTTTTCGTTCCGCCAACAATGGCGGAACCCTTGCACGTGCGGCAGCCACTTCCCGATTGCGTCCAAAACGCCCTGTATTGGCCCCAGTCGAGCTCCTGCTACCGGTCGCCCGTGACAGAGAGGGACCAGTTACGGTGCTGTAGTGGTGATCACTCAGCAGGACAACGGGGAACAGACAGTGACCGGGACCGCGCTGCTCCTTGCGGCCGCCCCGGCGAACAAGAGCTGCCTCATCGACGCGGCTTCCGTACTGCCCGCGCTCGCGGCCGTACCGCCCAGTGCGCTGACCGGCACCGCCGCCGCGACCGTCGTCGAACTCGCCGACCCCGTCGACCCGCAGACCGTCCTCACCCGCATCCGCACCGCGGCCGCCGTGCCCGGCCCTCTCGTCCTGTACGTGACCGGGCAGCTCCATCTGGATCACCGCCAGCGTCTGCTTCATCTCGCCCTGGCCCGTACGACTCCGTCGACCCTGCGGTACACCGCCCTGCCCTGGCACTGGCTCACCGGCGAACTCGCACTGCGGCGGCCCGACACCACCACCGTGGTCCTCGATCTGGTGGCCGACGGTGATGCCTGGGAGCAGGTGCGGGGCGGGGGGTTCGGTGTGGGGCCCGGGGTGCGTTTGTTCGGGCGGGTCTCGCCTCCTCCTGCGCGCCGTTCCACTGCCGTGCCCGGTTATCTCAAGACCTACGCCTCGATATGGCGCAACGGGCACCGTCCGCCGCTTGCGAATCTTCATGCTCAGGCGGCTGGGGAGGCCGGTCCCGGCGATGCGGTGTTCCTCGCGGTCGACGGTGGGCCGGGGAGTGTGACGATGGCTCCCCGGTCGCCTGTGCCGGTCGCCCGGCAGGAGGCGGTTCCAGTCGCCGAGCCTCGCCCCGATGCCGATCCGCACCCGGCGATCCTCGCCGCCGCGCAGTCCGGGCGGCACGGTGAGGCCGCCGCCATCGCCGCCATGTGGGAGAGCACCGCTCTGCGCACTCATGGCGCGGGCTCTCCGGAGGCGCTCCACTGGCTCGAGGTGCGTGCGGATCTTGCGCGGCTCGCACAGGATCCTGGGCGCAGTTGCGAGCTGTGGATGGCTGCGGCCGAGGCTCGGCTGGCGCGCGGGCAGGCGGTGGGAACGGAGGATGTCGAGGCCGCCGTGGATCGCGCCCATCATCAGTGGGAGCAGCTTGGTGATCCGGCGCAGGCCCGTGCGCTTGCGGCGCCTCTTACGCGGCTGCGGCGTGCGGTTCCGGGGCGGCGGCCCGGTGCGCTCGAGGCGATCGGCCGACGGATCTCGGCGCTGGAGAACGTGCCTGCGACGCCGTGACGGACGGGTGGGTGGGGGCGCCGGAACTTGCTTCGGTGCGGGCTGTCGCCGGTCGCCGTGTTGTTGTCGGGTGCCGGGCCGCGGGGGCATGTACGTGCTCGCTGTTCTATGGGGCCTCGCTTCCTGGTCAAGTGGCTGGGGGTGGGGAATTCCCGGGGGTGGTTCGTCGTTGAGTTAGGCGTGGACGCGGATGGAGCTGTGTCCCCGGGCCTCATCTCATTCGCCTGCAAGGACGATCGTTCGGCTGATGCCTTGTGGAGCCCCCGCCGAGAGGCGACCGCCATCCGTGCCCACGCAGACCGCCCCGGCCGTGATCCCCCGTCACGGTCGGGGCACCTTCATGTCCGGGATCCTTCAGCAGGACGTGCCACCCCCTCGCCGCCCACAATGGAGGCAGAGGCCACCGCTGAAGGAGGCGACGTGGACATCGACGATCAAGGGCGGGGAGACGACGTCTACCAGCCCGACGGGTCCGAGGTCCAGGACGACGAGGGTCTCCTCGACCAGGAGGACACCCTGCTCGGCGGCGGCGTCACCGATCCGCTCGACGAGGGCTATTCGCCGCCCGAGCGGCCCTGGGGGGTCGAGCACACCGGTGTCACCTGCTCGGAGCAGCAGCTCGGCGAGACGCTCGACGAGCGCCTGTCCGAGGAGGTCCCCGACCTGGCTGTGCCGGACGACGACGGCATCGGCGACACCTGGGACACCGACGGCGAACCGCTCGACGACGAGGTGGGGGCCGAGCGCTCCGGTCGGCTCGTGGCGCCTGATGAAGGGGTGCGTAAGGACGAGGAGAGCGAGCTGGTCGCCGAGGACGTCGGGATCGACGGCGCGGCTGCTTCCGCCGAGGAGGCCGCGATGCACCTCGTGGAGGACGTCCGCAGAGGGCGTGATCCGCGGCGGGTCACCGACTGACCGTGCGGGAGAGGTGAGCCCGGCTTACTGTGACGGAAGTCAGCCGACTGCATTGCACCCCTGCGGGAGAGCCAGTGACGCAAACGCAGCCCGTCATGGCGCCGTACTCGACAGCGGCCCTCTTTCTCGTGGTGACCACGGCACCTGGCGCCGAACCCCGTGTACGCGACCAGCTCGGTGGATTGAACGGGCTGCTGCGGTCGGTCTCGTTCCGCTCTCCCGACTCGTTCCTGTCATGCACCGTCGGGATCGGTTCTGTTGTCTGGGATCGGTTGTTCGGCGGCCCGCGGCCTGTCGGGCTGCACCCCTTTCGTGAGCTGAACGGCGATCGGCACCGGGCCGTCGCCACTCCGGGGGATCTGCTCTTTCATGTGCGGGCGCGGCGCATGGACCTCTGTTTCGAGCTGGCCGGCCACATCGTCGGACAGCTCGGCGACGCCGTGACCGTTGTCGACGAGGTGCACGGCTTCAACTACTTCGACGACCGTGATCTGCTCGGTTTCGTCGACGGCAGCGAGAACCCGACCGGCGACGCGGCGCGCTCTGCCGTGTTCATCGGCGACGAGGACGCCCCGTTCGCGGGCGGCAGTTACGTCGTGGTGCAGAAGTATCTCCACGACATGGCTGCCTGGAACGCCCTGTCGACGGAGGAGCAGGAGAAGGTCATCGGCCGCTCGAAGGCCGACAACATCGAGATGTCCGACGACACCAAGCCCGCCAACTCCCACGTCGCCCTCAACACCATTACCGAGGACGGCGAGGAACGGAAGATCGTCCGCCAGAACATGCCGTTCGGGACCCTGGGACGCGGCGAGTTCGGGACGTACTTCATCGGGTACGCGCGGACCCCCGCGGTCACCGAGCAGATGCTCGAGAACATGTTCATCGGCAGCCCTCCCGGCAACACCGACCGGATCCTCGACTTCTCCACCGCCGTCACGGGAAACCTGTTCTTCGTCCCCACCGCAGACTTCCTCGACAACCTGCCGGACCCGCCCGCTCTGCCGGACGCCGCACGCGAAGTTCCCGCCCCTGCCGCGTCACCGCAGCCCGTCGTCGCCCCGCCCGACGGCTCGTTGGGCATCGGCGGCCTCAAAGGAGCCCCCGCGTCATGAACAACCTGCACCGCGAACTCGCCCCCATCAGCGAAGCCGCCTGGGCGGAGATCGAGCAAGAGGCCGGCCGCACCTTCCAGCGCCATGTCGCGGGACGCCGCGTCCTCGACGTCACCGGCCCCGACGGGCTCGAACTCGCCGCTGTCGGCACCGGGCATCTCAGGTCCGTCACGCCGCCCGCCCCGGGAGTCATGGCGCGGCTGCGCGAGGCCCAGCCGCTGGTTGAACTGCGCGTTCCCTTCACCGTCAGCCGCGAGGCCGTGGACGACGTCGCTCGCGGCTCCGACGACTCCGACTGGCAGCCGGTCAAGGACGCGGCCCGCACCATGGCGTTCGCCGAGGACCAGGCCATCTTCGACGGCTACGCCGCGGCGCAGATCGAAGGCGTCCGCGCGCGCACGTCCAACCCCGTTCTGAGCCTGCCGGCCGAACCCCGCGACTACCCCGACACCATCGCCAGGGCCCTGAGCGCCCTGCGCCTCGCGGGCGTCGACGGCCCGTACTCGCTGCTGCTCGGCGCCGAGGCGTACACGGCGGTCAGCGAGACCACCGACCACGGTTTCCCCGTGTCCGGCCACATCGCCCGGCTCCTGGACGGCGAACTGATCTGGGCACCCGCGATCAACGGCGCCTTCGTCCTGTCCACCCGCGGCGGCGACTACGAACTCCGCATCGGCCAGGATCTTTCGATCGGTTACACCTCGCACGACGCGACCGGCGTCGAGCTGTACTTCCAGGAGACGCTGACGTTCCTGATGTACACGGACGAGGCCGTTGTCGCTCTGCGGGCGTGATGGTCGGAGCTGCGTGATGGCTGGGGTTTGTCGACGGGTACCCGCCTCCTCTGTCGGAGGCCGTGTCAGGCCCTGGTCTCTCCCAGGCCGGGTGCGCCCCACACCGGGAACCAGCGTTCCAGGTCCGGTTCTATGCGGAGGTCGTCGCCGATCACTGCGCGTACGCGCAGTTCCAGGGCATTGTCGCGCCTTTCTCCGGGGAGCGGGGCGAAGGGGTAGAACGTGCCCCGCTTGTAGAGGTAGACGAGCGCCAGCGAGTGGCCCTCCGCGTTGCGGAAGCCGGCCAGGGAGCAGAGGAGTTGGGGGCCGAAGCCGTTGCCTTCGAGTGTGGCGTTCACCGCGTGCAGATCGCCGACCAGCGCCGGGAGGTCCGAGGGGGCTCGCCGGGAGAGCAGCCATGTGTAGCCGTATTCGTCCCGGCTGAACTCCGTCGCGGCGCCACGCTCCGTATCGGCGTTCAGCAGCGCCCCTACGTCTTCGCGGATCGTGTCGAAGGCCGTCCCCTCCACCGTCGTGAAGCACACCGAGCCCAGGCCGGTCGGCGTGAACCCGGCGGCCGCCTCCAGGGTGATCGCGGCCGACGGCAGGCCGAAGAGCCGGTCGAGGTCGGGTGGGGCGGGCCTGGTGCGCCCGAGCAGGATGTCCAGGAAGCCCATGTGGATCCCTTCGGGGGCTCAGGCCGGGCGGCCGAGGTCGGCGGAGATCGCCGCCAGCTGGTCGAGGCGCTGTTCGAGCGAGGGGTGCGTGGAGAAGAGCCGGGGCAGCGGGGCGGTCCTCGACAGCGCGGGGATGAAGTAGAACGCGTTGAACGCGCGGGCCGTCCGCAGATCCTTGTTCGGGATGCGGGCGATGTCCCCGTCGAGCTTGGTCAGCGCGGATGCCAGCGCCGACGGCCGGCCCGTCAGCAGCGCCGCGGCCCGGTCGGCGGCCAGCTCCCGGTACCGGGACAGTGCCCGGATGAGGACGAAGCTGATCGCGTAGACGGCGATCGAGATGCCCATGACCGCCGCGAGGACCACCAGGGTGTTCTGGTCGGTCCTGCGGCGGCCGCCGAGCAGTTCGGAGTAGAACGCGAAGCGCACGACGATGCCGGCGACCACACCGAGGAACGAGGCCACCGTGATCACGGCGACGTCGCGGTGCGCCACATGGGACAGCTCGTGCGCGAGGACGCCCTCCAGCTCGTCGGGCTCCAGACGGTGCAGCAGGCCTGTGGTCACGCACACCACAGCGTGATCGGCGTTGCGGCCGGTGGCGAAGGCGTTCGGCAGGTCGGTGCCGGCGATGGCCACCTGCGGTTTCGGCATGTCGGCGGTCGCGCACAGCCGGTCGATGACGCCGTGCAGCTGGGGCTGTTCCTCACGGGTCACGATGCGGCCGTGCATGGCGTACAGGGCGATCCGGTCGGAGAACCAGTACTGCGACCCGAGGAGTCCCGCGGCGATCACGACGACCAGGAGCGTCGACTTGAGCAGGACCAGGAGCGCGCCGATGAACGCCACGTACAGCAGGCCCAGCAGGAACACGGTGACCAGCATGCGCGCGGTCAGCTGCCGGTCGGCCTTGAACCGGCTCCCTCCGGCCTTCAGGGTGGTTGTCACAGCCGTCACCGCCTTCGCTCCGCGGTGCGCCCCGCCGTACGGGCCGCTCACGCGGAGCGGGACGGGCGGTGCGCTCACCTTCCACGATGCCACTTACCGGGGCTTTTCCGACCAGTAGCGCACAGACGCTGTCAGTTTCCTGTCAGCCCCGGCTCCGCCCGTCCTGCCGGGTCGCGTCGGCGTCCCTCCGGAGCGGTGCCGTGCCGCCGCGCGAGCAGTACGAACGGATCGCCGTGACACCTGCACCGACCGTGACGAAGCAGGGCGAGGTGTGGACCGTGGGTGCCGTGATCCTCAATGACGGGCCGGCGCCTGCCGCAGGTGGATGCGTGCCTCGGTGTCTTCACCTGGACCGGCTCAAGGAGAACGGTGGGCCGGGTGAGTTCCTGGTTCACGATCTGATCGCCGG
The DNA here is from genome assembly GCF_053607285.1 of Streptomyces sp. NPDC055140. Classification (NCBI taxonomy): domain Bacteria; kingdom Bacillati; phylum Actinomycetota; class Actinomycetes; order Kitasatosporales; family Streptomycetaceae; genus Streptomyces; species Streptomyces sp. NPDC055140. The sequence continues at coordinate 108,325 of NZ_JBSGTG010000013.1, read as the reverse complement.
CGTCGAGCCTCGGCCCAGCCCGAGGCTCCGGCTTGGGCGCCTGTCACCCCTCGCTCGTCCCCAGTACCAGTACCTGGATGGCCAGGACCGCGGCGCCGCGGGCCGACTCGTGGAAGTCGGAGACCTTCGTCTCCAGGTGGACGGGGTCCGCCATGGGGTGGCGGTTGGCGAGGATCGCCTCGTGGACCACGCCGCCCGCGACATCGGCGAGGCCCACCCCCTCGCCCGCCAGCAGGATCTTCTCCGGCATCGCGAAGTTGGCGATCTGTGCGACCAGCGTGCCCAGGGCCCGCGCCGCCTCGCCGATCACTCGGGAGCAGAGTGGGTCGCCGGACGCGGCGGCGGCCAGGATCTCCTCGTACGTCACGTCCCGGCCGGTGGCCGCGCGGATCTGGTAGCAGATGCTGGGGATGGTCAACAGGGCCATGGCGCTGCCCCGTTCGCCCTCCGGGGTGAGCGGGCCGTTGGCGTTGATGATCCAGCGCTTACCGACCCCGTGGCCGTCCTCGCCGGTGCGGACCAGGCGTCCGCCGAGCACCAGGCCGTAGCCGATGCCCGCCCCGATGGTGAGGACCGCGAACCGGTCGAGGCCGCGGCCGGCGCCGAACCAGGCCTCGGCCTCGATCAGCGCCGCCACGTCGCTGTCGACGACGACGGGCAGCCCCGTGCGCCCTTCGACCATTTCGGCGAGCGGTACTTCCTCCCAGCCGAGGAACGCGTTCGCGACGACGGTCGCCCGGTGCCTGACCTTGCCGCCCACGCCGATGCCGATTCCGGCGAGGCGGGGGAAGCTCTCCTGGAAACCGGCGGTCATCCGGTGCAGGAGGTCCGCGATCTCCTCCGGGTCGTGCGTGTCCAGGGGCTCGGAGCGGCGGGCGACGATCTCGCTCCTGAGGGTGGTGACCACCCCGTAGACCGCGTCACCCGTGATCTTGAACCCGGCGAAGCTCTGCGACCCTGCCACGATGTCGAGCGGTTGCGAGGGGCGTCCCTGGCGCAGCGCGGCCGCCGTCGTGGCCTCCTCGACCAGCAGACCGGACTCGATGAGTGGTTTGGTCAGACGGGTGAGGCTGCCGGGGGACAGGCTGAGCCGCTTGGCGATCTCGCTGCGGGACAGCGGGCCGTGCGTCAACACCTCGATCGCCACCGCGCGTTCACCAGGGCTCAGGGGCAGCCAGCTCGCGGTACGTGCGCTCATGGGCTCCTCGCGCTGGTTGTTGGAGGGGGTGGCGTACAGGCCTGAATCTGCCACAGCCTATGACAAAGAATTATTCCGAGACGGAAGCAATGTCAAGGTCAGATCCGGTAACGGGCGCCCTCGAGAAGGTCTGTGCAGGCCTCTTGACGCCGTGATTGTTCCGCGTCAAAAGTAATCGGCGCGAGGACGAGTCGCGGACGAGGGAGTCTCAGATGACTGTCGCCTCAAGCAGCCCACCCACCCGAGTGCGTCTGCCTGGTGCCGAAGCAGCTAGGAAGAAGACCAAGGACCGGATCAGGGAGCGGGACGGTGGCGGAAACGGGGGAGACGGCGCCCTCGCGGCGGTCTTCATCGCCCCTGCGCTGCTCGGTTTCCTGGTCTTCCTGCTCTGGCCCACGCTGCGCGGGATCTATCTGAGCTTCACCCGCTTCAACCTGCTGACGCCCGCCGAGTGGGTCGGCCTCGACAACTATGTGCGCATGGTCAACGACCCTATTTTCTGGGGGTCGTTGAAGGTCACCGTCGAGTACGTGGTCATCAACATCGGCGTCCAGACGGTCGCGGCGCTCGCCATCGCCGTCCTGATGCAGCGGCTGACGAAGTCGGCGCTCCTGCGCGGCATCGTCCTGACTCCCTACCTCGTGTCGAACGTCGTCGCCGGCATCGTCTGGCTGTGGATGCTCGACACCCAGCTCGGCATCGGCAACCGCGTCATCGGCGCGTTCGGCTTCGACCACATCCCCTTCCTGACCGACGAGACCTGGGCGATACCGACCATCGCGCTGATCAATGTATGGCGCCACGTCGGCTACACCGCGCTGCTCCTGTTCGCCGGGCTCCAGGCCATCCCCTCCGATGTGTACGAGGCGGCGAAGGTCGACGGCGCGAGCGAGTGGCGGATGTTCTGGCGCGTCACGCTGCCACTCCTGCGGCCGGTGCTCGCCGTCGTCCTGATCATGACCGTCATCGGCTCGTTCCAGGTCTTCGACTCCGTCGCCGTGACCACGGGCGGCGGGCCCGCCAACGCCACGAACGTCCTCCAGCTGTACATCTACGGCTCCGCGTTCGGCCGCTTCCAGTTCGGCTACGCCTCCGCCATGTCTGTGGCCCTCCTGGTCGTCCTCAGCGTGATCACCGTCATCCAGTACCGGCTCACCCGCGCCGGACACACCGACCTCGGCTAGCGACGAGCGAGAGAGAGGAGTCATCGCCATGGCCGCCGTGACCACCACAGCGCCCCGCACACGCGCCCGGCGCAGGATCTCGCCCGGACGCGCCCTCGCCTGGGCGGTGATGACCGCGATCGTCGTCATCACCCTGGTGCCGTTCTACTGGATCCTGCGCACCGCCCTGTCCTCCAACGCCGGGCTCACCGCCGACCCTTCGTCCCCGCTGCCCACCGGCCTCACGGGCGGAGGCTTCGCCCGGGTCTTCGGGCAGCAGAGCACGAAGGAGGCTCTTGCCCAGGGCGGCGCGGGCGGGTCGATCGACTTCTGGCGCTATCTGCTGAACTCCGTGGTCGTCTCGACCCTGATCACCGTCTGCCAGATCCTGTTCTCCGCCATGGCCGCATACGCCTTCGCCCGGCTGCGCTGGCGCGGCAGGGACCGGATGTTCGGCCTGTTCCTGGCCGGGCTCATGGTGCCGACCATCTTCACGTTCCTGCCGAACTTCATCCTGATCAAGCAGCTCGGCCTGGTCGACACCCTGCTCGGGATCGCCCTGCCCAGCCTGTTCATGACGCCCTTCGCGGTGTTCTTCCTGCGGCAGTTCTTCATGAACCTGCCCCGCGAGGTCGAGGAGGCCGCGCTGCTCGACGGCGCCGGCAAGGTGCGGATCTTCTTCCGCGTGCTGCTGCCGATGGCGTCGACCCCCGTCGTCACGCTGGGCGTCCTCACGTACATCACGGCCTGGAACGACTACTTCTGGCCGCTGATGGTGTCGTACAGCGACAGCTCGCGGGTGCTCACCGTCGCGCTGAGCATCTTCCGCGCGCAGACCCCGCAGACCGGCACCGACTGGTCGGGCCTGATGGCGGCCACGCTCGTGGCCGCGCTCCCGATGCTCGTGCTCTTCGGCTGCTTCGCGCGGCGCATCGTCAACTCCATCGGCTTCAGCGGGATCAAGTAGAGAGGCAGGAACCTGATGCGACTGCGTGCCTTCATCGCCCTCGCGGGGGCGCTCGCCCTCTCGCTGGTGTCCGGCTGTTCGGCGGGGTCCTCCTCCGGCTCCGCCTCGCACACCGTCACATACTGGCTGTGGGACTCCAACCAGCTGCCCGCGTACGAGGCCTGCGCCAAGGACTTCGAGAAGGAGAACCCGGGCCTCGACGTCCGCATCACGCAGATGGGGTGGAACGACTACTGGACCAAGCTCACCGCGAGCTTCATCGCGGGCACCCAGCCCGACGTGTTCACCGACCACATCCAGAAGTTCGCCCAGTTCGCCGACCTGGAGGTGCTCGCGCCCCTCGACCGGCTGCCCCATACGCGGACCATCAAGGACGCGGACTACCAGCCCGGGCTCGCCGCCTCCTGGGTCGGCCAGGACGGGCACCGCTACGGCGCTCCGAAGGACTGGGACACCGTCGCCCTCTTCTACAACAAGAAGATGGCGCGCGAGGCCGGACTGACCGCCGGCCAGTTGAACAACCTCACCTGGAACCCCGAGGACGGCGGCACCTTCGAGAAGGCGATCGCGCATCTGACCGTCGACAGGAACGGGGTGCGCGGCGACGAGAAGGGCTTCGACAAGAAGCACGTCAAGGTCTACGGCCTCGCCACGAATGACGCGGGCGACGGCGACGGCCAGACCCAGTGGAGCGCGTTCGCCGCGTCCATGGGCTGGCGCTACACGGACCAGCCGGCCTGGGGCACTCACTACAACTACGACGACAAAAGGTTCAAGGCCGCGATCGACTGGTACTTCGGCCTCGCCAAGAAGGGCTACCTCCCGCCTCAGAAGGACTTCTCCCAGACCAACGGCCCCGATGTGCAGTTCGGTTCGGGCACGGCGGCGACCTCGCTCAACGGCTCGTGGATGATCAAGACGTACTACGGTTTCAAGGGCATCCAGACCGGCACGGCCGTCACCCCCGTCGGCCCGAGCGGTAAACGCGCCACCATGATGAACGGCCTCGCGGACTCCATCACCAAGAACGCGCGCAACAAGCCGGGCGCCGAGAAGTGGGTGGCCTACCTTGCCTCCCACGCCTGCCAGCGGACGGTCGGCGAGCACGGGATCGTGTTCCCCGCCACCAAGGACGGCACGGCGGCGGCCGTGGCCGCGTACAAGAAGGACGGTATCGACGTCACGGCGTTCACCAAGCCGGTCGCCGACAAGACGACCTTCTCCTTCCCGATCACCAACTACGCGGCGGACGTGTACGCGTTGATGCGGCCCGCCATGCAGGACATCTACGCCAACGACGCGCCCGTCGGCGGCCTCGACCGCACCAACAGCCAGATCAACCTCCTGCTCTCCCAGTGAAGTTGGGGGAAGGGCAGGAGTGTGCAGTGAAGTTCGGTGAATTTCAGTGAAGTTCAGTCTGTGAAGGGATCCTCATGACGTTCTCCATCGGCATCGTCGGCGCCGGGCAGTTCTCCGGGCAGTTCGCCAAACTGTTCCGCGCCCACCCCGGTGTCGGCGACATCCACGTCACGGACCTGCTGCCGGAGCGCGCCGAACAGCTCGTCGCCGCCGAGCGGCTCACCGGCACCTTCCCCTCGTTCGACGCCATGCTGGAGTCCGACGCGGTCGACGCCGTGGCGGTCTTCACCCAGCGCTGGACCCACGGCCCGCTCGTCCTGCAGGCGTTGCGCGCCGGGAAGCACGTGTACTCGGCGGTGCCGATGGCGATCACCGAGGACGAGATCGCGGCCATCATCGACGCCGTGCGCGACACGGGGCTGACGTACATGATGGGCGAGACCAGCCAGTACAACCCGGCGACCGTGCACGCCCGCAACCAGATCGCCGACGGCGCCTTCGGACGGCTCTTCTACGCCGAGGGCGACTACGTCCACGACATGGACCTCGGCTTCTACGACGCCTACCGGTACAGCGGCGGCGACAACTGGAAGGCCACCGCCAGCTATCCGCCCCTGCTCTACCCGACGCACTCCGTCGGCGGTGTGCTCGGCGCCTGGCAGACCCACGCCGTGAGCGTCTCCGCGATCGGTGTGCCCGACGAGCGCGGTGACGGGGTCTTCGACAAGGAGGTCAGCCAGTTCGGCAACGACCTGTCGAACGCGACGGCGCTCTTCGAGGTCGCGGGCGGCGGCTCCTTCCGTACGAACGAGTTCCGCAGGGTCGGCTATCCGTCACACATCCGCGAATCGCGGTTCCGGTTCTTCGGCACCGACGCCAGCATGGAGCAGCTGGCCACGGTCAGCTTCTGGCAGGACAAGAAGGGGGTGCAGGACATCTCGGAACTCCTCCAGCCCAAGCCGACGCTGCCGGCCGACGACCCCTCGCTCCAGCACATCGCGCCCGCCCTCAGGGACGCGTTCACCTCCGGCTCGGCGCCCGTGCACGACCGCGCCCGGCTGCCCCGCGAGTTCGACCACATGCCCAACGGCCACGAGGGAAGCCACCACTTCCTCGTCGACGACTTCGTCACCGCCGTCGCCACGAGGACCCTGCCGTCGGTGAACGCGTGGGTGGCCGCCCGCTACACCCTGCCCGGCATCGTCGCCCACGAGTCGGCCCTGCACGGGGGTGCACGCCTGGACATCCCGGACTTCGGGGACGCGCCCAACTCCCTCTGAACCAGGGGGCGCAAGTTAAGGGGGAGGCGGTTGTGAGCCACCTGTGCGTCAGGAGTAGGGTGCGCGCACTGTCATACGGGGCGAACATCGCGGAGGACAATTCTGTGGTTGAGAACAAGAAGACGTGGCGGACGTCGGGCGCCCTCATAGCGGCCGCCACTGCGGGTGCGTTCGGCGTGGGGCTCTTCGCGAGCCCCGCGCAGGCGCACACCCCCGTGTGGGAGGTGACCTGCTCCCAGGTCAGCCTCGACCTGACCAACTACGGGTCGCGGTCCGAGAACACGGTGAACGTCACGGTGGACGGCAAGGACCTCCTGCCCACCGAGACGTTCAACAACGATTTCCACAAGAAGCTGGACCTGCCCGAGCACAGCAAGGAACTCACGGTCCGCCTGGTCGTGAAGGCCGGCGACGGCGACCAGTACTCGCGTGACGAGACGAAGACGGCCCCGGTGTGCGAGGGCAGCACGCCCAAGCCGTCGGACACGCCGAAGCCGACTCCGACGCCGTCCAAGCCGGCCGACACGGCGTCGCCCACGCCGAGCGACAAGCCCAGCACGGCGACGAGCTCCGCTGCCGCGGTGCCCTCGTCCAAGCCGAGCGCCGACTCGGGCGACCTCGCCGAGACGGGCTCGTCCAGCGCCACGCCGCTCATCGGCGGGGCGGCCGCCGTGGTGATCGTCGCGGGTGGCGGCCTCGTGTGGGCGACGCGCAAGCGCCGCAGCGCCGCTCAGGGCTGAGAACATGTGCGGGGGCGGGCCGTTCCTGGTCCGCCCCCGCACGCATGTCCCAGCACGGAGGTGAGGTGGCCATGACGGCCGTCGGCGAGGGGCGCGCCCCGCAGGACCGGAGCGCTCTGGTCATCACCCTGCCCATGGCGAACCCGCTGCTCGAAGCCGCGGCGGAGGTCAACCCCGCGCTGGTGAGAAAGGGCCTGCCCGCCCATGTCTCGCTGCTCTACCCGTTCCTGCCCGCGGCGGAGCTGACGGCGGACGTCGACGCCGAGGTGCGTGACCTCGCGTCGTCACTGCCCGCGGTCGAGACGGATCTGAAGGACTTCGTGGTGGCGCCGCGCTTCGTCGCCGTGCCCGTACCCGCGCTGCAGCCCGTGGTCGACGCGTTCTGCGCACGCTGGCCGCACATCGCCCCGTACGGCGGCCGGTTCGGGGAGCGACCCGAGCCGCATGTCACGCTGGCGACGGGGGCCACGGACGAGGAGGCGGAGCTCGTGCGGGACCGGGTGCGGCCGCTGCTCCCGCTGCGCGTGGCGGCCTGGCGCGTCGATCTCGTGGTCCGCACCGACGGGGACTGGCGGCTGCGCCTCACGGCGCCCTTCGCCGCCAGCCCCTGAACGACTACTGCTGGTACGGGTTCTGGCCGAGCGGCTGGCCCGGCTGCTGCTGGCCCTGCGCCGGGTGACCGGCGGGCGCGGCGGCCTGCGCGAGCAGCGCCTCCGCCTGCTCCTTGGCGAGCTGGTGCTCGATCCCGCAGAACGTGCACTGCGAGCGGTACTTGGTGGAGATGGGGAACAGCGGCACGAAGAACAGCGTGAACTTCGTGACGTACTTGCGCAGCGCGTGCGCCGCGGGATTGCCGCAGTTTCCACAGACGAACGTGAGCATCGCGAGCTGGTACAGATATCCCCGTGTACCGAAAATGATCATTGGTGGCCCCTCCCGACCGGCGGCCCGCCGGCACATGAGCGGCGGTATCCCCGCCATCGTAGAGGGAGCACACCGAGACCGGCCGGGCGCAGTGGTCCTCAGGAGGCGTCGAGGTCCAGCGCCGCCGCCATCGCCTCCATCGCCACCACCTGGTCCTCGACGGGTCTCTCCGCCAGATCGAGGTCGCCCCACTGGTCCTCGTCCGCGCCCCCGGCCGGTGGCCGTGAACTCCTCCGGCAGCCGGCCCTGCCCGATCCCGACGTCGAGCCGCGCGCCGGAGAGCCGGTCGAGGGACCGGCCGCCGGGCCAGGATCAGCGTTGGCTGGAACAGCGCGCTGACGATGCGACGGCCTCGGGTCCTGCGTACGGTCCGAAGCTCGGCAGGCTGAAGCCGATGCGGGGGGTGTTCATCGGGAGCTCTCCTCTGTCGGGGGTGCTGCTCCGTCTATGACCGTGAGCGGCGCCGGAACTCCTCGCCTTCATCCTCGAAGGCGGCCGGACGCGGGACGATCTTTCCCGATTGCATGTTTCGGTGCGGACGATGGATCGCTGGATGCGTTCTTGACAGGAGAGTTTGCCGCAATGAGCATCGTTGTGCTTTCACCAGCCGGTGAAGGTCATCCGAACGATGGAGGGGGTTTACGAATGTCCGCGATCGTTTCCACGCTCAAGCACACCAAGTACGTCATGGGTTCGCTGGCGGCGGTGCTCTTCACCAACTGTCCCAGCTGACGCGGCGACGGGGCGGGCGGCGACGGCCGCCCGCCCCGTCTCTTTGCTGCGTTTCAGGGGGCCACGGTTCACGGTGAGCGATGTGTCGGAGGCGGGGGAGGAACCATGTTCGACGCGGGGATCCGGCAGTTCCGAATGGCGCTGGCGATGGTGCTCGGCCGCCCCATCGACGTACGGTCCGCCGAGCGGCTGGTCGAGGACGCCCTGGCGACGATCGCCGAGTTCGGCTCCCCGGGAGAGGATGTCGAGCAACTCCTGCGGGGCGCGGCCGCCGACCCGCAACTGCGCGCCGACCTGACGAACAAGGCCCTGCGCCGTACTGCCAGGCGACTGGCCGACAAGTCACCTTTCTATGCCGAGCACTTCGAGGCCGCGGGCGTCGACCCCGCCACGCTGACCGTCGACGCCATGGGCCGCGTCCCCGTCACCACGAAGACGGACCTCGTCAAGCGGTCCCGCGACTTTCTGTGCGGTGAGCCGTTCCTCGCCTCGCGCACCACCGGCACGACGGGCCGCCCCGCCGAGGTCTGGTACTCCCGTTACGAGGAGCGGCTGTGGCCCGCTCTGGTCGCTCTCTCGCAGGTCCTGCGCGGCAATATACGCACCACGGACCTCGTCCAGTTCAACGTCAGCTCCCGCGCCACCGGCACCGCGTACGCGGAGATGCAGGTGGCCCGCATGGCCGGAGCCGCGATCCGCATGGTCGGCCTGGTGCCCCCCGTCGAGACCCTCGACCTCACCGTCGGCACCGACGCCCCCGCGCCGACCCTGATGGTCACCTACCCGAGCTATCTGGGCCAGTTGGTCATCCTCGCGCGTGAACGGGGCCTCGGTCCCGCCGACTTCCGGCTGCGGCGCATCAACGTGGGAAGCGAAGTCCTGTCGCCGGCCCTGGCCTCGGCCGCCGAGGAGACCTTCGGCGCCCCGGTCCACGACGGTTACGGCATGACCGAGGTGACTCCGGTCGCGGGCGCGATCTGCGCGCAGCGGCATCTGCACATCGACGCCGGGATCGGCCTCGTCGAGGTGTGCGACCTGGAGACCGGGGAACCGGCCGAGCCCGGTGCGCTCGGCACCATCGTCGCCACCCCGTTCTTCCCGTACCGGGAGTGCATGCCGCTGTTCCGCTACGACACCCGCGATCTCGTGCGGCGCCTGCCCGACGTACCCCTCAACTGCGAGATGGCGAACGTCCCGGCCACCTCGCACATCCTCGGCAAGGCCGACCACGTGCTGAGCACCCGCGCCGGGGCCGTGATGCCGCGCGACATCATCGAGGTCCTCGACGCGCTGCCGGGCGCCCGGTGGCCCATGCGCTACCGGACCGACGTCACCGACGGCCGACTACGGCTCGAACTCGCCGCCGGGTGCGCCGCGGACAACGGTCCGGCCGACATCGCCGGCCGCCTCGCCGAGGCCGGCATCGACGCGACCGTCGCCCTCACCGACGCCGAGGGACACGAACTGCGCCGGTACCGCTGCGACTTGGTCGAGAACAGCTTCGCCGGGAGGGCCTCGTGAGCGCCGCACAGTCCGTGTTCTTCACCCTCGTCACGCTGGGCATCGCCCTGGGCGTCTCGCTCGCCGGCGTCGCGTACTTCCGGCTCGTCACCCTGCCGCGGCCGGCAGTCGGAGCCTTCAACGGCAACGACATGGTCATCATGATGGGCTTCGTCATCGCCCTGCCGTTCCTCTACCTGGCCCTGCCCGGCGCGCTCCTGCCGCCCGTCCTCGGCCTCACCCTGGCGGGCGGCCTCGCCGTCGCCTACGGCCCCGTGGTCCGAAGCGCCCGGCTCCGGTGGCTCCTCATCGCCGCGCTCCTCGCGGCCGACTGGTTCGCCGCGCGGACCGCCGAACACGACCCGACCCATGCGCTCCCGTACTGGCTGATCAACAGCACCGTCATCATGCTGATGGCGGTCGGCGCCGCCAACCTCAACGCCCAGGGCGGTCTCCGCCTGCGGCACGTCGCCCGGTTCGCGCTCGCCCTCGCCGCGTACGACCTGTTCTTCGCCACCGCCGTGCCCATCACGCAGCGGCTCTTCGACGCCGTGCAGGGCTATGCCTTCGCGCCCTCCGCGGGCCTGCGCGTCGGAGACCTCGGCGCGGTGCTCGGCATGGGTGACCTCCTCGTGTACGCCCTCTACAGCACCGTCGCCTACAAGGCCTACGGGCGGACCGGTCTCGCCACCGCCCTCGGCCTCGTCGCCGTGTTCGGCGCGCTGCTCCCGACCCTCACACCGGTCACGGTCGAGGCGCTCACCGGGCATCTCCCCGAGATCGTGCCCGCGCAGATCTTCTTCGGGCCCGCCGCGTTCGTCGGTCATCTGGTGCTGCGGCGGCGTGGCCCGGAGCGCCGCATGGTGGACGTCCGCCCGCCCGCTCCGGTACCGGCCTCCGTGACCGCGTAGAGCACCGCCAGACCTGCACGCCCGGCATGCCGTCCTCGACGACGACGTCCGCCCGGGTACTGAGGGGCGCGTCGGGCCTCTCGCCTGCCCACGAGACACGGAACAGATACCTGCCCGAGCGCGAGCCAGGTATGTAACGTGTATTACATCTAGCCATCGAGAGCATTGATGTGTAACTTCTGGGACGTCGGCGGAGGTGATTCCGCGCGCTTCGGACGTCCGAGAGGGAACGACGTTGATGTACATCTCTGTGCCCCGCCGCGGGGCGACTGCCGTGCTGGCCTGCACGGCTCTGGTGGTGGTCTCCGGCTGCGGCGCGAGCGGCTCAGGCGGAGCCGGCCCGGCGTCCCGGGACAAGATCGCCGGAGTCACGGTCACGCGGGACGCGGCACTGCACGAGGCCCTGCCCGAGCGGATCAAGAAGGCGGGCACCGTGCGCGTGGCCACGGACGTCCCCTATCCGCCGTTCGCGATGTTCGTGACCGAGGGGAAGAGCGAACTGACCGGCCTGGACTACGACCTCGGCCAGGCCCTGGGCGCGAAGCTCGGCGTCAGGTTCGCCTTCACCCCGACGAAGTTCGACGGCATCGTGCCCGCCCTCCAGGCCGGCAAGTTCGACGCCGCGATGTCGGCCCTGACCGACAACAGGGAGCGGCAGAAGGTCGTCGACTTCGTCGACTACTCGCGTTCCGGCTCGGGCATCCTGGTGGCCGAGGGCAACCCGGCGAAGATCGGCACGCTGGACGACCTCTGCGGCAGGAAGGTCGGCGTCCAGGCGGCGACCAACCAGTACAAGCTGCTCGAGGCCCACCAGGCCGCGTGCCGGGCGGCCGGCCGGAAGGCGGCCGACATCCAGACCTTCCCCAAGGACTCGGACGCCCAACTCGCCCTGCGCTCGGGCAAGGTGACGGCCGAGGTCGTCACCAAACCCGCCGCCGGATGGTCGGCCAAGACTGCCGACGGCGGCAAGGCCTTCGACCTGGCCGAGGACCCCAAGGCGCCGGCAGGCTACCGTGCCTCACCCAACGGCATAGCGGTCTCCAGACAGCTTCCGCAACTGACCGACGCGATCCGGCGGGCGCTCCAGGCCCTGATCGACGACGGCACCCTCACCAAGATCTGCGACAAGTACGGCGTCGCCTCCATCGCCGTGAAGGAAGCCACCAAGAACGCGGCGGTGGACTAGAGATGGCCACCACCACCCCCATGGGGACACCGCGCACGGGCGAGACCCCCGCATCCGACGCCTTCGAGATCGTCCCCGTCCGCCACTGGGGCCGCTGGATCTCGGCGGTGGCCGCGGTCGCCGCGCTGGCCGGCCTCATCGGCTCGCTGGCGAAGAACGGCAACCTGCACTGGGACGTCGTCGGCCACTACCTGTTCGCCGGGCTGATCTTCGACGGTCTGGCCACCACGTTGTGGCTGACCGTCGCCGCGATGACGCTCGGCCTCGTCCTCGGCACCCTCGTTGCCGTCATGCGGCTCTCCGACGACCCGGTCCTGTACGGCCTTTCGTCGCTGTTCGTCTGGGTCTTCCGCGGCACCCCGCTGCTCGTACAGATCATCTTCTGGGGATACGCCGGAGCCCTCTACCAGCACGTGATGGTCGGCATCCCGTTCACCGGCGTCACCTTCCTCCAGGCCGACACCAACACCCTGCTCACCCCGGCCGTCGCCGCCCTGCTCGCGCTCGGCCTGAACGAGGCCGCGTACGCCTCCGAGATCGTCCGCGCGGGGATCCGGTCCGTCGACGCCGGACAGACCGAGGCGGCCCACTCGCTCGGCATGCGCCCGGCGCTCACCATGCGGCGGATCGTGCTGCCCCAGGCGATGCGGGTGATCATCCCGCCGCTGGGCAACGAGACGATCAACATGCTCAAGATGACCGCCCTCGTGTCGGTGATCGCGGCGCACGACCTCATGTCCAACATCCAGGACGTGTACGGGCAGAACTACCAGGTCATCCCCATGCTCGTGGTGGCGTCCCTCTGGTACCTGGCTCTGGTCAGCGTCCTGAGCGTCCCGCAGGCGTGGCTCGAACGCCGCTACGGGCGCGGCACGGCACGCGGCGCTGCGGTCTCCCCGCTGCGGCGCCTCTGCGCCGGATCCCTCACCGCCCTGCGCAGCCGCACACAGAAGGAGGCGGGCCGTTGAACGCGCCCATGGTGCACGCCGAGGGCGTGCGCAAACACTTCGGCAAGCTCCAGGTCCTCAAGGGCATCGACCTGACGGTCGAACGCGGCCAGGTGTGCTGCCTGTTGGGGCCCTCAGGGTCCGGCAAGTCCACGTTCCTGCGGTGCATCAACCATCTGGAGAAGATCGACGGGGGCCGCCTCTCGGTCGACGGCGAACCGGTCGGCTACCGGCCGCAGGGCACCCGCCTCCACGAGTTGCGTGAGCGCGAGGTCGCCGCCCGCCGGCGCGACATCGGCATGGTGTTCCAGCGGTTCAACCTCTTCCCGCACATGACGGCCCTGGAGAACGTCATGGAAGCCCCCGTCAAGGTCGCCGGCGCAGCCAGGGACCAGGCCCGCGACGAGGCGAGGGCCCTGCTGGACCAGGTGGGGCTCGCCGACCGGGAGGGCCACTACCCGGCCGAGCTCTCGGGCGGCCAGCAGCAGCGCGTCGCCATCGCCCGCGCCCTCGCCATGAAACCCAAGCTGATGCTGTTCGACGAACCGACGTCGGCGCTCGATCCCGAACTCGTCGGCGACGTCCTCGACGTCATGCGCCGGCTCGCGGACGACGGCATGACCATGGTCGTCGTCACGCACGAGATCGGCTTCGCCCGCGAAGTCGGTGACCTGGCCGTCTTCATGGACGAAGGCGTCGTCGTCGAATCCGGTGACCCCCGACGGGTCCTGGCCGCACCGGAGCAGGAGCGCACCCGCGCCTTCCTGTCGAAGGTCCTGTGAGCGCCCCGCCCCGTCAGCAGCCCCTCGACGAGGCGCTGTTGGCCCTGTCCCACGCACACCAGCCGCGGTACCTCGAAGACCTGGCCGAACTCGTCGCGATCGACTCCGGCTCGTACAGCTCCGACGGCGTCAACCGGGTCGCCGACCTGGTCCGGGCCCGCCTCGAGCGTCTGGACTTCTCTGTGGAACGCGTCCCGCTGCCGCCGACGAACGGACACCGCATCGCAGATGTGCTCATCGGGCGCAGACAAGGCCGCCTCGCCGTCGCCGACGGAGGCCGCAGACTCTTGCTCGCCGCGCACATGGACACCGTCTTCGACGACGGGGCCGCCGCCGAACGCCCCTTCTCCCTCAGCGGATCCCTCGCCCACGGACCCGGCGTCAGCGACGACAAGGGAGGCATGGTCGCAGGACTGGCCGCCCTCGAGATCCTCGCCCGGGCCGGCGTCGAGGACTACGCGGAACTCGTCTTCCTCGCCACGCCGGACGAGGAGATCGGCTCACCCGCCAGCAGACCGGTCACCCGGCGGGCCGCCGAGGGGGCGCACTACGCCCTCGCCCTCGAATGCGCCCGGGAGAACGGCGACCTGGTCATCGCCCGCAAGGGCGTGGCCGACTTCAGGCTCACCGTCACCGGCCGCGCCGCACACGCGGGCATCGAACCCGAACGTGGAGCGAACGCGGCTCTGGCCGCCGCTCACCTCGTCATCGAGATCCAGGCCCTGAACGGCATATGGGAGGGCGTCACCCTCAACGTCGGCGTCGTCCGCGCGGGCAGCCGCTTCAACATCGTCTGCCCCGACGCGGAACTCCTCGTCGAGATCCGCTCGGCAACGGACAGCGGCATGCGCGACGCCACCGCCGCCATCCAGGAGGCCGCCGCGCGGCCCGTCGTCCCCGGCACCCGCGTCACCGTCGAGGAACTCGAATCCTGCCCGCCGATGGAGGACACCGACGCCTCCCGCCGGATGTTCGACCGGGCCAAGGACATCGGCGTACGCCTGGGCCTGTCCTTCGGGGGCACGGCGACGGGCGGCGTGGGGGACGCCAACACCATCGCCGGCACAGGGGTCCCGACACTGGACGGCCTGGGACCGGTCGGCGGCGCCGACCACACCCCCGAGGAGTGGCTCGACGTCAGTACGGTCCCGGTCCGGGTCGCCCTGCTCGCCTCTCTCATCGCCGACCTGGGTGACAGCCGCAGCGACTGACGCTGCCCCCGACGCTCCCGCACCGGTTCATCGCGCCGTTGCCCGGTGCGGGAGCACCCGTCGTGGCCCCGGGGCGCGGCGACGGCCGGGACCACAGTTGCGAAGATCGGCATTAGGCTCGGCCCGCGGGCCCACGCCCGCCGACGACCGAGAAAGGAACCCGCGATGGCCTCCGGCGCACTCGCCGACGTGATCCGGCACAAGCTGGGCGACCTCAGCCCTGCCGAGCGCAAGGTCGCCCGCGTCCTCCTGGCCAATTACCCCTCCGCCGGCTTCGAGACCGTCGCCGTCCTCGCCGAGCGGGCGGGCGTCAGCGCCCCGACCGTCATCCGCTTCGTCAGCCGGCTCGGCTACCGCGGCTTCCCCGGCTTCCAGACCGCCCTGCGCGAGGAACTCGACGAACGCAACGCGTCGCCCCTGTCCCTGTACGAATCCGCCGACCGCGCCCGCACCGACGAAGCGGCGGGCGGCGACGTGTCCCTTCTCGGGCAGGCCGGCCGGCTGTTCAGCTCCGCCGTCGCCCAGACCCTCACCGAACTCCCGTCGCACGACCTGGAACACGCCGTCTCGCTCCTGGCCGACGGCAAGCGGCGCATCACGCTGGCCGGCGGCCGCTTCACCCATCTCCTCGCCCAGTACCTCGGGCTGCACCTCATGCAGTTGCGCGGTGACATCCGGCTCCTGCCCGCGGGCGACGTCGAGCGGACCGCGGTGCTCGGCGCGCTCACCCGCCGCGACGTCCTGGTCGTCTTCGACTACCGCCGTTACGAGCAGGACAAGGTCACCATGGCCCAACTCGCCCTGGAACAGGGCGCGAAGGTCATACTCTTCACCGACAGATGGCTGTCCCCGGTCTCCGCGCACGCCGAGGTCGTGCTGCCCAGCCTGGTCACGACGCCGTCGCCGTACGACAGCTTCGTGCCCACCCTCGCCGTGGTCGAGACCGTCGTCGCCGGAGTCGTCGCGGCCCTCGGCGACGACGCGCCGGCGCGCCTGCGGCACACCGAGGAGATCGCGCGCCGTATCGGCCTGCAGTGATGCGGAGCATCTGCCCGCGGTGACGCGGAGGGTGGGCCCGCGATGCCCTGTCGGGGCACCGAGTTGCCATGTACTGTTCAATCACGCGTGGTCCTCCCTCTTCACAATCGGTGTTCTACGCGCGCAGACTCGACGCCCGCACCGCCTTCTCCCCACCCCTCACGGAGGTATGACGGATGCTCGGATCCAGACGTCCCCACCGCCGCGTCGCCTGTGCGGCCGCCGTCCTCGGAATGCTCATCGCCGGTGTGACGTCAGGTCAGGCGGCCACCGCCGCCGCCCCTGCCGCCGCGGCGACGCCCCACCGCGTGCTCTTCGACAACACCAAGGCCGAGACCGCCGGCAACGCCGACTGGATCATCGGCACCAGCCAGCCCGACCCGCTCGGCCAGGACGCGACCCCCACGGCCGAGAACGACTGGACGGGCGCGCTCTCCGCATGGGGCGTGGGTCTCCAGAAGACCGGCGACTACGCGCTCAAGACACTGCCGTCCGGCAACACCATCACGTACGGGACCTCGTCGGCCCTGGACCTCAAGAACTTCGACACGTTCGTGCTGCCCGAGCCGAACGTGTTGCTCAGCGCGGCGGAGAAGACCGCCGTCATGAAGTTCGTCCAGAACGGCGGCGGCCTCTTCCTCATCTCCGACCACACCGGCGCGGACCGCAACAACGACGGCATCGACGCGGTCGAGGTCATCAACGACCTCATGACCAACAACTCCGTCGACTCCACGGACCCGTTCGGCTTCTCCGTCGACACGCTGAGCATCAGCACCGACAACCCGAAGGCCATCACCTCCACCACCGACCCCGTCATCAACGGGTCGTTCGGCAAGGTCGGCGGCAGCATCATCCGCAGCGGAACCACGGCCACGCTCAAGCCGGCCGACAACTCCTCGGTCAAGGGCCTCGTCTACCGCACCGGTTCCTCCGGCAACACGGGCGCCTTCTTCGCCACCAGCACGTTCGGCAGCGGCCGCGTCGCGTTCTGGGGCGACAGCTCCCCGATCGACGACGGCACGGGCCAGTCCGGCAACACGCTCTACGACGGCTGGAACGACCCGGCGGGCACGAACGCGCCCCTCGCCCTCAACGCCACCGAGTGGCTCTCCGGAGCCACCGGCAGCAGCGGGGGAGGCGGCGGCACCTGCACCGCCGCCCAACTCCTCGGCAACCCGGGCTTCGAGTCGGGCAGCACCACCTGGACCGCCTCCAGCGGCGTCATCACCAACGACACCGGCGAACCCGCGCGCACCGGCACCTACAAGGCCTGGATGAACGGTTACGGCTCCGCCCACACCGACACCCTGTCGCAGACGGTGAACGTCCCGACCGGCTGCGCGGCCACCCTCAGCCTCTACCTCCACATCGACACGGCCGAGACCACCACCACTACGCCCTACGACACGCTCAAGGTGCAGGTCCTCAACAGCGGCGGCACGGTCCTGTCGACGCTCGGCACGTACTCCAACCTCGACGCGGCCTCGGGCTACGCGCTCAAGACGTTCAACCTGGGCGCGTACGCCGGGCAGTCGGTGACCGTGAAACTGACCGGCACGGAAGGGTCCACCCTCCAGACATCGTTCGTCGTCGACGACACATCGGTCAGTGTGAGCTGACCGACCGCAGGTCGCCCGCCAACCATCGGTACTGACAGGCGAGTTGCTGTGGCAGACTGCGTGGCCATGACGGCAGAGACACCACCCACTCCCCGGATAGACACCAGCAAGCCCCACCCGGCCCGTGTCTACGACTATCTCCTCGGCGGCAAGGACAACTACCCCGTCGACGAGGAGGTGGGGGAGCAACTGCCTCCCCAGGCGCGGGACGCGGCGCGCCAGAACCGTGAGTTCATGCACCGCGCCGTCGCGTGGCTGGCGGGCACCGGCGTCGACCAGTTCCTCGACATCGGCACCGGGATCCCGACCGCGCCGAACCTGCACCAGATCGTCCAGGGGATCCGCCCCGAGTCGCGCGTCGTCTACACGGACAACGACCCCATCGTGCTGCGGCACGCCGAGGCGCTGCTGGTCAGCAGCGCCGAGGGCATGACCGACTACGTCCAGGGAGATGTGCGCGCACCCCGGGAGATCCTCGACCACGCCCGCAAGCTGCTCGACTTCGACCGGCCGATCGCGCTCTCGCTCATCGCGCTCATGCACTTCCTGCCCGGGGAGCAGGAGCCGTACGACATCGTCTCCACCCTGGTGGAAGCGCTGCCCTCCGGCAGTTATCTCGTCCTGTCGCACGCGTCGTCCGACATCTTCCCGGAGCTTTCCGCGCAGGTGACGGCCGAGTACGCGAAGGGCGGGATCGAGCTCGGGTTCCGTTCGCGCGACGGGGTCGGCCGCTTCTTCGAGGGGCTCGAACTCATGGAGCCGGGCCTGGTGACGGCGACGGAGTGGTTCCGGGGCACGGTCGCCCCGCGCGCGGAGGACGGCGGAATCTACGCCGTGGTGGCGCGCAAGCCGTAGGCGAATCACGGCGGACACCGGTGCAGCGTCCGGTGGGAGTGATCTCCCGACGGGCGCTGCATTTATTGTTCGCGCATGGCTGTGAATGTGGCGAAAAAAGGGGAGTTGCTCAACACCCTGCGCGAGCGGCTGAAGGAGCGGATCTACGCCGCGATCACGATGCTCGCGGTGGTCGTGGGCCTCGCGCAGAACCCGCACACCGGGCACTGGACCGCTGCCGCCTATGTGACGGGTACCGCGGTCGGCCTGTGGCTGGCCACGCTGGTGGCGGACGTGCAGTCGCACCGCGTCGTGCACAAGCGGTTCCCGGCACGCGCCGAGGCCCGGCACATGCTGTACGTCAGCAGCCCTCTCCTGTCGTCCGCGGCCGGCCCGCTGGTGATGGACGCCCTGTCCGCGGCAGGCGCCCTCGACCTCGACACCGCTCTGTGGATCGCGGCCGGCGTGGGCGTCGCCGGCCTCGCCGCCTGGGGTTTCGAGGGTGGCCGCCGGAT
The DNA here is from genome assembly GCF_053607285.1 of Streptomyces sp. NPDC055140. Classification (NCBI taxonomy): domain Bacteria; kingdom Bacillati; phylum Actinomycetota; class Actinomycetes; order Kitasatosporales; family Streptomycetaceae; genus Streptomyces; species Streptomyces sp. NPDC055140. The sequence continues at coordinate 89,416 of NZ_JBSGTG010000013.1, read as the reverse complement.
GGGCGGCGGGCTGCTCGCGTCGAGCCTGGCGGCCGTGGTCGACGCGGTGATCGGGGTCGGCGTGGTGGGGGTGAAGCTCCTCGCGGGACACTGACCGCCCGCGCCTTCTGAGTCTTTCCGAGTGGCGTGACGCCCAGCTCCTGTGCGCCGCCGCCGCGTTCGAGCGGGTGGCGCCGGTGGCCGACCGGTGGCCGGCCGGCCTCGGGGCTCGGTAGGTGTCGGGGCTCAGTAGGTGTCGGGCGCGTCGAACAGGAGGCGCAGCGCCACCTCCCTGTAGTGGCGCACATGCCGGAGCGCGCACTCGGCCGCCGCCTCGGGGTCGGCCGCGGCGATCGTCTCGTAGAGGCGGCGGTGCTCCTCCCACACCGACGTGGGGTCGTCGATCTGATGGAACAGCCAGCGCAGCCGGCCCTCCAGGGGTTCGAGGGTCGCGGCGAGGAGTTCGTTGCCCGCCATCTCGACGATGTGGTGGTGGAACGCGGTGTTGGCGCGCGACACGCGCTCGGGGCGCCCGGCGAGCGTTGCCTTGCGGGCGCTCTCCAACAGGCGCTGCATTTGGCGGAGTTGAGCCTCGTCCGCGTTCTCCGCCGCGCGGCGCGCCGCGAGGACCTCAAGGGCCTCGCGCAGGTCGAAGAGGTTCGCCACGTCCTGGCGCGACAGCTCCTTGACGACGATGCGTCGCGGGGACAGGGCCTGGAGGAACCCCTCGCTCATCAGGACGCGGATGGCCTCGCGCACCGGGATGCGGGAGACGCCGAACTCCTCGGCCACGTCCCGCTCGACGAGGCGGTCGCCCGGCTTGAGCCTGCCGCCGATGATCTGGTCGCGGATCCCCTCGCAGACCTGGTCGCGCAGCCATCCCGTCCCGGTCGGGGACGTGGCGTCCCGGGTCTGGCCCTGTGTCATGTGTCCTCCCCGAAAAGCTGCCCTTACGGTATACCAAACGCTTGACGAGGCCCTGGGGTTCCCTTCATTGTTTGGTATGCCATAACGCGGAAGTTGCACGTCAGCACGTACCCGAAGTCTGCCGAATCGAGGGTCCGCCATGTCGCAGGTCAACCCCGTACACAGCACAGATGAAAGAACCGGGGCCGACGCGGGGCCCGCCCCCGCCGCCCGGCCCACGCGCACCCGCTGGAAAGTGTTCGTCCTTCTCCTGGCCGTCGTGGCCCTCAACTACATCGACCGCGGCTCCGTCTCCGTGGCGCTGCCTCTCATCACCGAGGACCTCCACCTCTCCAAGGAGGTCACCGGCTTCGTCCTCAGCGCGTTCTTCTGGACGTACGCCCTGATGCAGATCCCCAGCGGCTGGCTCATCGACCGCTTCGGGCCCCGCTACATGGCCGGTGGCGCCTGCATCGGCTGGGGCGTCGCGACGGGACTCACCGGCGCGGCCACCGGCGTCGGCTCCCTCCTCGGGTTCCGCCTGCTCCTCGGCGCGGTGGAGGCGCCGGTCATGCCCGCCGGCGGCAAACTCAACGCCAGCTGGCTGCCGGCGAAGGAACGCGGCCGCGGCGCCGTGCTCATGGACGGCGGCGCACCGCTCGGCTCCGCGCTCGGCGGCATCGCCATCTCCGGACTCATCGCCTGGACCGGCAGCTGGCGCATCAGCTTCGTCGTCGCCGGTGTCCTCACCGCGGCCATGGGTTTCTTCGCCCTGTGGTTCCTGCGCGACACCCCGCGTGCCCATCGCCGCGTCAACGCGGCGGAGGCCGACTACATCGACCGCGCCCACGCCGCGGAGGACGCCGCCGCCGGCACCGACCGGCGCGCCCGTCTCCGCGACTACCTCAAGTACCGCTCGTTCTGGGGCATGTGCCTAGGCTGGATGGGCTTCAACGGCGTCTTCTACGGCATCCTCACCTGGGGCCCGCTCTACCTCTCGGAGACCAAGGGCTTCGACATCAAGACCATCGGCTGGTCCACCCTCGCCATCTTCGGCGCGGGCTTCGTGGGCGAGCTAACGGGCGGCTGGATCTCCGACCGCTGGCAGGCCACCGGCGCCGGAGCCAACCGCGTGATGCGCACCCTGATGGGCATCGCCGGCGCCGCCGTCGTCGCCGGGCTCCTCGGCGTAGTCCTCGTCCCCGACGCCCTGACCGCGGTCGCGCTGCTCGCCGTCGTGCTCTTCTTCCTGCGCTGGGCCGGCCTCTACTGGTCCCTGCCCTCGATCCTCGGCGGCCGGGCCAACGCGGGCGTCGTCGGCGCCGCCATGAACCTCTCCGGCAACATCGCCGGAATCGTCACGCCCATCGCCGTCGGATTCATCGTCGGCGGCACCGGCTCCTACACCTGGGCGCTGCTCTACTTCGTCGGCGCCGGCGTCCTGTTCACCGTCTCGTCCCTCGTCATCGACTACTCCAGGAGGCTCGCCACCCGATGACCAGTCACACACCGCCCCGCCTCGGGATGCTCACACCGTCGTCCAACACCGCCCTGGAGCCGGAGACCTACGCCCTCCTGCACGGCACGAACGCCGCGACCGCCCACTTCGCGCGCGTTCCGGTCACCCGGATCGCCCTGGACGGGGACAGCGACGCCCAGTTCGACCCCGGCCCGATGCTGGCCGCGGCGCGGCAGCTCGCCGACGCCAAGGTCGACGTCATCGCGTGGAACGGCACCTCGGGTTCATGGCTCGGTATCGAACGCGACCGCGCACTCGCCGCCGCGATCACCGCCGAGACCGGCATCCCCGCCACCACCTCCACGCTCGCCCTCCTCGACGCCTGCGCCGCGTACGGCGTCACCCGGCTCGGACTCGCACTGCCCTATACCCGGGACGTGTGCGAGCGGATCGTCGACACGTACGCGAAGGAGGGGATCATCTGCTCCCTCGCGGAGCCGTTCGGCGAGGACGACAACGAGGCCTTCGCCCGGATCCCCGCCGCCGACGTCGCCCGCCAGATCGAGCAGGCCGCCGAGGGCGACACGCACGCGGTGGCCGTCCTCTGCACGAACGTGCACGGCGCCTCCGAGGCCGAACGCCTCGAACAGGCCCTGCGCATACCGGTGTTGGACTCGGTCACCGTCACCCTCTGGAAGGCCCTCGACCTCGCGGGCGCGGCCCCCCGCCTCACCGGCCACGGTGACCTGCTCCGCTCGGGCAGCCTGCGGGCCCTGATCCAGGACACTCTCACCGACCTCCTCGCCGCGACCGGGGCCGACCGCACCACGTTCCGCGTAGACCTGCCCGAGCTCGGCCTGCACGTCGACCTCACCGCCGGAGAGGCGCTGCGCCCCGGAGTCCGCCCGATCCGCCGCGACGCCTCGCTCGACCAGCGCAACCTGAACACCGTCGTGTGGCTCGAACAGCACCGGAAGCCCCTGGTCCAGCCCCACTTCCAGGTGGACCCACACCCGCCGCAGGCTCTCATCGACGTCTACGGGGTGCAGGCCCAGATGCTCGCCCCCGTAGAGACCGACGGAGCCATGACCGGCTGGATCTCCGTCCACAGCATGGCCGAACGCGACTGGACGCCCACCGACACCGCCGCGCTCGACGACGCCGTCACCCGTATCCGTACCGCCCTGTGACCTAGGAGCTGCCCTCATGAAGGACATCAAGATCGCCCTCGGAGTCGACGTCGACGCCGTCGCCGGCTGGCTCGGCAGTTACGGCGGCGAGGACTCCCCCAACGACATCCAGCGCGGCGTCTTCGCCGGCGAGATCGGCACCCCGCGCCTGCTCAAGCTGTTCGAACGCCACGGCATCCGCACGTCGTGGTTCATCCCCGGCCACTCGATCGAGACGTTCCCCGAGCAGACCCGCATGGTCGTCGAGGCGGGCCACGAGATCGGCGCGCACGGCTACAGCCACGAGAACCCCATCGCCATGTCCCCCCAGCAGGAGGAGGACGTCCTCGCGAAGTCCGTCGAACTGATCGAGCAGTTCACCGGCCGCAGGCCCAAGGGTTACGTCGCCCCCTGGTGGGAGATGTCCGAGTCCACCGCCGCACTGCTCCACAAGTACGGCTTCTCCTACGACCACTCCCAGAACTACCGCGACTTCACCCCCTTCTACGCCCGCGTCGGCGACTCCTGGACGAAGATCGACTACTCCGGTGAGGCGAAGGACTGGATGAAGCCCCTCATCCACGGTCACGAGGTCGACCTCGTCGAGTTCTGCGGCAACTGGTACGTGGACGACCTCCCGCCCATGATGTTCAACAAGCACTCCCACAACAGTCACGGCTACGTGTCCCCGCGCGCGCTCGAACAGGACTGGAAGGACCAGTTCGACTGGGTCCACCGCGAGCTCGACTACGCGGTCGTCCCGGTGACCCTGCACCCGGACGTCTCGGGCCGCCCCCAGGTGCTGCTGATGCTGGAACGCTTCATCGACTACGTCTCGGCCCACGAGGGAGTCTCCTTCTGCACCCTGGAGGACGCGGCCGACGACTTCCGCCGCCGCTTCCCGTTCGATTCCAAGGAGCGGCCCGCCGACATGCGGTGAGTTCCGCGGGGACCGACAGTCAGACAGAGGACAGTCGTTACGGCGACGGTCACACCGAAGACGGACGGTCCCATCGTGGAGGGTGCACCATGACCACGTACGTGTTGATCCCCGGAGCCGGCGGCTCGGCCTGGTACTGGCACGGGGTCAGTGACGAACTGAGCAGCCGGGGGCGGGACGTCGTCTCCGTGGACCTCCCCGGGGACGATGCACGGGCAGGTCTTCCGGAGTACGTGGACACGGTCGTCGACGCGGTCGGTGACCGGACCGACCTGGTGGTCGTGGGGCAGTCCCTCGGCGGCTTCACCGCGCCGCTGGTCTGCCCGCGCCTGCCCGTGTCGCTCCTCGTACTGGTCAACGGGATGATCCCGCGGCCCGGCGAGACGCCGGGGGAGTGGTGGGCCAACACCGGCCAGGAGGCGGCCCGCCGCGCGAACGACGTGCGCGAGGGCCGCGACCCCGACGCGGAGACCGACCTGGAGACGTACTTCCTCCACGACCTGTCGCAGGCACAGATCGACGCGTCGGCGGAGCACAACCAGGACGAGTCCGAGGCGGCCTTCGCCACACCGTTCACCCTCGACGTGTGGCCGGCCGTGGAGACCCGGGTGGTGACCGGCCGCGACGACCGCTTCTTCCCCGCCGACTTCCAGCGCCGGGTGGCGGAGGACCGGCTCGGCATCATTCCGGACGAGGTACCGGGCGGGCATCTGGCGGCGCTCAGCCACCCGATGGAGCTCGCCGACCGGCTGGAGGCCTACGTCAAGGAGAGCGCCTGACGCACTCCGGCGACCCCGGTGGCGTGATTCATCCTTCCGGACGAGCGCCCGGCCCACTCATCCGTTGTGCCCAGCGTCGATGCACCCGCTGGGCGTATCACTCCAGGTCGTGATCGTCGTAGCGTCGATGTCATGACGCAGACCCTGTACGGCCGGATCTACCTCACGGCCTACGACACCCCCGCCCACGACCTCTACGACCGTACGAGGACCGGGTTCCTGCTGCGGGCCGCCGTCCTGGCCGAGCTGGCGATCCGGGGGAACCTCGTCGACTCCGACGGCGAGGTGGCCGTCGCGAAGCCGGGGCCGACCGGGGACCCGGTGCTCGACCTGACGCTCGACCGTGTCGCGCGCGACCGGCGCGGCTGGAAGTCCTGGATCAGGCACGACCGCAAGGAGACGCTGCACGCGGTCGAGGACCGGCTCGTCGCCCAGGGGGTCCTTGCCGTCGAGGAGAAGAGGTCCTTCGGCCGGTCCCGGCGCGAGGTGACGGTGAGGGACGCGTCCGCCGTCACCTCGCTCCAGGCCACGGCGGCCGGACTCCTGCACGGCACCGAGCCCGCCGCGCGGATCGCGCCCGCCGACGCCGCGCTGGTGGCCCTGGCCGCCGCCGGCGGCATCCGGTCGGTCGTCTCCCGCGCGGACCGCCACGCACGCAAGGAACGCATCGACGAACTGACCGGACGCCTCGACGCCGTGGCCCCCGGCCTGGGCAAGGCGGTCGGCGGCCTCGGCATGACGATGGTGGCCGCGCAGGGTGGGATGGGCGGCGGCTGACCCGTCACGCCGGGCGGCGCACGGACCGGAGCCCGTCGGGCGTCCTACGACTGGGGCGGCTGGTTGATCGAGAGCCGTTCCCCGGCGCGGACGATGTACTTCGCGAGATAGGCCGCCCGGCCGCCGTGCTGGGCGGTCTGGGTGAGGATCAGCAGCGGGGCGGACGGGGCCAGGGACAGCAGGCGTCCGCGGGTGGCCCCCGCGACGCCCGCCGTCATCGCGCACTCGCCCGGGCCGAAGACGGGGCCCAGCACGTCCGTCATCACGGCGAAGAGGGTGCGGCCCGGATCCTGCGGGTCCCGCAGGCGCTCGGCGAGCAAGGGGCTGATGTCGCGCAGGTCGCGCCCGGCGGGGATGTGTTCCTGGACGAGCGCCACCGGCTCGCCGTCGCGCGTGAGCCGGGTCTCCCAGAACCACGTGTTCGCATCGGGGTCCAGCTTGAGACCGCCCGCCACGAAGTCCGTCGCGTGCTGGACGGTCGCCTGAAGGTTCTCCACGCCGACCGTCTGGCCCTGGGAGGCGAGCACCTCTTCGAAGGGGCGCAGCCGTTCGAGGCCCGCGCGGGGCAACTCGGGTGCCACGAAACGGCCGACACCGCGCCGCGTGTGGATGAGCCCGTCCTCCTCCAGGAGCATCAGGGCCTCCCTGACGACCGTACGGCTGACGCCGAGGCGGGTGCCGAGGTCGCTCTCCTTCGGCAGGAGCGAGCCGAGCGGGAAGACCTGCGCGCGGATCCCGGCGGCGAGGCGTGAATAGACCGCCACGCGTCGCGGCTGCCCGAGGGGAACCGTCAGGGGCTGATCGAAGAAGTCGCCGAAGTTGTCGACGGTCGCGACCACTGCACCTCACTAGGCCGTGCTGGCTGGATGGGGGCACCAGCGTAGCCCCAGAAATGTGGCTCTGGACGCATGTCGGACCGAGAGGTATAACATCACACATCAACCGGGCGGCGACGCTACGAAATCAAGGTGTCCAACATGGTTACTCACGGTGTGCAGAACAGAGAGAGCGCCGGCCCCGGGGCCGCGTCCGACGTGCCGCCCCTGCGCGGCGCGCGGGTCGTGGGCCTGGTCGCCACACTGCTGCTCGGCGTGATCGCGTTCCAGCTCAACGCGAGCATGGTCACGCCCGCGCTGCCCGACATGGCCGAGCGGCTCGGCGGCAGCGTGGACGACATAGCCCAGGTGTCCTCGCTGTTCTTCCTGGCCGGCGCCATCGGCGGTGTCATCCTCAGCCGGATCAGCGATTTCGTGGGACGGCGCAAGGTCCTCGTCGCGGTGCTCACCGTGACGGCCGTCGGCACTCTGATCTGCTTCCTGGCGCCCAGCCTGCCGGTCCTGCTCATCGGCCGGGTCCTCCAGGGCGCGTCGAGCGCCGCCTTCCAGATCGCGTACGTGATCCTCAACGAACGCCTGAGCGCGAAGGTCTTCGGCACCGCACTCGGAGTCCTCACCGCCATCAACGGCGGCGTCGGCGGGGTCGACGGATTCTTCGGCGGCGCACTCTCGGACCGCTACGGATTCCGCGCGATCTTCGCCGTCATCCTCGTGGTGGGCGTCCTCGCGGCCGTGTGCGTCGCGCTGTTCATCCCCAAGGACCGGCCGTCGGCCACCGCGGGCCGCATGGACTGGTGGGGCGCGGGCACACTGTCCGTCGCGCTGTACTGCGTCACGTACTTCGTCTCGCACGGCTCGTCCGACGGATGGACGAGCCCGGGCACCCTCGGCTACCTCGCGGGAACCCTCGTCTCAGCCCTCGCGTTCGGCCTCGTCGAGCGCGGCCGGGCCACCCCGCTGGTCTCTCTGACCCACCTCAGATCGCGCCGCATGTGGCCCCTCGTCACGACGACGGTGCTCGTCCTGTCCGGCGTCTTCGCCGTCATCAACTTCACCGTCGTCATCATCAGCCAGAACCCCGACACCGGCTTCGGCCTCTCCGCGACCGACTCCGCGCTGCTCTTCCTCACCCCGGCCGCGCTCATCGGCCTCGGGGCCGCGCCGATGGCCGGATGGCTCGCGGGCAAGCGGGGCTGGCTCACCACGCTGCGCACCGGCCTCGTCCTGAGCATCGTGGCCCTCTGCGTCGTCGCGGCCTTCCCGCTCGACAAGTGGCTCGTCCTCGCGGCGATCGCGTTCCTCGGCATCACGTACAACGGCCTGGTCCTCACGACGCTCAACGGGCTCGGCGTCCTCCTCTCGCCGAAGGACGCGCCCGCGGCGCTCCCGGGTCTGAACGGCGCCGCGTTCGGCATCGGGGCGGGCCTCGGCATCGGCATCGTCGCCCCGTACGCGGCCCGCGCCACGGCCGGCGGCTATGCCACCGCCCTGTGGATCTCGGTCGCCATCACCGTGCTCGCCCTCGGGACCAGCCTGTTCATCGCGGCGCCCCGCACCGACCACGCCTGACAACCGCGTCTCCCCGCGCTACGCACCGACCACGCCCCACACACCCTGCCCCCCCCGCGAACCCGACCCGCACGTACACAAGGAAGCCGAGAACCCCATGAACAACGCGCCCCAGCCGCTCTACTTCGACTGCGACACCGGCATCGACGACTCGATGGCCCTGGCGTACCTCTTGGCCTCGCCCGAGATCTCCCTCGTCGGCATCGGCACGGTCAGCGGCAACGTCGACTCGACGCAGGCCGCCCGCAACACCCTCGCGCTCCTCGAGCTGGCGGGACGGCCCGAGATACCCGTCGCTGTAGGCGAACACGACCCGCTCGCCGGCACCTTCCCCGGCGGCGTCCCCCACATCCACGGCGTGAACGGCATCGGTGACATCGAAGTCGCTGACGCCCAGGCCGCCCCCGAGGCCGAGAGCGGCCCCGAGATGATCGTCCGCCTCGCCCGCGCCCACGGCGGCCGCCTGCGGCTCCTGACCACCGGCCCCCTCACCAACATCGCGGCCGCCCTCAAGCTCGACCCCGAACTCCCTTCCCTGGTCCAGGACATCACCATCATGGGCGGCGCCGGACTCGTGTCCGGGAACGTCACGCCCGTCGCCGAGGCGAACATCTACAACGACCCCGAAGCGGCCAACGCCGTCCTCGACGCGCCGTGGGACATCACCCTCGTCCCCCTCGACGTGACCCTCTCGCACACCCTCGAGGAGTCGCACCGCACGCAACTCCTGGAGTCGGAACGCCCCCTGGCGCGCGCACTCGGCGAGATGCTCGGCCTCTACTTCGCCTTCTACGTCCAGACGTTCGGCCGCCCGTGCTGCGCCGCGCACGACCCGCTGGCCGCCGCCGTCGCCACCGGCGGAGTCGCGGCGAGCCTTGCCCCCCGCGTGCACGTGACGGTGGACGACACCGACGGCCCCGGCCGCGGCCAGACCATCTGCGACCTGCGAGGCGCCCACCAGGGCTTCCCGGACCAGCCCGGCGCCCGCTGCCGCGTCGTCCTCGCCACGGACGCCGACGTGGCAGCCCATCTGACCGAGCGCATGCTCGCCCTCTGACCACAACGGGGTACGTCATGCTGATCAACCTGCACACGCACCTGGAGGGGCGGGTCCGCCCGTCCACCGCGGCCGAGCTCGCGCGGCGCGCCGGCCTCGTGGAACCCGAACAGGGCTGGGAGAGGGCCATCCGGCTCGACGGCCCCGCCGACCTCACCGTCTACCTCGCGAAGGTGGCGGCGACGTACCCGTTCCTCGACACCGGCGAGACCCTGGCCCGTATCACCCGCGAGGCCGTCGAGGACGCGGCGGCCGACGGCCAGGACTATCTGGAACTGCGCTTCGGGCCCGCCACCCACGTCCGGCCCGGCTTCGGCCTGGACGACGTGATCGCGGCCGGCTGCCAGGGGCTGCGCGAGGGCGTCGCCACCACCGGGATGCCCGCCGGGATCGTCGTCGCGGCCCTGCGCCACCACGGGGCAGAGCTCAACGAGGACGTGGCCCGCGGCGCGGCCCGCCGGGCCGGCGACGGTGTCGTCGGCTTCGACCTGGCCGGGGACGAGGCGCTCCACGCCGACGTCCGCGTCCACGCGGGGGCGTTCGCCCTGGCGGGCGCGGCCGGTCTCGGGCTGACCTGTCACGCCGCCGAGGCGGGCCCGGCCTCCGCCGCGCGGGAGGCGGTCGAGCAACTCGGCGTCACCCGCATCGGTCACGGAACCCACATCGCGGACGACGCCGAGACGATGGCGTGGGCCGCGGACACCGGCCTCACCGTCGAGATCTGCCCCACCTCCAACTGGTATACGGGTGCGACGAGTTCACTCCACGACCACCCCGCGCCCCACTTCCGCCGGGCCGGTATCCCCGTCGTGCTCGGCGACGACAACCCCATGCAGACCCGCTCGCTCCTGAGCGACGAGTACCGGCTCCTCGCGCGCGACCTCGGCTTCGACGCACCCGCGCTCAAGGCCCTCGACCTGGCCGCCGTCGAGGCCGGATTCATGGACGACGGGACGCGCGCCGCACTGCGCCGACGTGCGGCTCAAGTCGTACGGCCTGTGGAGGTCTTTCCGCGTCACAGGCCGTGACGCCGGCTGCCTAGAACGCGCTCGGACACCCGGCGTTCGGCCTCCGGGGAGAAGCCGGAGACGTCGGAGGAGCCGGAGATGTCTGAGGCATCGGAGAAGTCGGCGCGCCGCGCCTCGACGGCGGCACGGGTCTCCTCCGCCATCAGATCCGCGTTGACGTCAGCGGCCGCACGCAGTCCCGCGGCGGCCGAGCCGATGACCTGCTCGGTGAGCTCGGTGACGTTGCCCGCCGCCCACACGCCCGGTACCGCAGTCCGACCGGTGGGGCCGGCCGGGATGCGCGTACCGATCACCATGCCGTTCATCTCCTGCTCGGACGCTTCGAGCCCCAAGGAGACGAGGAAGCCGGCGCGCGCGGTGAACCGGGGCGCGACCACCAGCGCCTGGACCGGCACCAGCGTCCCGCGCTCCAGGCGCGCCCCGGTCAGCCGGCCGTGCTCGCTCTCCAGCGCGCTCACCGTTCCGTCGACCACGCTGATGCCGCGGGCGGCGAGCTGCTCGTACTCCTCGTCGGTGGGCTCGGGCGCCGTGTGCAGGAAGAGGGTGACGCGCTCGGTCCACTGCCGCCACATCAGGGCCTGGTGCACCGCGGCCGGTCCCGTACCGAGGACGCCGACCGCCTGGTCGCGGACCTCCCAGCCGTGGCAGTACGGACAGTGCAGGACGTCCGAGCCCCACAGCGCGGCAAGGCCGGGCACATCCGGCAGCTCGTCCACCAGCCCGGTCGTCACCAGGAGCCGGGCGGCACGCACGGCGCCGCCGTCGTCGAGCACGACCCGGAACTCGTCGCCGTCGGGCTCGGCCGTGACGACGCGGCCCGCCACGATCTCCCCGCCGTACCGGCGCACCTCCCCGCGGCCGGTGGCCAGTAGGTCGCCGGGGGGTGTGCCCTCGCGGCCCAGGTAGTTGTGCACGCCGTCGGCCGGGGTGTTGCGCGGCTCGCCCGCGTCGATCACGAGGACCGAGCGGCGCGCCCGCCCCAGGGTCAGGGCCCCGCTCAGCCCGGCGGCTCCACCGCCGATCACCACGACGTCGTAGCGCTGCTCGTCCTGCGAAGGGTGAACGCTCATCGTCGGCTCCATCTGCTGCTTCGTCTGCCGGCTGACTTGCTCGCTCAGGTGATTACTCATGGGGATTGCCTCCATTCGTCACCGAGACTGCGCCGGAGCTGTCCCGATTGACAAAGTTCTTTGCCGTAAGAGCAAAATCGAGGCATGAGCGACGACGAGTTCACCCCGGTCCTGGCCGGCGTGGGGCCGCGGCTGCGCGCCCTGCGGCACGAGCGCGGGACGACCCTGGCCCAGCTGAGCGAGGAGACCGGGATCTCGCTGAGCACCCTCTCGCGCCTGGAGTCCGGGCAGCGCAAGCCCACGCTGGAACTGCTGCTGCCGCTGGCCAAGGCCCACCATGTGGCGCTCGACGAGCTGGTCGGCGCCCCCGACACGGGCGACCCCCGGATCCACCCCCGCCCCATCACCCGCCACGGCCACACCTTCATCCCGCTGACCCGGCATCTCGGCGGCCTGCACGCCTACAAACAGATCATGCCGGTGCGCGAACTCGGCGAGGGCGTGCGGCCCGAACAGAAGACGCACGAGGGCTACGAGTGGCTCTACGTGCTCACCGGCCGCCTGCACCTGGCCCTCGGCGAGCACGACCTCGTCCTGACGGCCGGCGAGGCCGCCGAATTCGACACGCGCACCCCGCACGGCTTCGCCAACGCCGGTACGTACCCCGTCGAATTCCTCTCCCTGTTCGGCCCCCAGGGCGAACGGCTCCACGTGCGGGCACGGCCGAGCGAGGGATGAGTTCCTACGCGGGCTTCGCGTGGTCGGCGCCGAACCGGGCGTAGTACACCAACACCGGGCGCAGGCCGCGGCGTTCGTAGAGGCGCTGCGCCCCGGTGTTCGCGGCCAGTGTGCCGATGAGCAGGTCGGCGACGCCCATGCGGTCCAGTTCGGCGTCGGCCAGGTCGAGCAGGAGGGTGCCGATGCCGTGGCCGCGCTCGGCCGGATGGACGGACAGCGTCTGGAGCTCGGCGATGCGGGTGCCGGTCACCCCGGTGTCGTCGGGGCCTTCCTCGATCTGTACGAAGGCGTAGCCGACGGGCTGTCCGTCCCGTTCGGCGAGCAGGACGAACGAGCCCTCGTCGAGGATCCAGCGCCGATAGCGGTCGCGACGCAGCTCCCAGGAACTCCCGTCGGGGAAGTAGGTGAACCCGGGCTGCACGGACTGGTGATGGGCGTGCAGCGCGAGCCACAGGGGCGCGAGGCGGTCGATGAACTCGGCCCCTCCCTAACGGACCGTGACATCGCCGTCGGTGTGCCGGGCCTGGCTCGTGTCCACGGACTTCTCGCCTCTCGTGTGCCGGTGCCGGTGCCGGGCGTGCGGGCCCGCCCTTTCGATGTGAGCGGTTACTACCCGTCAAATCGCCGCGGCCATAGTAAAAGACAGAAACATTCCAAGCCCTCTTGCGAGTGGATAGCAAACGCTTACATGCTGTCGCGCAGCCCGCACACCACCGAGTCCGAGGAGAGACGATGAAGCCGCTACGTCTGGCCACAGCCGCCGGAGCCGCCGTACTGCTCACGTTGGGTGCGGCGGGCGAGAGTTGGGCCTCGACGCCCACCGTCCGCTGGACGACGGGCGCACCGACGCCCGTCACCGAGCTGACCCTGCCCATGTCGTTCGAGTCGGCGCCCGACGCGTCCGGCATCTACTTCGCCTACTACACCACCCTGGAGAGCGGGACCCGGCCGTACGCGGGCTTCCAGCCCAAGCCGGCCGTCGACGGAAAGCCCACTCTCCAGGCCATCTTCAGCTCCTTCAACGCCAACGCCACCACCACGGACAGCCACTGCAAGTACGGCGCCGACGGAGGCGCGGGCGTCAGCTGCGCCGTCCAATTCCCCTACACGAAGGGCACGATGTACGCCGTCGAGCTCTCGCGGGTGAGCGACGACGGTACGACGCAGCTGATGAACGGTGAGGTCGTCAACACCGAGACCGGCGCCGATGTCGCGCACATCGGCAGCTTCAGGCTCCCGGTGGCATCCGGCCGGTTCAAGGCCGCCGACCAGGGGTTCATCGAGCCGTATCTCACGGCGGGCTGCTCGCAACAGGTCACCGTCACCTACGGAAAGCCCGCAGGGACGGAGGGAGGGAACAAGTACACGGGAAGCCTCCCGACCGTCACCGACCCGGCATCCGGCAGCTGCCTGAGCAGCACGTCGACCGATACACCGGACGGGCGCCAGGTCACGGTGACGGGTGACGGGTGACAAGTTCACGCCCGCCGGCTGAACACGTCACGCGGGCGGGGCGGACATGACCCCCTATCCTGGGGCCATGTCCGCCCCTGAACTGATCCGTATCGTCTCCCGCGACTCGCCCATGGCGCTGGCCCAGGTGGAGCGCGTACGCGCCGAACTGGCCGCTCTGCACCCGGGAATCCGCACCACGGTCGTCCCCGTCAAGACGACCGGCGACAAGTGGATGGGCGACCTGTCCCTCGTCGAAGGGAAGGGAGCGTTCACCAAGGAGGTCGACGCCGCGCTGCTCGCCGGTGAGGCCGACCTCGCGGTGCACTGCGTCAAGGACGTGCCCGCCGACCGGCCCCTGCCCGTCGGAACGGTGTTCGCCGCGTTCCTCAAGCGGGACGACATCAGGGACGCCCTCATCCACCCGGACGGTCTGACGCTGGATCAACTCCCGTCCGGCACGCGGATCGGCACCTCGTCCGTGCGCCGCATCGCCCAGCTCGCCGCCGCGTACCCGCACCTCGAGTGCGTGCCGATGCGCGGCAACGCGAACCGGCGCCTGGAGAAGCTCGCGGCGGGCGACGCCGACGCGCTCCTCCTCGCCGCCGCCGGCCTCGAACGCATCGGTCGTACGGATGTGATCACGGAGATCCTTTCGGCCGAGGTCATGTGCCCGCCGATCGGCGCCGGGATCCTGGCTCTTCAGTGCCGTGAGGGCGACAGCGACCTGATCGACACGGTCTCGGGGCTAGGCGACCCCGACGCCCACCGCGAGGCGAGCGCGGAGCGCATGTTCCTCCACGTACTCCAGGGGCACTGCAACAGCCCCATCGCAGGGTTCGCCAGGGCGGAGCGCAGCGGTGATCTGTCGCTGCGGGCCTGCGTGTTCACCCCCGACGGCAAGACGGTACTCAACGCGCACGAGTGGGCCGGCCCCCTCGACCCCGCCACCCTCGGCACCTCGGTCGCCGTGGCCCTGCTGCGCCAGGGGGCGCGTGAGCTGATCGACTCGATCGCGCACTGAACACCCGGCCCGTCACCGCGAGGCGAGCCACTCGCCGTACCACGCGAGGTGCGGTCCGGGGTCTCGCCGAGCGGTGTGGGGCGCGTGTCGAAGGCCGTCTCGAAGCCGGGCGCCCGACGGTCAGGCGGTCTCGGCGGCCGCGTACCGCCAGAAGTCGCGCATCAGCGCGGGCGGGGTCGGACCGGTCATTTCCACCTGCGTGAGCAGGATGCCGACCGCGCCCGTGGACGGGACGAGGTGCGCCGCCGTTCCGGTGCCGCCGACCCAGCCGTAGCGGCCCATGACGTTCCACGGATCGACGGATTCCACGTCGACCGAGCCGCCGAAGCCCCAGCCCTGGCCCTCCGTGAACAGGCCGCTGGCTTCGCGCTGGGCAGCCGTCAGATGATCCGTCGTCATCTGCCGTACCGCGTCGGACGACAGGAGCCGCCTGCCGCCCGCGACCCCCTCCGCGAGCAGCATCCGGGCGAAGGCGTACCAGTCGTCGGCGGTCGAGACCAGCCCGCCCGCGCCGGACGGGAATTCGGGCAGGCTGCTCCACTGCCCGTCCGGCGCGTCCACAGGTTCCAGGCCGCCCTCCTTGCGCGGGCGGTAGGACGTGGTGAACCGGTCCAGCTTGCCGGCCGGTACCTCGAATCCGGTGTCGGTCATCCCGAGCGGCTCGAAGACGCGCTCGGCGAGGAAGTCCGGCAGGGCGCTCCCCGACACCCGGGAGATCAGCACCCCCTGGATGTCGGAACACGTGTTGTACAGCCACGCCTCACCCGGCTGGTTGAGCAGTGGGATACGGGCCAGGTGCGCCATCCACGCGTCGGGCGGCGCGACGAGCTGGGGGGAGAGGCCGTTCTTCTGCAGTCCGAACAGCGCCTGGACCGCCGGCAGCGAGAAGTCGGACGGGAAGCCCCACCCCGCGCGGAACGTCAGCAGATCGGCCACCGTGATCGGCCGGGCCGCGGGGACCACATCGTCGACGGGGGCGTCCGGCGTGCGGACCACGAGCGGTTTCGCGATCTCGGGAAGCCACCGGTCGACCGGGTCGTCCAGCGCGATCCGCCCCTCGTCGACCAGCATCATCACCGCGGCGGCCGTGATGGGCTTGGTGATCGAGGCGATCCGGAAGATCGAGTCCCGGGCCATCGGGGAGCCGCCGCCGAGGGCGGCCGAGCCGGCGGTCTCCACCTCGACGCGGTCCCCACGGGCCACCAGCGCCACCGCCCCCGGCAGCGAACCGTCACGGACGTGCGGCGCGAAAATGTCCTGCAAGCTGGTCATCGATCCACCTTCTCGAGTGTGGTGTCGAAGGGGAGACTCCCCACGCGGCGCGGAATCATCGGCCGGGGTGCCGCCGACGCACCCGAAAGGCGGCGGGGAGGAGGCCGGATGACTCACGACGCGACAGCGATGAGGCCCTGGCGGTTCGTGGTCTGGTTCGGCATGGTCAGCCTCCTCGCCGACTTCGTCTACGAGGGCGCCCGCTCGGTGACCGGCCCGCTCCTCGCCTCACTCGGCGCATCCGCAGCCGTCGTCGGCGCGGTGACGGGAGCGGGCGAGGCGGCGGCGCTCCTGCTGCGCCTCGGCTCGGGTCCGCTGGCCGACCGCAGCGGCCGGTTCTGGGGGTGGGCGATCGCCGGTTACGCGCTGACCGTCGCCAGCGTCCCCCCGCTCGGCTCGACCGGAGTGCTGTGGGCGGCCTGCGTGCTCGTCATCGCCGAACGGGTCGGCAAGGCGGTGCGCTCACCTGCCAAGGACACGCTGCTCTCGCACGCGGCGGCGGCCACCGGGCTCGGCAAGGGGTTCGCGGTGCACGAGGCGCTGGACCAGGTGGGCGCGTTGCTCGGCCCGCTGACGGTGGCGGGGATGCTGGCTCTGACGGGCGACGACTACGGGCCCACGCTCGCGGTCCTCGCGGTGCCCGGCGTCGCCGTACTCGCCCTGCTCGTATGGCTGCGGCGCCAGGTCCCCGACCCGGCGGCCTACGAACGCGCGGTCGCACCCAAGAGCGAGCAGCCGCAACCCGGCGCCCGACTGCCGCGCGACTTCTGGGTGTACGCGTCCTTCACCGCCGCGACGATGACGGGCTTCGCGACGTTCGGCGTGCTCTCCTTCCACCTCGTCGCGCGCGGGCTCGTCCCGACCGTCGCCGTCCCCCTGCTCTACGCGGCCGCCATGGCCGTCGACGCGCTGGCCGCGCTGGCGACCGGCTGGGTGTACGACCGGGTCGGACCACGTGTGCTGATCGTCCTGCCGGTCCTGTCGGCGGCCGTGCCCGCGCTCGCGTTCACGGACTCGCTCGCGCCGGTCGTGCTCGGCGCCCTGGTATGGGGTGCGGCGACCGGCGTGCAGGAGTCCACCCTGCGCGCGGTCGTGGCCGATCTCGTCGCGCCGGGGCGCAGGGCGACGGCCTACGGCGTCTTCGCCGCGGTCGTGGGTGTGGCCGCGTTCGCCGGAGGAGCGCTGACCGGGGTGCTCTACGACACCTCGATCCCTGTGCTGATCGCCGTGGTGGCCGCGATCCAGGCCACGGCCGTACTCCTGCTGGCCGTCACCGGCTTCAGGGGCCGCCACAAGTGACAGCGCGGCCAACACGCCCGTGATGTCCGTCAGTTGAGCCCGAACGCCGGTCGTGGACCCCCGATCCGCGACGCGCGAGTTCCCGATTCGGCCGCACGTCTCGGCGGGCGGAGGGAGTTGCGCATAGGCTTCGCGCCATGCTGCGCCTCGTCGATGCCTGTTCGGGCCGTCCTGTCGCTCCGGTGATGCACCGGAGCGTGGTGCGCATCGGCGTACCTGTGGCCCTTCCCGAGGGCGGCGAGGCGCTTTCCGACGTACGGGCGATGCTCGTCGCCGACGTCCTGACCCGCGTACTGGAACTGTCCGGAACCATCGCGTACACGGGGCTGATCTGCCCGGACGGGGCCGACGCGCGACGCGCGGCGCTCCAGGTGCGGGCCGCCGAACTCGGCATGCACCCGGCCGCCGCCCACGGGGACGAGCGGGGAGTGGAGGGTGAGCTGGGCGGGCCGTTCGCCGTCCGCTTGAGCCGGAGCGAGGAAGCACCGGACGAGGTGTACGGGGACGTCATCCGGCTCGCTGTCGCCGACGCCCACGCCGCTGACGGCGTCGCGGACAGGGCCGACGACCCGCTGGCCCTGCGCCTCGCCCTGCTGACCGAGCCGCGCACCGAGCCGATGCGCCTCGCTCCCGCGTCGGTGTCCGCCGCCCATCACACGCTCCTGCGCTGGCGGCACGCGGTGGCCACCTGGGCCGACAGCCCTTCGCGGCCCATGCCGGGACCTGCCCGCGACAGCATTCGCGACTGCCTGGAGGACGACCTCGACCTGCCCGGGGTGCTGCGCACGCTGCACCGCCTGGAGCACTCCGGGGACGCCCCGGCCGGAGCGCTCTTCGAGACCTTCGCGTACGTGGACCGGGTGCTCGGCCTGGACCTCGTACGCGACGTCGGCAGGGGACCCGCGCCGCCGCGGCCGCTGACGTAGCCGGCCACCGGCGTTGCGGCTCCTCACATGTTCTTGGCGCCCGCCCTGATCGCCTCGCGGATGCGGGTGTACGTGCCGCAGCGGCAGATGTTGCGGATCTCGTCGAGGTCCGCGTCGGTGATGTCGCGGCCGTCCTCGGCCGCGCGCCGGACCTTGGCGACCGCCGTCATGATCTGGCCCGGCTGGCAGTACCCGCACTGCGCGACGTCGAGGTCGAGCCAGGCCTCCTGCATCGGGTGGAGGTCCTTGCCCACGGTGGCGGGCAGACCCTCGATGGTGGTGACCTCGTCGGCGGGGCCGATCTTCGACACCGGCACCGAACACGGGTTGAACGCCTTGCCGTTGATGTGCGACGTACAGGCCTGGCAGACGCCGAGGCCGCAGCCGTACTTGGGTCCGGTGACGCCGAGCAGGTCGCGGAGGACCCACAGCAGCCGTACGTCGTCCTCGGCCTCGACCGTGATCTGCTCGCCGTTGAGCTTGAAGGTGTGACTGGGCATGGCGGGGCTCCTCAGAAGGCGCGGTCGAGACCGTCGGTGGGGGACTGGGGCGTGGACGGTTCGAGCGGCAGCGGGTCGAAGGAGAGGGTGGCGTGGTTGATCGGGAAGCTGGTCGGCAGCGTGCCCGTGGCGCGGGCGTAGGCGCAGGCGATGGCGGCGAACGCGGGCGCGACACCTAGCTCGCCCGCCCCTGACGGCTTGTCACCGGTGGACGGCATGACAATGACGCGCAGGTCGGGCGGGGTGTTCCACTGCCGAGTGTAGAAGTAGTGGTCCCAGCTGCCCTCCAGCGGGATGCCGTCCTTGATGTGCAGGCTGGACGTGAGGGCCATCGCGAGCGCGTCGTTCATCCCGCCCATCATCTGGGCTTCGAGACCACGGGGGTTGATGGCGAACCCGGCGTCGACGACCATCAGGGCGCGGGTCACGCGCGGGCCGGTCACACCGTCCCTGACCTTGCGGTTCACCGTCTCGGGCCGGCAGTCGATCTCGACGAGTGAGGCGACCGCGCCGCGGTACTCCGTGTGCAGGGCGATCCCCTGCGCGACACCGGCGGGCAGCGCCCTGCCCCACTCCCCGGCTTCGGCCGCCTTGTCCAGGACGGCGCGCAGGCGCTCCTCCTTGAGGAACTCGCGGCGGAACGCGACGGGGTCCTTGCGCATCTTCGCGGCCAGTTGGTCGACGACGAGTTCGCGCGCACACGCCACATTGGGCGAGTAGATGTTGCGCATGCTGCCGGTGTTGAACTTCAGCGGCACCTCGTTGAGGAGCTGCGTGGTGACACCGAAGTTGTACGGCGTGGACTGCGTCAGCTGGAAGATGGTCTCGGCGAACGTGAGGTTGCCGGCCACGGGCAGCTTCGCCGCCGTCGACGTGATCATCTCGCCGAGCCCGTGCCCGAAGTCGGTCTGCGAACTGGTGTGGCGCTGCTCGTAGCTGACGACGTTGCCGAGCGCGTAGGTGGCGCGCACCCGCGAGACGCACATCGGATGGGTCCTGCCCTGCCGGAAGTTGTCGGTCCGCGACCACGACAGCTTGACCGGCTTGCCCATCTTCTGCGAGATCTCGGCGGCCTCGGCAGCCACGTCGTGGAACAGATGCCGCCCGAACGAACCGCCGCCCTCCACCACATGCACCGTGACGGCCGTCTGCGGCAGCCCGAGCCGGTCGGCGATGTCGCGCTGCGCCACGATGGGAACCTTCAGGCTCGCCCAGACCTCGGCGCGGTCGGAGCGCACGTCGGCTATCGCGTTGTCCGGCTCCAGCGGGCTGTTGCTGGCGAACGCGAAGCTGAACTCGGCGTCGATCTTCTTCGTGAGGAGCGGCGGCACGACCATGGGCAGCGCCGCGGCCCTGAGCTTGGCGAGGACGGTGTCGTCCGACTCCTTGTCCACGGTGCCGGGGCCCCAGGTCACTTCGAGCGCGCGCAGTGCGTCGATGCACTGGCCGAACGTGTCGCCGCGAACCGCGACACCGTGCTTGACGGTGGCGACATCGGTGATGCCCGGCATGTTCCTGACGGCGTCGGCGTTCGCGACGGAGACCACGGTGCCGTTGACCGTGGGAGGCCTGCGCACCATCGTCGGCTTCGCGTCGGGCACGTGAAGGTCCATGCCGAACTTCTTGCGTCCGGTCACGATGTCGCGTGCGTCGACACGGTTCTGCGGCGTGCCCAGGATCGTGAAGTCCGACGTGGACTTGAGGTGCGCGGAGGCGGTGACGGTCCGCGCGCTGGCGGCGGCCTCGGCGAGCGAGCCGTACGTCGCGCTCTTCGCGGCGCCGTGCGTGATCACGCCTTCCCGCGTGGTCAGTTCGGACTCCGGTACACCCCACTGCTGCGCGGCCGTGGCGACGAGCCGCTGTCTGGCGACGGCCGCCGCGGAGCGGACCGGGAGGTAGATGCTGCGCATCGAGTTGGAGCCGCCGGTCAGCTGGTTCATCAGGAGTTCCGGGCGGGCGTCGGCCAGGGACACCCGTACCTTCGCCAGGGGGAGGTCCATCTCCTCGGCGATCATCATGGCGACCGCCGTGGTCATGCCCTGGCCCACCTCGGCGCGCGGGACCGCGAACGACGCCGTCCCGTCCGAGTGCACCTGGACGGAGATGAGACCGGACGTGGGCGCCGCCGCCAGGGTCTGCATGTCACCGAGGTCGAAGAGCTCCTCCGGCTGCGGCAGCGAAGGCACCGCGGCCTCGGCGGACTCGCCGCCTACGGCGTCCAGGCCGAGGCGCGCCCCGACGGCGAGCGTCGGAGCGGCGAGCAGATACGCGAGGACCCTGCGCCGTCCGGGACCGCCGGGACCCTCGGGACGTTCGGATTGTGCGGCTTGTGCGGCTTCTTCCACGGGGTCGCGTGGCGAACGGCTCTGTTCTGCCATGGGGGTGCCTCCCGGCGCACGGATTGAGTTGATCAACCGGGGAGCCTAGGGCGCGGGAGGCGGGCGGTGCACACGGTGCGGGCAAGCTGCACATGACTGCCACACACTCGCGTATGCGAGGCAGCTGAGACTCACGGCTCGCGGCTGCGAGTGGGGCGGCCCGCCGGGACCTGCCCCGCCCGGCCGGACTCAGCCCAGCGGTACGTCGAGCCGGGCCTTGCGGTGGCTGAACGTGGCGATGGAGTGCGGGCCGTGGTAGTTGCCGAGACCGCTCTCGCCGACTCCGCCGAACGGCAGCTCGGGAACGCGGAGATGGGCCATCGGCAGCCCGAATCCGATGCCGCCGGAGGACGTCTCGTCGGCGAGGCGGCGCCGGGTGTCCTCGCTCTCGGTGAAGCCGTAGAGGGCGAGCGGCTTGTCGCGGTCGTTGATGAACTCGATGGCCTCGTCGAGCCCGGCGACCTCGACGATGGGCAGGACGGGGCCGAAGATCTCCTCGCGCATGACCGGCTCGTCGGGCTTCACGCCGGTGAGGACGGTCGGCGCGATGTAGGTGTCGTCGCGGTCGGTCTGACCGCCGAAGGCCGTCGTCCCGGAGTCGAGCAGCGCGGACACCCGGTCGAAGTGCCGCTCGTTGACGATGCGGCCGTACGCGTCCGAGGCCTGCGGGTCGATGCCGAACATCGCCTCGACCGCCTTGGCGAGCGCGGCGGCGAGCGCGGGGGCGGTCTCGGGGTCGGTGAGCACATAGTCGGGGGCGACACACGTCTGCCCGGCGTTGCGGAACTTGGCGCCCGCGAGACGCTCGGCGACGCGGTTCAGATTGACGTCGCGGTCCACGAACACCGGGGACTTTCCACCCAGTTCGAGGGTGACCGGGGTGAGGTGCTCGGCGGCGGCCCGCATGACGATGCGGCCGACCATGCCGTTGCCGGTGTAGAAGATGTGGTCCCAGCGCTGGGCGAGCAGCTCGGTCGTCTCCGGGATGCCGCCCTCGACGATGGCGACGGCCTCTTTGTCGAGGTACTCGGGCACCAGACGGGCGATCAGCGCGGACGTCGCCGGGGTGACCTCGCTCGGCTTGAGGACGACGGTGTTGCCGGCCGCGAGCGCGCCCACGAGCGGCACGAGCAGCAACTGCACCGGGTAGTTCCAGGGCGCGATGATCAGGACGGTGCCGAGCGGGTCGTACTGCGTTCCGGCCGCCGAACCGTCGGGCAGGCCCGCGAGGGCGCCGGACGCCACGGGCCGGGGGCGAAGCCACTCGTCGAGATGGTTCAGGGTGTGGTCGATCTCCCGTACGGGGAAGTCGATTTCGGTGGCGAAGGCGTCGGCGCGCGGCTTGTGCAGATCGGCGTACAGGGCGTCCGCGATGTCACCGCGGTGCTCGGTGAACATGGCGCGCAGCCGGGTGAGCTGCTCCTTGCGCCAGGCGAGCGGCTTGGTGCGGCCACCGGCGAAGGTGGCGCGGAGGCGGGCGACAAGGTCTTCGATGTCGGTCACGAGGGGTCTCCTGCGAGGGGGTGCTCGGCGGGTGTCGAGCGGGAGGTAAGGGGTGGGGGGAAGAGCGCGGCGGTGGCCTGCGGTCGGCACAGTGTGGCCGGTCAGGCGGGATGCGGCGCGGATCCGTGCGGCGCCCCGCCGGACGTTGTCACCCGCGAGGTGCACTCGGATACGGGGCTGGTGAGGAGCCCGGCGAGCAGCGCGTCCATGGCCGGGGTGAACAACTGCCGCGCGTCGGACACCGACTCCAGGCCGACCACCAGGGCGATGCAGATGTCCGCGGCCTCGGCGGGTTCCACGGCGGCGGGGGTGCCCGCCTCATTGAACAGGCCGGTCAGCAGCCGGCGCAGATCGGCGGTGAACGTGTGGCAGATGTCGCCGAACAGCCGGGCCTTGGCGTCGAGCAGCTCGGCGGAGTGCGGCGAGTCCCCGGCGAGGCGAAGCACCAGCTCGAGCTTGGCGGCCAGGACACCCCGGACGCGCTCGGCCACGGGGGTGTCCTCGGCGGCGGCCGCCCGCCGCGCCCGCTCCAGCGCCTGCGTGTGCAGACGCTCCGCGAGCCGGCGGAAGGCGTCGTCCTTGTTGCGTACGTACTGGTAGACCGCGGACCGGGACACGCCCATCGTGGAAGCGATGTCGTCCATCGTGGTGCGCCGAACGCCGTACCTGGTCAGGCAGTCGTAGGCGGCGTCGAGGACCTCGTCGAGCCGGTCGGCGCCCATCGTCAGGCCAGCTTCTTGAGGAGCTCGGCCGCGAGCGGGGCGGCGGAGGACGGGTTCTGGCCGGTGACCAGGTTGCGGTCGACGACGGTCTTCGGGGCCCACGGCTCGCCCTCCTGGAAGTCCACGCCCGCGTTGACGAGGCGGTCCTGGAGCAGCCACTTCGCCTTGTCGGCGAAGCCGGCCTGGGTCTCCTCGGTGTTGGTGAAGCCGGTCACCTTGTACCCGGCGAAGGCGTTGGTGCCGTCGCCCTTGATCGCGGCGAGCATGGCGGCCGGGGCGTGGCAGACGATGCCGAGCGGCTTGCCCGTCTCCAGGGCGAGGGTGAGGAGCCTGCCCGAGTCGGCGTCGGCGGAGAGGTCCTCCATGGGGCCGTGGCCGCCGGGGTAGAACACCGCCGCGTAGTCGTCGAGGTTCACCTCTTCCAGCTTGATCGGGTGCTGGAGTTCGCCGAAGGAGGCGAGGGCCGCCGCCACCTGGTCGGCGCCCGCCTGCCCGCCGTTGAACTCGGGTGCGAGGGAGCCCTTGTCCACGGCCGGGACGACGCCGCCGGGCGTGGCCACGACGATGTCGTGGCCCGCGGCCTTGAAGGCTTCGTACGGGGCGACGGCCTCCTCGGCCCAGAAGCCGGTGGGGTGCAGGGTGCCGTCGGCCAGCGTCCAGTGGGTGGCGCCGGTGACTACAAAAAGGATCTTCGACATGGTGAGTGCTCCGAGGGTGCGGGCCCGCGGGCCCGGAGGACGGGTTCGGATCGCGGAACCTCTGACGCTTTGTGCTCAGATCGTCAGTGTGTGGCGATGGCACCGACCGTAGGGCGGGCCTCCCATAGGAATCCAATAGGGTGGCCAATATGAGAAATAGGGATTCGAATGGGTCTCCGGGAATAGGCCGGACGGCGCACACGGGCCCGCTGGACCTGAATCTGCTGCGTACCTTCCTCGCGGTGTACCGGTCGGGTTCCTTCACCGCGGCCGCGCGACTGCTCGGCCTGTCGCAGCCGACCGTCACCACACAGATCCGCGCGCTGGAGCGGCAGCTGGACCGCGAACTGTTCGAGCGGCTGCCGCGCGGCGTCGCTCCCGCCCCCTTCGCGGACGAGCTCGCGTCCCGCGTGGTCGATCCGCTCGACGCCCTCTCGGCCGTCGCCGGACAGGGCGGTCCCGGCACGGACGCCGCGGCCGAGCCCGTCCATCTGGCGGGACCGGCCGAGATGCTGTGCCACTGCGTCCTGCCGGCGCTGGCGCCCCTGGTCGAGAAGGGGGTCCGGCTGCGCGTCGCCACCGGGCTGACGGACCCGCTCCTCGAGGAACTGCGCACGGGCCGGCACGACCTCGTCATCGCCACCGCCCGGCCCCGCGGCCGCAATCTGACGTCGGTGCCTCTCGCGGACGAGGAGTTCGTCCTGGTCGCCGCCCCGACCTGGGCGGACCGTATCGGCGGCCCGAACCGGATCGCCGCCGACGGGCCCGGGATGCTGCACACCGTCCCGCTCATCACGTACGCGGAGGAACTCCCGATCGTCCGCCGGTACTGGCAGCACGTCTTCGGCAGGCGCCTGACCTGCAAGGCCGCCGTCACCGTGCCCGATCTACGCGGCGTCGTGTCCGCAGTGGCGGCCGGGGCCGGATTCAGCGTGCTGCCCCGCTATCTGTGCCGCGAACTGCTCGCCGCGGGGGTGCTCGTCCTCCTCCACGACCCGGAGGACCCGCCGTTCAACACCGGTTACGTCGTCCAGCGCCCCGGAACGCCGGACAACCCGCACATCGCCCTCGTCCGTGACCAGCTCCTGGAGGCCGGCCGGGGCTGGTAGCCCTGACCGGCCTCCACGCCGTGGCGGCGGCTACGCGCCCGCGGCCTCCTGCCGGATGCGCTCGAACTGCGCCCCCATGGCCTCGGAGAGTGCCTCGGCGCCGGACAGGGGGCGCACCATGACGGTGAGGTCGTCGATGAGCCCGTCCTCGTCGAGGTGGATGAAGTCGCAGCCGTTGACCTCGCGGTCGCCGACGCGGGCGACGAAGACCAGGGCGTGGTCGCGACCGTCGGCACTGTTGATCTCCCGTACGTAGCGGAAGTCCTCGAAGACCCGTGTGACGCCCCGCAGGATCGCGGCGGTGATCGCCTTGCCCGGGTACGGGTGGAAGGCGACCGGGCTGGTGAACACGACGTTCTCGGCGAGGAGCGCCTCGACGGCGTCGGGGTCGTTCGCTTCCACGGCCTTGCGGAATACCTGCATGCGCGCGCTCCATAGTCAATTTGTTGAATAGGTGCGGCCGAGATTAATCGTGCCGGTGTTAGCGTGTCCAGATGTCTCTGAAGCACGCGGTCCTTGCAGCTCTCCTGGAGGGCGAGGCGTCGGGGTACGACCTGGCCAAGGTGTTCGACGTGGCGGTGGCCAACTTCTGGTCCGCGACCCCGCAGCAGCTCTACCGCGAACTGGAGCGCCTCGCCGGGGACGGCCTGGTCGAGGCGCGGGTCGTGCCGCAGGAACGCAGGCCGAACAAGCGGATGTTCACGCTCACCGACGCGGGACGCGCCGCCCTGGACGACTTCGCCGTCGCCCCGCCGAGGCCCACCGCCATCCGCGACGAACTCATGGTCAAGATCCAGGCCTCGGACGGCGCGGACCCGGATGCCGTACGCGCGCTCGTCGAGGAGCGCATGGGGTGGGCGCGCGGCAAACTGGCCCGCTACGAACGCCTTCGGGAGCGGCTCCTCGACGGGCGCGACGAGGACACGTACCTGCGCGACGCCGAACGAATCGGCCCGTACCTGACGTTGATGCGCGGCCGCTCCTTCGAGGAGGAGAACCTCCGGTGGGGCGAGCGCGTCCTGGACATCCTGGCGCGGCGCACCTCATATGTCGGCCGGTCCTGAACTCCCTTACGGACGTAGGTGTCTACCGCAGGCGCATGTAGGTGTGCGCCGGATCGGCGGGCGCGGTGTGCGGGTTGCCGTCGACCACCACGTCGGCCCGCTCGCGTGTCCCGTCCTGGGCGAAGTGCTCGTCCTCCGCGGCCATCCACGTACGCCATAGCGGCAGCGCGTCCTCACCGTCGCGGGTAAGACCTCTGCGCAGACGCACCGCGCGTCCCGTCTCGACCCACACGGCGCAGGTGAGACGGTCGGCGACGGCTCCGCGTGCCGTCGACACACCTTCGAGTACGAGGGTGTGGCCGACGGGAACGTCGTGCCACTCGGCGAGTTCGCGCCGTACCCAGTCGTAGCGCTGGAACCGGCCGGCCACCCCGCTCCCCAGCGGCTGGAGCACCTGCTCCTCGAGGCGGGGCCACCAGCCCAACGGGTCGTCCCACGAGGCGAAGTCGTCCGTGTGCACGATTCGCGCGCTGCCGAGTGCCCCGGCCAGGCGCTCGGCGAACGTGCTCTTGCCCGCCCCCGACGGGCCGTCCACGGCGACGAGCCTGACCGGTCCGCACCGCGGTGCCGCCGCCCGGATGCGGGACGCCAGTGCGGTGTACGTCTCAGGGGTGGGTTCCATGAGGGCGCACGATAACGGTGGTTGCGCGGTGCCGGGGCCGAATATCTCAGGCGTTCGCCGGAGCGTCCTTCTTGTCGGCGTCCTCGGTGGTGGCCGCCGCGGCCGGAAGGGCGGTGTAGAACACGGACTTGTTCTGCTTGGTGCGCTCGGCCTGGCCGCGGGCGACGAGGGACTCGAGGGTGTTGCGTACGACCGTGCCGCCGGCCTTGCGCTCCGGGTGGGACTCGGCGAGCGTCGTCGTGACCTCGGCTGCCGAACGCGGCTCGGTGCTCGTGGTGATGAGGTTCAGGACCAGTTCCCGCAGGGTGGGGGAGCCGGGGGTGCGGGCCTGCGCGGCGGTGGCCGCCTTCTTCGCGGCGGGCTTCTTGCCGGCCTCCTTCTTCGCGCGCTGCTTGGGTGCCGCGCTCTCGCCCTTCGGCTTGCGTGCCTTGGGGAGTTCGACGGGAGACTCCGCCTTCGGCGCTACCGGCGCCACCTCGGCCACCGCCGCCGTGCCCTGACTCGAGAGTGCCTCGCGCATTCCCGCCAGCAGGGTGCGGTCGTGGTCAAGCGTCTGGAGCTGCTCCTGAAGTGCGGCCAACTCGGCGGCGACGCGTTCCTGTTCCTTCGCGTTGCGCTCGAGGTCGGCCTCCACCTGGGCGGAGTACTGGGACTTGAGCGTGTTGCTGTCCGACATGACTGCCCGCTTCCTGTGGCTGTGTGGGGCTGTGTGTTGGTGCCGAAGGGTACTCACACCACACACACTTGTGCACGCTCCTTCGGCGCATTGCCCCTGCGCAGTGTCGGTGAGGTGGCACCATGTACGGCCGTCAGGGCCGGATTTGGCGTGTCGGACCCGGATGAGGGGAACACCTCTGCGTGGGATGGCCGTCGGTCGCATCGGTGGACGTGACGCCTGTTCGGTGGCCGTCGGCAGTGACATTTGTACCGGCCGGGCGACGACATCTCGCTCTGCCGCGTGCCATCCGCCACCTGACATGTTGAGGTCAGCCGCCGCGCCGGCGGCGTCGAGACCGACGGAGGTCATGGTGGCATCGCGAGTGGGAGAACATCCTGTGCCGGAGAGCGGCACGTACGAGATCGATCCGGCGGCGTCGAGCGTGAACTTCCGCATGCGCACGGTCTTCGGTCTGTTCCCGGTGCGGGGGAGCCTCCGGATCACGCGGGGACGGATCGACGTGGCCGGACCTGTCGAGAAGTCCACGGTGGACGTGAGGATCGGAGCGGACACGTTCGAGTCGGGTGTGGCGCGCCGCGACGAACACGTACGGTCGGCCGACTACCTGGATGTGGCCACCCATCCCGAGTTCGCGTTCCGTGGCGACGGCGTCGAGGTCGGTTCCGACGGGACAGTCCTGACGGGGGAGTTGACCGCCCTCGGTGTCAGCCGGCCGATCGACGTCACCGTCGAGAGTGTGACGGTCGAGGGCCGCCGTCTGGCGGTCGTGGCGTCGGCCGTCGTGGACCGCTACGCGTTCGGTGTGACCGCCGCGAAAGGCATGACCGGCCGCCGGCTGACCGTGCGCCTGGATGTCAGGGCGACGCGTTGACCTGCCGCGACAGCTGGTGGGGGGGTCACGGAGCGTCGGTGGTGGACGGCCTGGGTGTGTGCGGCATCCCGTTGATCAGTACCCGCAGGCCCCAGCCGAGGCGAGCCTCGCCCGGCCCGGACAACAGCTCGTCGCCGAGCGCCGCGAGGCGCGGGTGGGTCGTCGCGGACACGTCGCGCAGCGCGGTCGTCAGCGCGTCCCAGTCGCCGGGGGCGTCCTCGTCCCGGTCGCGGGTGGACTGTTCGGCCGCGGTCGAAGTGGCGTACTGCAGAAGGGCGTCCACGCCCCACGCGGCCTGCGCGTCCGGGATGCCGCCCTCGGCGAGCAGCGCGAGGAGGGCTTCGGCCAGGTCGAGGTAGTGCTCGCCGGAGGGCATCGCCACCAGCGCCGACCGGGCGAGGCTCGGATGCTCGAACAACACCGCGGTGTACGAGGTCAGGATCCGCACCAGTCGGTCCTGCCAGTCACCCGGAGCGGTGGCGGGGGAGAGGTCGACCGCGCCGAGCAGCTCGTCCAGGATGGCCGCGTGTAGCTCGGCGGTGTTGCGCACGTACACGTAGAGCGAGGCCGGACCCGTGTCGAGCTCCTGCGCCAGGCGGCGCATGGTGACGCGCTTGAGGCCTTCGTCGCGCATGATCGCGACCGCGGTCGCGACGATGCCGTCCCGGGTCAGGGCGGGCTTGGCCGGACGCTCTCGGCGGCTGCGGGGTGCTGCGGGCTGGGGGGACACGTGCTCACCGTAACGAGCCGGGTTCGTGACGAACAAGTTCGTCACGAACCCGTTCCCGGGGCTTCCGCCTCCTCGCGGAAGGACGCGAACATGTCGAGCAGGCCCTGCGGGGCGTCGGGGTGGAAGATGACGTCGAGGTTGTCGGCGGACCCGGCCGCGGCGTGCTCGCCGCGGGGGAAGAGTGCCTCCTCGTAGACGGTGAGGGCCTTCTCGGTCTCACCGGGGTGCGCCAGGATCGAGGCGGCCAGTTCGGCGCCGTCGAGCATCGCCAGGTTGGCGCCCTCGCCGGCGAACGGCGACATCAGGTGCGCGGCGTCGCCGAGCAGGGTCACACCCGGGACCCGGTCCCACCGGTGTCCGATGGGCAGGGCATGGATGGGCCGCGGGACGAGCGCGCCGTCGGCGTCGCCGATGAGCCCGCGCAATGCCTCGTCCCAGCCGTCGAAGGACGTGAGGATACGGGCCTTGGCCGCCTCGGTGTCGGTGAAGTCGATGCCGCTGGTGGTGAACCGGTCGGCGGGCACCCGCAGCGCGCAGTAGACGTGCAGCCGGCCGTTGCTCTCGCGGTGGGCGAGGAATCCCTTCTCGTCCCCGAGCGCGAACAGCGATCCGCCGCCGACGACTTCGGCACTCTCCGGGTGAAGGGTGTCCGCGTCGTCGAGGTACGCCTCGACGAACGAGATGCCGGAGTAGGCGGGGCGGGCGTCGGAGAGCAGTGGGCGGACCTTGGACCAGGCGCCGTCGGCGCCGACGAGCAGGTCGGTCGTGAAGGTCTCGCCGGATGCGAGGGTCACCTCGTGGCGGCCCCCGGTCAGCGGGCGGGCGCCGGTGACCTTGGCGCCCCAGCGGATGGTGTCCTCCGGCAGCGAGGCGAGCAGCATGTCGCGCAGATCGTGCCGGCTGACCTCCGGCCGGCCGTCGGTGCCGCCGTCGTCGCTCTCCTCCATGCGCACGGTGCCGTGCTGGTCCAGGATTCGCATGGCCTCGCCGCCCGGGTGGATGGCGGCGAGGAACTCCTCGTGGAGGCCCGCGGCACGCAGTGCGGCCTGGCCGGACTCGACGTGCATGTCGAGCATGCCGCCCTGGGGGCGGGCTGCGGCGGAGGCCTCCAGGTCGTAGACGGCCGCTTCGACGCCGCCGAGGTGCAGGACGCGCGCGAGGACGAGGCCGCCGAGGCCTGCGCCGACGATCGCGATGGGGTGGTGGGTCGTGGTGGTCATGGCGTGCTCCTTCGCATGGGGGCGCCCGCCGTTCCGGGAGCCTCCTCATCAAGGTAACGAACATGTTCGTCACGAACAAGTTTATAACGAACATGTTCGTTCCCTATCGTGTCGGACCGGGCCCGGGGATTGCGAAACGTCCCGGCCGCGCCTCGCATAAGCTGCCTCGATGAGCATTCTTGATGACGCCCGCCCGGGTATGAACCCCGAGATCCGGCCGCAGGACGACCTGTTCGGCCACGTCAACGGCCACTGGCTGGACACCGAGCCGATCCCCGAGGACCGCTCGAGCTGGGGCCCCTTCGTGCAGCTCGCCGACACCGCCGAGGAGCAGGTCAAGGCGATCATCGAGGAACTCGCGGCAGGGGCCGAGTCGACCTCGGCCGACACCGGCGAGGCGCACAAGATCGCCGCGCTCTACGCCTCCTTCATGGACGAGCAGGCCATCGAGGCGCTCGGTCTCGCGCCGGCGCGCCCGCTGATCGACGAGGTCGCGGCCATCGCCGACCTCCGGGGCCTCGCGATGTTCCTCGGCCGCTTCGAGCGCGTCGGCGGCTCCGGCCTCTTCGGGTCGTACGTCGACACCGACGACCGCAACTCCGACCGCTACCTCGTCAACGTCGTGCAGGGCGGCCTCGGCCTGCCCGACGAGTCGTACTACCGGGACGACAAGTTCGCCGAGATCCGCGACAAGTACGTCACCTACCTCACCGATCTTCTGACGCTCGCCGAGCACGCCGATCCCGCGGCCGCCGCGCGGACGGTCCTCGCCATCGAGACCAAGCTGGCCGCGGGCCACTGGGAGCGGGCCGAGACCCGTGACGTGCAGAAGACGTACAACCTCACCGCCCTGGACGAACTCAAGGCCCTGGCACCGGAGTTCGACTGGCACGGCTACGCCGCCGGGCTCGGTGGCACCGACGTGACCATCGCCGAGACCTGCGTCCGGCAGCCCTCGTACTTCGCCCACCTCTCCCAGGTCCTGACCGAGTTCCCGATCGAGCAGTGGCGCGACTGGGTGCTGGTGCGCGTGCTGCGCGCCTCGGCGCCGTACCTCTCGGACGCGTTCGTCCAGAACAACTTCGGCTTCTACGGGCGCACGCTCAACGGCACCCCGGAGCTGCGCGCCCGCTGGAAGCGCGCCGTCGCGCTCGTCGAGGGCGCGATGGGCGAGGCCGTCGGCAAGGAGTACGTGGCCCGGCACTTCCCGCCGGCGTCCAAGGCGATGATGGACGAGCTCGTCGCCAACCTCCTGGAGGCCTACCGCCAGTCGATCGCCCAGCTCGACTGGATGACCGACGAGACGAAGGAGCGGGCGTACGAGAAGCTCGCCACGTTCCGCCCCAAGATCGGTTACCCGGACAAGTTCCGCGACTACTCCAAGCTCCAGGTCACCGCGGACGACCTGCTCGCCAACGCGCAGGCGGCCGCGGCGTTCGAGACGGACCGCGAGCTCACCAAGATCGGCTCGCCGGTCGACCGCGACGAGTGGTTCATGCTGCCGCAGACCGTGAACGCGTACTACAACCCGGGCACCAACGAGATCTGCTTCCCCGCGGGCATCCTGCAGAAGCCGTTCTTCGCGCCCGACGCCGACCCGGCCGAGAACTACGGCGGCATCGGCTCCGTGATCGGCCACGAGATCGGCCACGGCTTCGACGACCAGGGCGCCCAGTACGACGGCGCGGGCAACCTCAACGACTGGTGGACCGCCTCCGACAAGACGTCCTTCGAGGCCAAGTCCAAGGCCCTCATCGAGCAGTACGACGGCTTCTCGCCGCGCAACCTGCCCGGCGAGTCCGTCAACGGCGCGCTCACCGTCGGCGAGAACATCGGCGACCTCGGCGGCCTGACCATCGGCCACAAGGCGTACGTCATCTCGCTCGGCGACACCCCGTCGCCGGAGCACGAGGCCACCACCGGTTCCCAGCGCCTGTTCCTCAACTGGGCCTACTGCTGGCGCACCAAGCGGCGCAAGGAGCAGGAGCAGCAGTACCTGACGATCGACCCGCACTCGCCGCCGGAGTTCCGCGCGAACATCGTGCGCAACCTCGACGAGTTCCACGACGCGTTCAGCACGTCGGACAGCGACGGCCTGTGGCTCGACCCGGCGGACCGCGTGCGCATCTGGTAGCGCGCCCGTGAGGCGTGGCCCGTACCTTCCAGGAAGGTACGGGCCACGGCTGGTTCAGGGCGCGGTGACGCCGAAGTCGGCGTGCAGCCTGCGGGTGTGGTCCACGGCCCGCACGGGACCGGTGAGCGTCACCTTCGCGGTCAGCCGGAGGTCGGTGCTGGACGCGCCGAGTCGCAGCTCCAGTTCGCCCGGTTCGACGATCCGCCGACCGTCCCGCCCGGTGAACGACGCGAGGTCCGCGGGCACCGTCACCCCGACCCGCGCGGCCTGCCCCGGCGCGAGTGCCAGGCGCACGAACCCGACCAGCCGCTGGACGGGCTGCACCACCGAGGCGACCGGGTCGTGCAGATAGAGCTGCACGACCTCGGTGCCGTCCCGGTCGCCCGAGTTCCGTACGGTGAGGGCGAGTTCGGCCTCGCCGTCCGTCCCGACCGTCGCGCGCTCCACGGTGAGATCGGACCAGTCGAACGACGTGTAGGTCAGTCCGTGCCCGAAGCCGAACGCCGGAGTCGGGTCGATGTTCGACACCCCGCTGGCCTGCCCGAGCCGCGCCGCCAGATACGTGGACGGCTGGGCGCCCGGGCCGTTCGGGATGCTCACGGGCAGCCGTCCCGACGGGGCGACCCGACCGCTGAGCACACCGGCGATCGCGGGCGTGCCCTCCTCGCCGGGGAAGAACGACTGGACGACGGCGGCCGACTCCCGTACCGCACGGCCGAGCGCGTACGGGCGACCCGACAGGAGCGTCACCACGACCGGTGTGCCGGCGTCCAGGAGCGAGTCGAGGAGTTGCTCCTGCACGCCCGGCAGCGCGAGCGAGTCGGCGTCGCAGCCCTCGCCGCTGGTGCCCCGGCCGAAGAGGCCGGCGCGGTCGCCGAGCGCGAGGACGACGACGTCGGCGCCACGGGCCAGCTCCACGGCCTCGGCGAAACCGTCGGTGCCGGTGTCGTCGATGCCGCACCCGGGCGCGGTGACGACCTCGCTGTCGGGGAACTCGGCCCTCAACGACTCGACCAGGGTGGGCAGTTCGATCCCGGCCGGTATCTCGGGGTGCCGGGCGCCCACGTGCACCGGGAACGCGTAGCAGCCGAGGACGGCCGTCGCGGTGTCGGCAGTCGGGCCGACCACCGCGATCCTGGCGGGCCGGGCCAGGGGGAGTGTGCCGTCGTTGCGGAGCAGTACGACGGCCTGTTCGGCGACCTCCCGGGCGAGGGCGCGGCGGTCCGCGGTGTCGAGGGCCACGGTTCCGCGCAGCGCCTGGGGGTCCCCGAGGTCGGCACCGGCCAGCGCCGGCGGCACCGCGTCCCATCCGGTGTCGAGGAGGCCCAGCTGCGCCTTCTGCACGAGCACGCGGCGCAGCGCGCGGTCCACGACGGCCTCGGACACCCGACCGTCCGCGACCGCGTCGAGGAGCGGCTGCCCGAACGCCTTGACGGTGGGCAGTTCCACGTCCACCCCGGCGCTCAGCGCGGCTCCGGCGGCCTCGCCCCAGGTGGCGGCGACACCGTGCAGGGTCTTGAGGAACCCGACACCGAAGTAGTCCGCCACCACCGTCCCCGTGAAGCCCCAGGTGTCCCGCAACAGCCCGGTGAGCAGCTGTTCGTCGGCTGCCGACGGGACGCCGTCCGTGTCGGTGTAGGCGTGCATCACCGAGCGGGCGCCGCCCTCCCGCAGTGCCATCTCGAACGGCAGCAGCATCACATCGGCGCGCTCCCTGGGCCCCATGCCGACGGGCGCGAGGTTCCGTCCCGCGCGGGAGGCGGAGTAGCCCACGAAGTGCTTCACGGTGGCGACGATCCCGGCCGACTCCAGGCCCTGGACGTAGGCGGTGCCGAGGGTTCCGACGAGGTACGGATCCTCGCCGATGGTCTCCTCGACGCGGCCCCACCGGGCGTCGCGCACGACGTCGAGCACGGGGGCGAGCCCTTGGTGCACACCCACCGAACGCATGTCCTGCCCGATGGCCCCGGCCATGCGCCGTACCAGCGCCGGATCGAAGGTCGCGCCCCACGAGAGCGGGACGGGATAGGCGGTCGCGCCCCAGGCGGCGAAGCCCGCGAGGCACTCCTCGTGGGCCACGGCCGGGATGCCGAAGCGGTTTCCCGCGGCGATGCGGCGCTGGGTGCGCAGCAGGGACAGCGCACCGAGGGCGGGGTCGACGGGGGCGGTGCCGAAGGGCCTGGTGAGCTGCCCCAGGCCGTGCGGCAGCAGCGCCTCGAGGTCGACCACCTCCTCCATCTCGTGCTGGTACGGGGCGACTTCGCCGCCCTCGTCGGACGCCCCGACCCACACGCCGAACAGCTGGGCGACCTTCTCCGGGAGGGTCATCTCGGCGACGAGGGCGGCGGCGCGCGTCTCGTGGTCGAGGGTCGTGTCGCGCCACAGGGGCGTGGTGGAGTCTGTCGTTACGGCCACGTTGTGGGTCACTTTCCTCCCACGCCCATGAGCCCCTGGACCAGGGTGCGCCGGGCGAACAGGTAGACGAGCAGGACGGGCACCATGGACAGGACCACGGCGGCCAGCAGCCCCGGGACGTTGATGCCGTACTGGGTGCGGAAGTTGTAGAGCCCCAAGGTGATCACCTTGGTGGAATCGGACTGGGTGAGCACCAGGGGGAACAGGAAGCCGTTCCACGCCTGGAGGGCGGAGAAGACCGCGATCGTCGAGAGCCCGCCCCGCGACAGGGGGAGCACGAGCTGACCGAACACCCGCCACGAGGAGGCGCCGTCGATGGCCATCGCCTCGTACAGATCCGGGGTGATGTCGCGCATCACCCCGGTCAGGACCAGGGCGCACATGGGGAGCGAGAAGGCGGCGGTCGGCAGGATGACGCCGATGAGGTTGTCGTAGAGTCCCGCCTTGCTGATGACGTAGAACATCGGCACGATCACCGCCTGTGCGGGGATGGCGAGACCGAGCAGGAAGAGGCGGAAGACGGCGGTCGTGACGCGGCCGCGGCTGCGGACGATGGTGTACGACAGCGGCGGCACCACCACGAGGACGATGGCGACCACGCACACGGTCACGATCACCGTGTTGAGGAAGTACCGGCCGAAGCCGGTGGAGAAGTCGTCGACGTAGTTCCGCAGCGTGAAGTGCCGCGGCAGGCTCAGCGGACCGCTCGCGCCGTAGTCCGTGCGTGACTGCACGGACGCCGAGACCAGGACGTAGAGCGGTGCGCCGACGACGAGAAGCCAGACCACGGAGCCGAGGCCCGCCAGGTAGTTGGGGCGTTGCTTGCTCACAGGCCCTCCACCGAGCTGCGCATCTTGTCGTAGCCCGAGACCCGTACGACGATGAGAGATATGACCGTCGCGACCACCACCAGGAGCAGCGCGATGGCCGATCCCGCGCCGAAGTCGAAGCTCTTGAAGGCCTTTTGGTACATGTAGTAGGCGCTGATGGTGGTGTCCGTGCCGGGGCCGCCCTGGGTCAGGATCAGGACGGTGTCGAACGTGGTGAGGCCGCCGACGACCATCAGGATCATCGACGTGATCATGGTGTTGCGCAGTTGAGGCAGCGTGATGTGGAAGAACTGGCGCACCGTGCCCGCCCCGTCGATCTGCGCCGCCTGGTAAAGGACTTGGGGGATGGCCCGCGCCGCGCCCTGGTAGATCAAGGTGTGGAACGGGGTGAACTGCCAGGCGCCCACGAGGACGAGCACCCCGATGGCCCCACTCTGCATACCGAGCAGATTGCCGTCGCCGAAGAGCCACTTGGCCTGGGACGGCACACCGAAGTTGGGGTCGAGCAGGGTGCGCCACAGGACGGAGACCGCGGTGGCGGACAGCAGCAGCGGGACGAAGTAGATCGCGGACAGGATCGCGCGGTTGCGCTGGCGGCCCGCCGCCCAGACGCCGAGCAGGATGCTCAGCGGCGTCTGGACGAGCACGCCCAGGACGGTGATCAGCACGCTCAGCCAGAGGCTGTTGAGCATCACCGGGTCGTCGAAGAGCTTGGTCCAGTTGTCGAGCCCGGCGAACCGGGGCGAGCCCAGACCGTTCCAGCTCGTGAACGACAGCACGGCGACGAGGACGAGCGGGACGACGGCGAACAGGACGAAGAACGCGGTGGCGGGCAGCGCCCAGGCGAAGCCCGGGCGCCCCACGCCACCGGTGCGCCGCTTGACGGTCCGCCGTTCGGCGACGACCGCGGCCTTGGTGACGGTGGTGGTCATCTCGGTACCAGGTCTCACGCGGTGGGCAAGGCCTGCATGGCCTTGATGAAGCCGTCGGTGTCGAGCCCGCCGTTGACGAACTGCTGGACCGCCTGGTGCATGGGCGTCGAGGCGGACTGGGGGTAGGCCTGGTCCCACGAGAGCTGGAACGACGGGGCCTTCTTGACGAGGTCGAACTGGTACTTCGAGTACGCCGGGCTCGCGGAGGCGCCGAGGAACTTCTCCGTGTTGGTCGTGGTCGGCAGGTTGCCGATGCCCAGCTGCGCCTTCACGAACTCGTCGGAGTACTGGAGCTTCAGGAACGCGGCGACGGCCTCGGGATGCTTCGTCTTCTTCATCACGGAGTAGAAGTTGTTGGTGTTGCCGACGAGGTTGCCGGCGTCGCCCGTGCCGCCCGCGACCGTCGGGAACGAGGAGTAGCCGAGGTCCTTCTTGGCGAACGCGGGGTGGGAGTCCTGCTGGGTCGAGTACTCCCACGAACCCATGAGCTCGAAGCCGGCCTTGCCGGTGGCGAGCAGCGTGGGCGAGCCCTGGTCGGTGAACTTGACCGAGTCGTAGTTGGTACCGAAGGCGCCCGCGTCGACGAGCTCCCTGATCATGCCCAGCGCCTTCTTGCTGCCCGCGCTCTCCCAGGCGCTCTTGTCGCCGCCGAGCGCCTTCTGGAAGACCTCCGGGCCGGCGACGCGGTCGTAGAGGTACTCGAACCACATCAGCGTCGGCCACTGGTCGCCGCCGCCGAGCGCGATCGGGGTGACACCCTTGGCCTTGAGCGTCTTCACCGCGCCGAGCAGGTCGTCCCAGGTCTTGGGCGGCGTGACACCGGCGTCGGCCAGGACCTTCTTGTTGTTGAAGAGCAGCACCGGCTGCGTGCCGCGCATCGGGACGCCGTACGGCTTCCCGTTCACCGACGCGCTGTCGAAGACCGACGGCAGGAAGCTGGACTTGAGGGCCGGGTCCTCCTTGATGAAGTCGTCGAGCGGCAGCAGCAGGTCGGCGTCGACGAAGGGCTTGATGCTGCCGCCGCCCCAGTTGAAGAAGATGTCGGGGGCCTGCGGGGTGCTGATGATGGTCTGCAGCTTCTGCTGGTAGTCGGCGCCCGGGATGGTGTCGAGGACCGCCTTGACCTTCGACGTCTTGTTGAAGGTGGCTACGAGCTGCTTCTCGACCTTGTTGGCCGCGTCCCCGTACACCAGCACGTGGATCTTGTCGGAGCCCCCGCCGCCTGCCGAGTCGGAGGAGCCGCCGCCACAGGCCGACAGGGTCAGACCGAGGGCGAGCGCCACACCTGCGGCGACGGCGCGGGAGATCCGTGCGGGTGTCTTCATCTTTGGAGCCTCTCGAAAGTGTCGGTCAAGAGAGCGAAATATGCTGGGCGGTGTGACGCTAAGGCGCGCCGAGGGGGTGGTCAACCCTCGGAGTGCGGGTTTCTGAAGCGTTATCGGTGGGGCGCCCGGCGCAGGTCGGCCCTTGTAGCGAAAGGGCACGGCGACGGGGCGGCGCGGTTCTGGCCGCCGAAGGGCGCGCGGACCATGCGCACCGACAGTTTCGAAGATCGCCGCCGGGCGTGAGGGGTGATGAGCGTCGTGGCGAGGGCTACCGCTCGGCAGGCGGCGCCGTGCTGCTCCGCACGACGAGACGGGTCGCCAGGTCCATGCGCAGCGTCGGGGGCTTCCTGCCCCGTGCCAGGTCGAGGGTCAGCCGTGCGGCGGCCTCGGCCATCTCGACCAGGGGCTGGCGGACGGTGGTCAGCGGCGGACCCACCCAGCGGGCGAGGGGCAGATCGTCGAAGCCCACGACGCTGAGGTCGTCCGGGATCCGCAGGCCCAGCTCGCGGGCCGCCTCGTAGAGACCGAGCGCCTGGAGGTCGTTGCCGGCGAACACTGCGGTCGGCCGGTCCGGCAGGCCGAGCAGTTCGAGACCGGCCGCGTGGCCGGACTCGTGATGGAAGGTCCCCTCGCGGATCAGCGCGGGATCGAACGCCACCCCGGCCGTCTCCAGGGCCGCCCGGTAGCCGTCGATCCGGGCACGGCTGCACATCATCCCCGCCGGGCCGGCGATCACACCGATACGGCGATGGCCCAGTTCCAGCAGGTGCCGGGTGGCGGCCAGGCCGCCCTGCCAGTTCGTGGCACCGATCGCGGGCACGTCTTCCCCGGGGTCGCCCGCCGGGTCCATCACGACGAACGGGATGTCGCGGCTGGTGAGCTGCGCGCGCTGGGCGGCGTCGAGCCCGGACAGGACGAGGATCACGCCGGTGGGACGGCGGGCGAGGACGCCGTCGACCCAGGACTGGCCGATGCTGAGCTGCCCGGCGTGTTCGGACAGGACCAGGCTGAGCCCCTCCTCGCGGGCGACGTTCTCGACGCCGCGGATCACCTCCATCGACCAGGAGCTGTCCAGCTCGTGGAAGACCAGTTCGAGGAGGGGGATGGCCGTGGTGTTGGCCCTGCGGCGCTGGTAGCCGTGGCGGCGGAGCAGTCCCTCGACCCGCTCGCGGGTGGCCGGAGCGACATCGGCCCGGCCGTTGAGGACCTTCGAAACAGTCGGAGCGGAGACTCCCGCTTCGCGGGCGATCTCGGCAAGCGTCGCCGTGCCGGCCTCGGGGGCCTCCTGGGACGCCGGCCTCTGCTTCTTCTGCACCGCTGAGGAGTTCACGGTACGGATCGTAACTTCTAGGGGGTGAGAGGGGGCAAGGGGATCAGCGGACCTCCGCGCCTTGACGCACCGGCAAGATCCTTCTAGTTTTCGCAACATGCGTCATCGAAGTCGAAATAGTTGAACGCGAACTCCTTGAGACGCGAACTCGTTGAGACTGGGGACCTGAACCCCCTCGGGACCTGAGACGCGAACCTCTTGAGAACGGACATGCGTATGCCGGCGACCGGTACACCGCTGCGGAACTGGGCGGGAAACGTCACCTTCGGCCCGGCGCGGGTCCACCGTCCGGCGTCGGAGGACGACCTGCGCCGGACCGTCGCCTCCGCCGAGAAGGTACGGGTCCTCGGCAGCGGGCACTCGTTCAACCGCATCGCGGACACGGACGGCGACCTGGTCCTCCTGGACGGGCTCGCGCGCCGGGTGCGGGTGTCCGAGGACCGCGCCACCGTGAGCGTCTCGGCGGGCATGCGGTATGCGGAGGTGGCCTCGGCGCTCCAGGCGCAGGGTCTCGCTCTCGCCAACCTGGCCTCGCTGCCGCACATCTCGGTCGCGGGATCGTGCGCCACCGGCACGCACGGTTCAGGAGACACACTGCGTGGTCTGGCCTCCGCCGTGAGCGGGATCGAGCTGATCGGCCCCGACGGCACGCGGACGACGCTGAACCGCGCCTCCGACCCGGACCGCTTCCCCGGCGCCGTCGTCAACCTCGGCGCGCTCGGTGTCGTCGTCGCCATGACCCTCGCCGTGGAGCCCGCGTTCGACGTCGCCCAGTGGGTGTACGACGACGTGCCGCTCGACCGGATCGCCGAAGACTTCGACGCCGTGTTCGGCGCCGCGTACAGCGTCAGCGCGTTCACCGACTGGCGCGCCGACACCGCCACGGTGTGGCTGAAGCGCCGCACCGACCGGCTGCCGACCGGCACTTCGGGAGACCGCTGGATGGGCGGGCTCCTCGCGGACGGCCCGCGCCACCCCGTCCCCGGCATGCCACCGGCCTTCTGCACCGAACAGCTGGGCGTCCCAGGACCGTGGCACGAGCGGCTTCCTCACTTCCGGCCCGACTTCACCCCGAGCAACGGAGAGGAGCTCCAGTCCGAGCTGCTCCTGCCGCGCGAGGCGGCGGCCGACGCGATGGCCGCCCTGCGCGCCCTCGGAGACCGGATCGCCCCGGTGCTCCTTGTCTCCGAGATCCGGACCGTCGCCGCGGACGACCTGTGGCTCAGCCCGAGCCACGGCCGCGCATCCCTCGCCCTCCACTTCACGTGGGTGCGCCGACCCGACGACGTACTCCCGGTCATCGGCGCCATCGAGGAGCGGCTGCTGCCGCTCGGGGCGCGCCCCCACTGGGGAAAGCTGACGACGGCGGCTCCCGGTACCGTCGCCGCGCTCTACGAGCGAGCACCCGACTTCCGGCGGCTGCGGAAAGAACTGGACCCGGCAGGGAAGTTCGGCAACGCCTTCGTGACGGAACTCTTCGCCGGTCACTGAACGTGACCCGTGCCGAGCGCCGCGGGGCTGGTCCGTTCGGCGGCGCCCGGGTCGCTGCGGTCCTGCGCCGAACCTAGCGTTCCGACAGTCAGGGGGTATTTCTGTCTGGAGGATCCGCTGTGCGTTCCATAGGTTTCGCTTCCGCAGCACTGTTCGGCGCCGCCGCGCTTCTGTCCGTGACCGCACCGGCGTCCGTGGCGGTCGACGGTGGCGACAACACCACTGCTTACGAATCCGACAGTGGCGCCAGCTCCGACAGTGGCGCCAGCTCCGACAGTGGTGCCAGCTCCGACGGTGGTGCCAGCTCCGACGGTGGTGCCAGCTCCGACGGTGGTGCCAGCTCCGGCGGTGGTGCCAGCTCCGGCGGTGGTGCCAGCTCCGGCGGTGGTGCCAGCTCCGGCGGTGGTGCGAACACCGGTGGTGCGAACACCGGTGGTGCGAACACCGGTGGTGCGAACACCGGCGGTGCGGACTCCAGCGGTGCGGACTCCGGTGGTACGGACTCGGGCGGTGCCGACTCCGGTGGCGCGGACTCCACCGGAATCGACTCCGGTGGTGCG